>CAMCDA010000322.1 GCA_945873195.1 Asaia bogorensis
ACGCGATCATCGAACCGCTCGACCATTACGTCAGAGCTCGCCTGCGCCCTGCCTGATTGGCGCAAGCACGGTTGTTTCCGTCGCCCGTTTGACCGCCGGCGTTCGGAGAACCCGCCACCTGCGTGCCCGTGGTTGTGCCCCTATTACAAGAAGGCCGAGGATGTTTTCCGCCACGGTGATCGTCGCGAACCGGGACAGCGGGTTGCGGTTGATCGTGTCGAACAGGAACAAGCCCCCAGGGCGCAGAACGCGCGCCACCTCGGACAGCACCTTGCCCAGGTCGGCCACGTGTTCCAGCACATCGACGCAGACGACGGCATCGAAGCCCTCCGCCGCATACGGCAGCGCCTCGCCCACGCCGACATCGTAGGTGATCGGCAGGCCGCTGCTGCGGGCATGACGCCGCGCGGCCCCGACCGCCGCTGACGCGGGATCAATGCCGGTCACGATCGCGCCACGCCGCGCCATCGCTTCGGCCATGAAGCCGCCGGCGCAGCCGAGGTCGAGGATCGCCTTGCCCGGCCAGTCGATGTGCCGGTCGAACCATTTCAAACGCCCGGGCACGAGATTCTTCAGGGTGCGCACCCACCGCACCTCGTCCGACCACCACTGGTCCGCCACTCGGTCATAGATCGTCAGGTCATTGCGCATGGGATTGGTCATTCCGAGGTTTGAGGCGCGGCAGCGCATAAGGCACCTGGCCGCGATAGCGATCGAACCGGTCGCCGTAGCGCGCGGCGAACCGTCGTTCCTTGAGGCGGGGCGCCAACAGGCAATAGGCGGTGTAGCTGAGCGCCAGCGCCAACTGGTCCGGCGTCCAGACCGGAACCGTCCACAGCGTCAGGGCGAACGCCACGTAGATCGGCTGGCGGACCAGGCGGAACAACCCCTGTGTCGGCATGTCGGGGAAGACCGGGCGGATGCGCGCGACCAAAGACAGCCAGCCCAGGGCGCCAGATTGCACCTCGGTCCCGGCGTCGAAGCTGGCCTTGATCAACAGCAGCCAGCTCGCCGCATACAGCGCCGAGACAGCCCAGAGCGCCGCGCCGTCCGCCCGCCACCAAACGATGCCCGACGGGCTCCACAATGCGAACAGCGCCAGAAGCTGGGCGGAGGCGATGATGGCATAGCTGGTGGTGGCCAGCGTGGCGCCATGCGGGCCGGGGATCACTCGGGTTAGCCACGATCCACCACGCCGGGTCAGCAGAAGCGAGTGGGCCAGCGGAAACTGCACGAGCAACGCGGCATTTGCTGCCACTGCCCACAACCCGGCCGCGGTTCCCAGGCTCCTGCTCAGCCCGAAATACATGGCGGCCATCATCGCGAGGACCGCCGCGGCGAACAGCGTGTGGCACAGCACGCCCAGGCCAAGCGCCAGCACGATCCGCCCGGCCCCTGGCGGCGGCCGGCTAGCCGCGCGGATCAGGACAAGCAGTCGGCCGATCCGCGGATCGGCGATCACGGCATCTGCCCCAGCAGATCCTCGGCCACGGCAGTGCCGCTCGTCCAGGCGGCCTCGACCCGCGCGCCGAGGCACCAATCGCCCGCAAGATAAAGGCTCCCCTCGGAGGCCCGCAGGAAGGGCTGGCCGAGCGGCGTGATCACGCGGGCATGGCGCCAGCGATGCGCTGCCGCGTGGCACACCCGGTCCACCGCAATGCCCAGCCTGTCGCACAGCAGCGGCAGCATCACGGCGACGAGCGCGACACTATCGCTTTCAAGATTCCGTTCGCTGAAGGAAACCCCGGCCTGCGCAACCCACGCAACGATATCTCCCGCCTGGCGCCCGGGCTTGCTGCTGTCTTGCGCGATCCAGGCGAGTGGATCATCCGGATCGCCGCGGGTCACGAAGGGGGCGGGCGCGGCGACCGCGGCCATCAGCGTCAGGCAGGGTTCAATGCGCACCGATGCCAGGGGCGCCACCAGCGGATGATCCGCACCAAGAAGCTCCACGGCCTGCGGCGCCGGCACGGTGACGACGACCCGCGCGGCGCGATGTTCGGCCTCCCCGATCCGCAACAGCCAGCCTTGGCCGTCGGGGCTGATTGCCGTCACCAGCGCAGTCTGGCGAACGTCCAGACCCTGGCCTAGGCCCCGTGCCAGGGCAGACATGCCCGGCGTGCCGACGGTCACGGCGCGGCCCATTCCGGTATCCCAGTTGGCGACGGCCCCGCATCGCGCCAGCTCCGCCAATGCGCCGGCAAAGCCGCCGTCCCGGGCGGTCACATATTGCGCTCCGTGGTCGAATTGCAGCCCGTCGACCCTGCGCGTGGCGACCCGGCCGCCAATACCGCGCCCCTTGTCGAACAGCACCGGCGATCGCCCGGCTGCGGCCAGCCGGCGCGCGCAGGCCAGTCCCGCGATCCCGGCGCCAATGATCGCCACATCGATCATGCCGGCACCAGGTGGGCGAGGATGCAGGGAAGCTGCTGTTTCACCTTGAAGAAGCCCGCGGTGGCGTGCGGCCAGATCGCGTTGTCCCAGTCACGGCGCCATTCGCGGACGGCGATGCCTCGGGTCGCCAGCAAAGGCGCCGCCTGGGCCACCCAGTCATGCAGCGGGCCACGGGTGAGGTAGGGCGTGACGACCTGCGTGACTCCGGCTACGGCCGCCCATTCGGCCAACACCGCGGGATCATCGGCCCGCAGCCGCACGGGCGAAACACCGGCACGCGCCGCGGCATCGGCCAGCGCCTCCTCCTCGAACCGGCTCACCCCCGCCGACACCGCCAACGGGGAGCGCAGGTGACTGGCGGCCAAGGTCGCGGATGCGCGGATATCGAGGCCGGACCGGTCGAAATTCTCGATCAGGCAATCCTCATCCGTGATCAGCAGGGCCGTGGGTTCGCACCGCTGCGGCGGTATCAGTGGCCGCAGCGGTTGCACCGGCGGCAAGCCGTCGGGCTCCTGCGCCTCAAGGCTGTCGACCACCTGCGCTATATCGTGGTCGTGCGGCGTGAACCGCTGGCCGGTGAACTTGGCGATGTTCCAGGGTTGCGCGTGATAGGGCTTGCCGCGCGTGTGCAGCCCGGCCACCCAGCGCCAGCCCAGCGTGTTCGATGCCGCGTCCCCGTCGAGCAGGTGGCGGTAGAAGAAATCCGCCCCAATCCGCCACGGCAGACCGAACGTGAAAATCCAGATCGAGGCGAACCACATCCGGGCGTGGTTATGCAGGTAGCCGGTTTCCACCAGCTCGGCGGCCCAGGCATCGAAGCACGCAAGCCCCGTCAGCCCACCCACTGCCCTGTCAACGTCGCGCTGCAAGCGGCGGTTTTCCTCCAGCGCCGCTAGATCTGATGACAGACCTTGCACGTAGCTGGTCCACACCTGGGGTCTCCGTTCCAGCCAGCCCTTGAAATAGCCGCGCCAGAGGACCTCCTGCACGAATTTCTCGGCCGCTTCGGGGCCGTGGGCGCGCAGTGCCGCATGAACCACCTCCGGCTCGGCGACCAATCTGCGGCGGATGTAAGGAGAGAGGGAAGACACTCCCTTTCGGTTGCCGGCGCCCAGATCGTAGTTCCGGAACTCGGCATAGTGTCGCCCCATGCCGGGAACGAAGGCTTCCATCACCAATAAGCCCGCGGACCGCGAGCCCGTAGAGATATGCGACATTCTTAGGGCCTTGTTGTCCCAATAAATCAGGACTTGGGGTGAACTCACACGAAATCAATGTTGTCATTGGTGGCGTCGGTGGCGGCGATGCAACCGCGGACCATGTGCACCGGGAGGTCGAGACGGCGAGTGGATCGGGAGTCTACCCGCCAAGGAGCGCCTTGCTGCGCGTGATCCAGGGACCTGCGGTCAGCGGCGCAGCTTTGAGCCGGATGGATGACCTGATGCGGACACTGGAGTAGCCAATATCAGCATGAGCCGGCCATCCGTTCGTGCATATGCACTCCAGATGCGTCACGCCTGATTGAATTTTCCCTATCCTGAAAACCGACTCGCCAGACCTTTCAAAAGTCTGATATACCCCACATATATCGACGGTGTCGTTCCGTTGCCAATGCAGATTGGTATGGCGAGACACATTTGATGTAAAGATACCCGTTTCCAACTGTCGGGGAGTGATCAGCTATGGTTTTCTGCCAATGAAGGCACTCATCATCAGCGGGTGGAATTTCATTTTCAACAGTGAAGTAAGTCCACTCCGACATATCGAAGACCCGTCGATTCGACATTATGTTTTACAGATATTGGGCGCGATGTGGGCGGTAAGTTTCTCAATCGCAATCGGCAGCTATACGGTATTCGCCGCAAGCGTTGTCGGCCACGTTGTTTTGATCGGGGCTGCGGCGATCACGGCCGCAACGTATACAGCCGCGAAAATGAAGCCTGAAGTGTTTAAATTCAACGCGGGTCGTCGTAGCGATGGCGAGCATGAGTAAGCCTCAACTCATAACCTTAAATCACTAGGTTATTCTGTTAATTTAACCAACACCCTGTTCACACTCCTATGAGTCGTTTGACGTTGACGTTAGAGACGATCTTGTTTATTCAAAAATTTTGGATCGTCGTTTGTGGTGCCGGATGTGTTGATCTTCTGCGTTGGGCATTCGCGTCCTGACACGATTGAAAACGTCTCGACCAAGATCACTTCGGATATTTTGGTCGTTATTAGTGTCGCTGCATCAATGCCCATGCAGGAAAAATTTTTTGGCGATGAAGAAGGCGAGATGGGGCAGAAACTCATTGATATCGAGTACATTTTCTGGAGGAAGATACGACCGATTGTGATATGCGATGTCCAAATCCGCGTTGGAAGCAATAGTCGATTGTTATGCTGCAAGGTTCTTTAGCCACAACGTGACGATAAACGAAATGTTACCCGGACCGACGAATACTGACTTATTTGCAGAATTAAACCATTCGGGATCAGAACGCCGC
>CAMCDA010000323.1 GCA_945873195.1 Asaia bogorensis
AAAACCCCCCCACCCTTAAACCGTCAGCCCCCCACCATGGCCGGCCGCTTGTCCCGGAACGCGGTCGCCTTCTCAAACGCATCCGCCACGCGGAAAACGGTCGCTTCCTGGAACGGCTTACCCACAACCTGCATCGACACCGGCAGCCCCAGCGGCCCAAACCCAGTGCAAACCGCAATCGCCGGATACCCCGTCACATTGAACGGCATCGTGAAGCTCGGCGCCGCGAACACGTCCCAGCGCGGAATCGCATCCATCTTCGCCGCCTCGCCATACGCGCCCGCGGTGATCACGACATCCAGTCCGGCCATCGCCGCCTTGAGTTCCGCACGCAGTTCCCGCCGCCGCCGCACCGCCTGAAGGTAATCGACGGCCGAGACCATCGCGCCCAGGGCCAACCGGCGCTGCACGCGCTCGCTGAACTCGGACAGCCGGGTGCGGGCCCATTCCTCATAGGCGGTGGCCCGTTCCGCCATCGAGATCAGCGACCCGCAGGCATGCCAATCCTGCAACGGCGACACCGTGACGTCCGACACGATGGCGCCGAGGTCGCGCAGCACGGACATGGCATTGTCGATGCCGGCCTGCGTCGCCGGCTCAACCGGAGAGTCGGTTTCATGGAAGTGGCGGATGACGCCAACCTTCACGCCCTTCAGCCCGGTGCCGAGCAGAGCGGTATAGTCCGGCACCGGCTGGTTGGCGGAAGCCGGGTCGGCCGGATCATGCCCCGCGAGGGCCTGGAGCATGATCGCACAGTCCTCCGACGTCCACGCCATCGGGCCGATGTGATCCAGGCTGAACGCCGCCGGCGCGACGCCGGCGCGTGAGACCAGGCCGTAGGTCGGCTTGATTCCTGCGATGCCGCATAAAGCGGCAGGTCCGCGGATCGAGCCACCGGTGTCCGTGCCAATTCCGCACAAAATCATGCCAGCCGCGACCGCCGCGCCCGTGCCGCTGGATGATCCTGCGGTGAAATGATCCGGATTCCAGGGATTGCGTGATGGCGGTTTGGGCAGATCGAACGAAGGCCCGCCATCGGCGAACTCATGCGTTGTCAGCTTTCCCATCAGAACCGCGCCGGACGAGGCCAGTTTGACGGCACATGTTGCATCTTTATCGGGCACGTTGCCGGCGAGCAACCGTGACTGGCAAGTCGTCTCCAGGCCGGCGGTGTCGACGATGTCCTTCAGGCCGATCGGGATGCCGTGCATCGGGCCGCGCGGGCCGGATTTCATGATCTCGGCTTCGGCGGCGCGGGCCTCGGACAAGGCGCGCTCCTCGGTCGGCAGGATGAAGGCGTGCAGCGTGTCGTCCATCGCCTGCATCCGCGCGAGGCAGGCTTGCGTCAGTTCGACCGGGGACAGCTTCTTTGCCGCGATCAGCTTCGCGGCCTCGGCGATGGTCGGGATCATGCGAGGTCCTCCGCCGTATATCCATATGTATGGGCGGGCTCCGCCATCCGGCCGCGCGGCTGGCGCACCCGGGCCTTCATCGCGATCAGGGAGTCATGAATGGTGGCGAGGTCGGCCTTCTGTTCGGCCGTCAGGACAAGTCCGGCGGCATCGAGCAGATAGTCGAGGGATTCATCGGTCAGTTTGGGGGGCATCGCTGAGATCTCCTTGCATCGGGGCTGGCGTGAAGCAGCCGATCCAGGCGTGCCCGTGCAACAACCGGGCCGCTGGCGATGACATGGGAGACTGAATGGGAGTCCCGGGCAAGGGGCGCGGGTTCGTCGCGCGGGTTCCTTGCGATGGATGGGTCAGGCCCATCCACCACTTGGGTTGGGGGGCGACCGGTGTCGGGGGGGATTGGTCGCGGATGCGTGCTGGCGATGGTCCCTGGCACAAGGCCAGGGATAACGCAGGAGGAGGGGGGCGATCCATGCCCCCTTATGCCGATCACAGCGGGTGGGGGAGGAGGCCTCGCGGCCTCCCCCACCGGCTACTCGGTCATGATCGATGAACCGCGGTTGCCGATCATGGCCAGCAACTCCCGCCGTGTCGTTGCGTTGTCGCGGAAGACGCCGAGCATGCGGGACGTGACCATGGTGACGCCGGGCTTGTGGACGCCGCGCGTGGTCATGCACTGGTGTGCCGCCTCAATCACCACCGCCACGCCGCGCGGTTCCAGCACGTCCTGGATCGTGTTGGCGATCTGCGCCGTCAGCTTTTCCTGGATCTGGAGGCGCTTGGAGTAGGCCTCCACCACCCGGGCCAGCTTGCTGATCCCAACCACCCGCCGGTGCGGCAGATAGGCCACGTGCGCCCGTCCTAGGATCGGAACCATATGATGTTCGCAATGGCTTTCCAGGCGGATATCGCGCAGCAGCACGATCTCGTCGTAGCCGTCGGTTTCCTCGAAGGTGCGTTCCAGCAGGCCGACGGGATCGACGTCGTAGCCGGCAAAGAACTCCTCATAGGAACGCACGACGCGGGATGGCGTATCCACCAGCCCCTCCCGCGTCGGGTTGTCACCGGCCCAGCGCAACAGGGTGCGAACGGCCGCCTCGGCCTCTTCCCGCGTGGGGCGGGGTTCCGCGCCGCCGGACGAACCTAGTCGTGTCGGGGACGATATAATGTTCATCGCGGGGGAATCCTCCTGGTTGTCGTCGCACGTGCGGCGCGGTCATTGTCGTCGAGGGTACGGCGCGGTCGTCGACACGCATCGGCGCGATATGGGGCCTTCCCCGGGTCCGACAACCCGGTGGGGCCAGGCTAGTGCAAGCGGCCGTCCTGGTGCGGACTATCGAGGCTGAAGGCCGGAACGGAAACGTCGAACTCCTCGCCCGAAGCCGGAACGGTCATATGGTAGGTGCCGACCATGAAGCCGGACGGCGTGTCCAGCGGCGTGCCGGAGGTGTATTCGAAGCTCTGGCCTGGATCGAGCAACGGTTGCTCTCCGATCACGCCCGGCCCGTGCACGTGCTGCGTGCGGCCGCGCGCATCGGTGATGTGCCAGGTCCGGCGCAACAGCTTCACCGGGATTTCGCCCTGGTTCTCAATTTTGACCCGATAGGCCCAGACAAAATGATTGTCATCGGGACGTGATTGATCGGCCAGGAAGAATGAGCGCACTGACACGCGGACGTCGCGCGTCGTTTCCTCATAGCCGGAGCGGTCGTCGGCCGAACGCGCGCGCTTGTCGATCGGCTTCCGGGCGGGAGCCCGATCGTCGCGACCGGTCTTCAGGTCGTCGTCAGGCATGGCAGCCCAGCCTCCTGCATTGGTTCCGGCCGATTCAAGGCCTAAACCCGGCGCTTGTCCAGAAGCGGCCTCGCACCGGGTCGGTTCGTCGCGGATCTAGCCCCCCGCGACCGCGAGCGCACGGGCCAGGTCGTCCCTGATATCCTCCACATCCTCCAGCCCGATCGAGACGCGGATCACGCCGTCGGTGATGCCGAGGCGGGCGCGTTCCCCTTCGCCGATCCGCATATGGGTCGTCGTGGCGGGATGCGTTGCCAGGGATTTCGAATCACCCAGGTTGTTCGAGACTCGGATCAGTTGGAACGCGTTCATGACCCGGAAGGCGGCGTCCTTGCCGCCCGCGACCTCAAACGTGACGATGGTGCCGCCGGCCTTCATCTGCTTTGCCGCCAGCGCGTGCTGTGGGTGATCAGCGCGTGTGGGATACCAGACCCGCGTCACGCTCGGGTGAGCGCCGACGAAATCGGCCAGGGTGGCGGCCGAACGGCAGCTTGCCTCCACCCGCAGCGGCAATGTTTCCAGCCCCTTCAGCAGCAGCCAGGCGTTGAAGGCCGACAGGGCAGGACCGGTGTTGCGGATGAACGGTTGCAGGACATCGTTGATCCACTTGTTGCCGGCCAGGATGGCGCCGCCGAGGACGCGCCCCTGGCCATCAATATGCTTCGTACAGGAATAAATCACGACGTCCGCGCCCAGCGTCATCGGCTGTTGCAGCAGGGGGGTGGCGAAGACGTTGTCCACGACGACGATGGCGCCGGCGCGATGCGCCATTTCCGCGACCGCCGGCAAGTCCACCAGCTCCAGCATCGGGTTGGACGGGGTTTCCAGCAGCACGAGCTGCGTCGGCTTCGCCAGGGCCTCCCGCCATTGGTCCAGATCGGCGCCATCCACGAACACGGACTCGATGCCGAACTTCGGCAGCAGGGTGGAGACGATCCAGTGGCAGGAACCGAACAAGGCGCGGGAGGCGACGACCCGGTCACCGGCCTTGAGATGCGCCAGCAGCGCGGAATTGACCGCCGCCATGCCGGTGGCCGTGGTGCGGCAGGCTTCCGCGCCCTCGATCAAGGCCAGCCGTTCTTCCAGCATGGTGATCGTCGGATTGGCGAAGCGGGAATACTGATAGTGCTCGATCGTGCCGGCGAAGGTGCCTTCGGCCTGTTCGGCGCTGTCGTAGACATAGCCGGAGGTCAGAAACAGCGCCTCGGATGTTTCACCATGCGGCGTGCGATGGACGCCGCCATGCACGAGGCGGGTCGCGGGACGGAGTTGCGCGGGATTGAGTGTCATTGTCAGGGCCCCTGTGATTGAACACGGCCCGACCGGTGGAGCAGCCTGGGTCCCACATACTTGTACGGGGACCTGTCGCTGGCCTCTTTAGCGCGCTTGTTTCACCTCGCCGCAATCCGGCCGGACAAATCACGAGGGCCGGGGTTACCAGCGAGTATGCGTATAGGTGCGGAGGCGAACCACCGTCAAGCCTGGGTCAGTTGGCCCCTAGCCCATCTTATTCATCGCATGCCAGGGATTCGCTGGCGGGCGTAGCGTAATCATCTGATTTGACGCAGAGATTTGGGTGTCGAAACCAATTCCTGCCGAATCGGACGGTGCCACACCCGCCATGGTCGAAAATACTCCGCTGCCG
>CAMCDA010000324.1 GCA_945873195.1 Asaia bogorensis
GGCGATGTGCCTCAAAACCAGTCCGATCCCGTCAACCCTTACGCCCAACAGATACGATCCGCATGAGCGATGGAATTGCGCACCGCGATACCGCGTCCGCAGGTCAGGCCATCGATCACGCGATGGAGCGATGAATAGGATGGGTTAGCGCGGTGCTACCGCCATGCCCAATGAACTGCTTATCCCGGCCATCCAGGCCACCCAGACCACGACCGAGGCGCTCAAGCCACCGGTCAAGCCATCCGCGCGGGCGGAAGCCCCGGCGGCCTCCGCGCGCCCTTTTCTGAACCCGTCGCTGCGGCTGGATGCGGCGCTCGGGTTGGTGGTCATCGAGTTCCGCGACGACAGCGGGGCGCTGACCTCAACCATCCCGAGCGAACGCCAGATCGAGGCGTATCGCGCGCACCAGGACCCGCGGCCCGCGCAAGCGGCCGAGGAAGGCCAGGCCACGGCCGAAGCCGCCCGCGTGACCGCCCACCCGGCTGGGCGGGAGGACCCCGACGTTCCACCGCCACCTGTCGAACCCAAGGAGACGCCCGAATGACGCGGGACCGATGCAGCGCATGAACCGTCTGTTGCTCGCCGATCGCGTGAAGACGCGGCAGGACAGCTTCCTCGCGCCGCTGATCCCGGCGCTGGAGCGGCATTATGACATCCATTTCGTCAGCCTGCCTCCTGGACCAGCCTTGGCCGAGGCGATCGCCTGGGCGGATATCGTCTGGCTGGAATGGTGCTGGGATCATGCCGTCTGGGCCACGCGAACCGATGTCCTGGGCGGGCGCCCCTGCGTGCTGCGGCTGCACTCGATCGAGGCGCTCCAGACCGACTACCCCGCCCGCGTGGACTGGTCGCGGATCAGCCGGCTGATCACCGTGGGCGGCGACATCGCCGACGTCATCGCCGAATCCTTCCCCCAGGCCGCCACCGCTCGGCCGGTCATCATTCCGAACGGCATCGACCTGGACCGGTTCCAGCCAGGCCGGCCGGAGCGGGGGCGGATCGCGTGGGTGGGCCATGTCGAGCCGAAGAAGAACCCGATGCTGCTGCTCCAGATCGCGCATCGGCTGCTCCAGGCCGATCCGTCCTGGTCGTTCCATGTCGCCGGCGCCCTGACCGATCTGCGGACCGCCCGCTATCTGCACCAGATGATCCGCGCGCTGGGCCTGGGGGACGCTATCCACTTCGAGGGCCATGTCGCCGACATCGCCGCCTGGTACGCCGACAAGGGCGTCCTGCTGTCCACCTCCATGTATGAAAGCTTCGGCCTGAACATCGGGGAGGCCATGGCCGTCGGCGCTTTCCCCGTCGTACACGCCTTTCCCGGCGCCGACCGGCTGTGGCCCACCGAGTGCCTGTTCGCCAGCATCGACCATGCCATCGCCCTGATCCGCGCCGCCCGCCCGCATCTGTATCGGGACTGGGTCGCCGACCGGTACGGGCTGGACGGCCAGATCCGCGCCGTGCTGGCCGCGCTGGCCGATCTGACCGCAAAACCCTGACAAACGCGTGACATCCGGCGCGCCCCCGGGTTGAATGGGGGGATGGACGTGCCCGTTGCCCCCGCCGCCGAACCAACCGACACAGCCCCTCTGCGGCTGACCCGACCGGCCACCCAAACCGTGCCGGTCATCTTCGCCTCGCCCCATTCCGGCCGCTGCTACACCCCCGCCTTCATCGCCGCCTCCCGCCTCGATCCGCTCGGCCTGCGCCGCAGCGAGGACAGCTTCGTGGAGGAACTGTTCGCCGCCGCCCCCGCGTTCGGCGCGCCCCTGCTGGCCGCCACCTTCCCCCGCGCCTTCTGCGACGTGAACCGTGAGCCGTGGGAGCTGGACCCGGCGATGTTCGCCGATCCCTTGCCGTCCTGGGTCAACACGACGAGCCCGCGGGTCAGCGCCGGCCTGGGCACGATCGCACGCGTCGTCGCGTCAGGGGAGGCGATCTATCGCGACATGTTGCCCTTCGCCGAGGCGGAACGGCGGGTCGAGACCCTGTGGCGGCCGTTCCACGACACGCTGGCCGCCTTGGTGAGCGGGACCGCGTCGCTCTACGGCTATTGCCTGCTGATCGACTGCCATTCCATGCCGTCACATGGCCAGCCGGCCCGGGCCGGGATGCGGTCGGCCGATTTCGTCCTCGGCGACGCCCATGGCACGGCCTGCACCCCGCGTGTGACCCGCTTTGTGGAGCGCATGCTGACCGACCTCGGCTATGTCGTGCGCCGCAATGATCCCTATGCCGGCGGCTACATCACCCGCCATTACGGTCGCCCGCGATCCCGGGTCCATGCCCTGCAGATCGAGATATCCCGCGAGCTGTATATGGATGAAGCGCGGATCGAGCGCTTGGCCCGGTTCGAGACGATCCAGCAGGATCTGACCCGCCTGATCGAGGCGCTGGCCCGCGAAACCCCCTCCCTGATCGGCGAATAGCCCCGGCCTGCTCAGGCTGGGGTGGCGCGCGAAAAAAATGGCGGTGCATCGCTGCACCGCCAAGTTTAGGGAGGAAACGTCCAAGAAAGCAGACAGACCGGTCAGGGACCGCGTTGCTGCTGAAAGGGAACATAGGTGATCAAACGTTCGTGTGCAAGCGATTTATCGCATCGCAGCAATGCAATTTTTTGTGTGATCCAATCGGCGTGGTAAGGGTCTGTTCATACATCTCCCTTACCCTCCCGGTATGCACCGCTTCCTACCCATCCTGTTGTTCCTGCTGCTGCCGATGCCCCAGGCCCTGGCGCAGGCGGGCCTGTTCATGAGCGGCCTGCCGCCGGCGCGCCTCTGCCGGCCCGCGCTCGACATGGCCGAACGCCGCCACGCCATCCCCTCCCGCCTGCTGCACGCCATCGGCCGCGTCGAGTCCGGACGCGCCGATCCAGCCACCGGGCAGGTCAATCCCTGGCCCTGGACCGCCAACGCCGAGGGCCAGGGCTTCTATTTCGACACCAAGGCCCAGGCCATCGCGGCGATCACGGCGATGCGGGCGAAAGGCGTACGCTCGATCGACGTGGGGTGCATGCAGATCAACCTGATGCATCACCCGGACGCCTTCCCGAACCTGGAACAGGCCTTCGATCCCATGGCCAACGCCGATTACGCGGCCCGGTTCCTCCGCAAGCTGTTCGACCAGACCGGCGCCTGGCCCAAGGCCGCGGCCTGGTACCACTCCGCCACGCCGGAGTTGGGGGAGGCCTATCAGAAGCGAGTCCTCGCCGTCTGGCCCGAGGAGCAGAAAATGCCCGGCGCGACAGGGGCGGGCACCCTGGCCACGGCCTGGGGAGCAACGCTACCCGGCGGCCTGATGGGGCGGCATGAAGGCGGACGGATCATCCCCAGCCCCACCGCAATTGGCGGGACCGTACCGCCGGGACGCAGCCTGGAGGCCTATCGCGCCGCCCCCATCACCTGGGCCTACCGCGCGCCAACCCTCCCCCTAACGGCGGTTCCGCCGCCGACGCCGATCGCGAAACCGGCCGCTCCGCCCCGGCAGAGCGTGCATTTCCTCCGTTAGCCGGTGAATTCGGCGCGGATGGCGTCGCTGTGGTCGCCGATTCCCGGCACCGGCCCCAGGTCCCGCAGCCCGTCCGACAGAAGCACCGGCGGGGCGGCGATCGCGACCGGACCGCCCGGAGTCTGGACTGTCACCCGCCGCAGGGCGGGGTGATGCGAGAACGCGGCGACATCGTTCACGAACCCGAAGGCGGTATTGGCCGCCCGCAGCTTCGCCGCCGCCTGGTCCCGCGTCAGCTTGGCGAAGGTCGCCCCGACATGGGCATCCACCGCCGGCCGGTTTGCCACGCGGATCACGTTCGTCTCAAATCCCGCCTTCTTCGGCAGGTCCGGCTCCTCCAGGAACTTCGCGCAGAACTCCGCCCATTCCCGTTCGTTCTGGATCGAGATCAGGACCAGCGCGCCATCGCTGGTCGGGAAGGCGCCGTAGGGGCAGATCGACGGATGCGCGAGGCCCATGCGCTCAGGCGCCTTGCCCGTGCCCTCGAAATACAGCAGCGGGACGTTCATCCAGTCGGCCATGCCGTCGAACAGGCTGACCGCCAGGCCCTTGCCACGGCCGGTGATCCCACGCTCGATCAGCGCTTCCAGCACGCCCGCATGGGCCGCCATGCCGCAGGCGATGTCGCAGGCCGAGACCCCGACCCGTCCTGGCCCCGCCGGATGGCCGGTGATCATCGCCAGCCCCGACTCCGCCTGCACCAGAAGGTCATAGGCCTTCATCGTCGCGTATTCCCCGGAGTCGCCATAGCCGGAGATATCGACCGTGATCAGGCGGGGGTATTTGGCCCGCAACGCCTCGGACCCGAAGCCCGACCGCGCCGCTGCACCAGGGGCCAGGTTCTGGATGAACACATCCGCCCCCGCCAGGATCCGGTGCAGCAGGGCCGCGTCCGTCGGCGCCTTGATGTCGGCGACCAGGCTTTCCTTGCCCCGGTTCAGCCAGACGAAATAGCTCGAAAGCCCCTTCGCCGCCTTGTCATAGCCGCGGGCGAAGTCACCC
Source organism: Asaia bogorensis (assembly GCA_945873195.1). Lineage (GTDB taxonomy): Bacteria > Pseudomonadota > Alphaproteobacteria > Acetobacterales > Acetobacteraceae > Rhodopila > Rhodopila bogorensis_A. The sequence continues at coordinate 4,510 of CAMCDA010000324.1, forward strand.
TCCGGCCGTTCGATCTTGATCACGCGCGCGCCGGCGTCGGCGAGGCGCGACGAGCAATAAGGTGCCGCGACGGCCTGTTCGAGCGTCACGACGGTCAGGCCCTTGAGCGGGCGCGAGGCGGGGCTGGATTGGGTCATGCCGTTTCAGTGGCATGACGCGCGATTGGGTTCAAGCAAGGTGTCTCCGTTCCCCAGGGCAATCGGGTGAAGGAGTACGTGACAAACGGCTGACGTGCTGAATCTATGCGGTCCCTCGGTTCGCGTTTGGGGATCACGATGGACATGGCGGCACAAGAGGATGGAGAAATTTTCGAGGCCACGGTCTTTCTCGACTATTTC
>CAMCDA010000325.1 GCA_945873195.1 Asaia bogorensis
ACAAGACGCTGGCGGGCGGCGAAGGCGGACACCATGTGGATCGGCGCCTGATTGTCTCTTTTGCGACCCGACCGGCGCACGGTCTTGCCATCGATCGCTATCACGCCCGCCGGGATGCCAGTGACCGAGGCGACCCAGGCCACGAAGCAGCGCTGAAATTGTTCGGCATCGAGGGTTACGAAGATATCGCCGATCCGATCATGCGGCGGTGTGCCGTCACGGAACGGTCGAAACCGGCGTAACAGGGACAATTTCTTCTCGCCGAACCGGCCGATGTCGGTGAACGCTTCCGCACCGGCCAGGGTGGCGAGCAGGGCCAGCAACAGCACCTTATCGAGGGTGTAAATTACCTTGCCGGGCTGACAGCCGTCCGGCAGGTCCCTGAAATGGGACAGAAAGACCGTGGCCTCGAAAACATCACCATCGTCTTGTGCCGGAATGTCCATCGTGATCCCTCAAAAGCGAATCGAGGGACCGCATGGATTCAGCACTTCAGCCGTTTGTCACGTAATCGTTCACCCGATCGCCCTGTGTAGCCGTCGCCGGCAGGCTGACAGCCCAGGTGAATGGCGCTAGCATCCGTCGTTGAAAAATGAGGGGATCCAACGCCATGCCCATAGTCGACGCCCAAATTCACACGTGGGGAACCGGCTTGCCGAGCAACCTCTCGCATTGGCAGGTGACTCGCTTCACGCCTGAGGAGGCGATCGTTCTGATGGATGAAGGTGGCGTCGATGCCGCCGTGATCCATCCTCCGGGTTGGGACCCGAATTCGACCGAGATGGCGTTCAAGGCCGTGCGGGATTTCCCGGGCCGGTTCGCGATCATGGGGTCCCTGCCGCTCGATCAACCGGAATCCCGCGCGCGGATCACCACCTGGCGCCAGCAGCCCGGCATGCTGGGGCTTCGTTACACTTTCCTGCATGATCCCGCTCGGCAGTGGCTCGCGGATGGAACGATCGACTGGCTGTGGGCCGAGGCGGAAAAGGCCGATGTTCCGGTGGCCGCGCTGGCGACGGACTCGCTGAAGGAACTGGGGCGCATTGCCGAACGGCATCCGGGATTGCGGCTGACGATCGATCACCTGGGCGGGCGGGGCGGCCTGACCACGCTGAAAGACGAAGCAGCGATGACCCATATCCCGACGCTGCTGGCGCTGGCGAAGTACCCCAATGTGGCGGTGAAGGCGACCGGCGCGCCGGGTTATTCCAGCGAGGCCTATCCCTTCCCGAAGATGCACACCTACCTGCGGCAGATCTACGACGCGTTCGGGCCGAACCGCATGTTCTGGGGCACCGACATTTCGAAAATGCCGTGTTCGTGGGAGAAATGCGTCTCGATGTTCACCGAGGAATTGCCCTGGCTGAATGAACAGGACAAGCGCTTGATCATGGGCGGCGCCTTGTGCGCCTAGTGGGGCTGGAATCGTTCAGCCTAGGTTGATTGAAAAGACAAACGGGAGACGTTCAGATATGACCAATACGAATACAAAGGGCAAGAAGGTCGCGGTGGTGGTTGGCGCGACCTCCAAGTGGCAATCCGATGGGCGCAACACCATGTTGGCGCATGGCAAGCATCTGGACGACAGCGAACTGCCGGTCGGCGTGCGCTGGGGTGTCGGCGGTGGGATTGCGCAGAAATTCGCGCGTGAGGGTTTCTTTGTCGTCCTGACGACCCGCACCGCGTCGAATGCCGAGGCCCTGGCGGATGCGATCACGCAGCAGGGTGGTGATTGCACGATCGTCGAGCTGGATCTGTCCTCGGAAGCGTCCGTTGCGACGGCCTTCGCGACGATCCGGCGCGACGCGGGTGATCCGGATGTCCTGGTCTACAACGCCGGTTACCTGGAAGGCCGCGACCTGCCGCCGGATCAGGAACTGCTGGAATACATCTCGGTGGAGATGTTCGACACCGCGCAGCACATCGCCAGCCGCGGACCGTTCCTGGTTGCCAAGGAAGTGCTGCCGGCGATGCGGAAGCGGGGCGAGGGTTCATTCTTCTTCTCCAACAACTCAAAGTCACTGCGTGGCAAAAAGCGCTACACCGGGGAATCGCTTTACTATCCGCGCGTGATGATGCGGACATTGGCGCAGGTGCTGACCGAGGAATATTCTGAGCTTGGCGTGCATGTCGCGAACGTGGTGATCGACGGCACGATCGACTCGCCCGGCACGCGAGCCCTGCCGAAGGTGCAGAACCGGCCGGAACTGGTGATGAACCCGGAGAAGATCGCCGACGCGTTCTACTATCTGCATTCGCAGGACCGGTCGGTGTGGACGCATGAATTGCAGCTGACGCCGTTCTCGACGAAGCCCAGCTACTGATCGTTCCGTGACGGCCAGGGCAACGATCGCCAGCGTGCCCAGGCCTGCCGCCCCAACCCCCTGAAAGACCCCCACGCATGGACATCTCCGACAAGACCGCCATCGTCACCGGTGCCGCGTCCGGCATCGGGCTTGGCATTGCCACCGCGCTGGCCGAGGCCGGGGCCAACGTGGTCATGGCCGATATTCAGAAAGACGCGGTGGAGCAGGCCGCCCACGGCCTGTCGGGCACCAACAAGCGGGTCATGGCCACGCGGATCGATGTGACGCAGGAAGAATCCGTGCTCGCTGCCCTGGCGGAGGCGGAGCGCGCTTTCGGGAAACTTCATATCGCCTGCAACAATGCCGGTGTGCCCATGCATGGTACCAAGTTGATCGACGTGCCGCCCGCCGATTGGGCGTTCGTGATCGGCGTGAACATCTGGGGCATCATTCACGGCATCCGGCACTTCGTGCCCGCGATCCTCAAGCACGGGGAGGAGGGGCACATCGTCAACACCGCCTCGGTCGCCGGCTTCCAGAACCGCCGCGGCACCAACCAGGGACCGTATTCCATGAGCAAATACGCCGCCCTGTCGATGACGGAAGCGCTGGAGCATGAGCTGGAGGGCACCAATATCGGCGTCTCGGTTCTGTGTCCCGGGCCGATCGCCACGAACATCGCCCGCGGCGCACGCAACCGGCCGGATCATCTGGGCGGCCCGCAGGTGCGCGAGAACGATGAGGCGGTGCTGGCCGAACGTCTCGCGACATCCGGCCTGGATCCGAAAAAGGTCGGGGAACGCGTGGTGGACGCGATCCGCTCGAAGACGTTCTACGCCTTTGTCAGCGCCGTGCCCGCCGATGTGATCAAGGCCCGCCATCGCCGGATCGAGGAAGCCCTGAATAGCCCATGGGTCACGCACTACTGAGCGCGCCCCGTCACCCGCCCCTGTCGCCATCCAGCGCTGTCTTGCCTATCCTGCGACAAACTCGACCAAGGACCGATCCACGATGACCGAACCCATGTTGAACAGCCCCACCGGGCCGCTCAAGGGCTTCCGTATTCTCGACCTGACCACGGTGCTGTTCGGGCCGTTCGGCACGCAGACGTTGGGCGACTGGGGCGCCGAGATCATCAAGGTGGAAACCCTGACCGGCGACACCTGGCGTAACTCCGGCCAGTTCCGCAACCGCGGCATGAGCGGGCAGTTCATGGCCGTGAACCGCAACAAGCGAAGCATCGCGCTCGATCTGAAGAACCCCGACGCCAAGGCCGTGCTGCGTCGGCTGATTCCCACGGTTGATGCCCTGGTCAGCAACATCCGTCCCGCCGGTCTCGCGCGTCTCGGGTTCAGTTACGAGTTCTGCAAGGAACTGAACCCCAAGATCATCTATGCGGTCGCCACCGGCTTCGGCCAGGACGGTCCCTGGCGCGCCCGTCCAGCCTTCGATGAGATCATCCAGGCGGCGTCTGGTTTCGCCTCCGCCATGGGCACCGACGACGAACCGGTCTTCGTCCCCAGCCTGATCGGCGACAAGCTCTGCGGCATGGCCCTGACCTCGGCCGTGACGGCGGCGCTGCTGCACCGGGAACGCACCGGGGAAGGCCAGATGGTCGAGGTCCCGATGCTGGAAACGCTGGCGGCGTTCAACAGCATCGAGATGTTCGGCGGCCATGCCTTTGTCCCGCCCATCGGCCCATCCGGATACAACCGGATGAAAGCGCGCCGGCCGGTGCGGACCAAGGACGGTTGGCTGACCATGCTGCCCTACTCGGGCGACAATTGGTGCGCCTTCTTCGAGGCGGTCGGGCACCCGGAGTGCCTCGAGGAATTCTCGGTCCGGGACCCCGTGCAGCGCGCGCGCAACATCGACAAAATCTACGATCGTATGCGGGAAATCGCCCCCAACCGGACCACCGCGGAATGGGAGGACCTGCTGCTGTCCATCGACGTTCCGCACACGGCCTTCGCCAAGCTGACCGAGATCGCCGAACAGCCGCATCTGAAGGCCGTTGGGATGTTCCCCGACATCGACCATCCGACCGAGGGCAAGCTGCGTCAGGCTCGCCCGCCGGCGCGCTTCTCGGCCAGTCCCGCCGGCATTCACCGGCTCGCGCCCGCACTGGGTCAGCATACCAATGAGGTGCTGCGCGAGGTGGGCTACGGGCAGGTGGAGATCGACACCCTGGTGGAAAAGAAAGCGGTAGGCCGAGCGTAGGGCCGGAGTGGCGGCGGGAACAGGGGAATCGGGTGAAGCCTTTTTCACCGAGCGATGATGGCCGCGAGAAAGTCATCATCCCATGCGGCGACCTTCCGCCGCAGGCGCAATGAGTCCTTGCTGCCGGAGGTTCGCAGCAGATTGTGAGCCATATGCTTGATCGTCGTGAAGTTGGCAGGCGCGTGCTCGGTTCGCACCCGGCATTCATCATCGCGGAACATCATGTCCATCACCCAGTGCAGGCTGTTCTCGATCGCCCAGTGACTGCGCACGACCG
>CAMCDA010000326.1 GCA_945873195.1 Asaia bogorensis
ACGGCAGCGGAGTATTTTCGACCATGGCGGGTGTGGCACCGTCCGATTCGGCAGGAATTGGTCTCGACACCCAAATCTCTGCGTCAAATCAGACGATTACGCTACGCCCGCCAGAGAATCCCTGGCATGCGGTGAATAAGATGGGCTAGCTCCAGGCCCTGGCCCCACAATTAGCGGATCTTGGGATACGATACCCGGACAATTGTTGGTCCAAACCTCGGAGTATCGATCATTTCGTATTGTTCAAGGCACAGCAGAGCCTTGAGTTGAAAAACCCGGAGCCGATCTTCGCCGAGTTCAACAACTTCGCCGACAAAATCATCATTCTGTCCGAGGAAGGATTGTCCGGCATTCACTACCGGCGGATGGAACCACTGTGGGGATTGATCGGCGGATACTGTCCTGGCGCCGATGAATACCAGCGAAATCCAACCCTCGCCAAAGGGTCAGGCTTTGCTCCGCCTGTTCAGGAACGCCCGAATCGCGCCGCCGGCGTTGGCCAGGTTCGCGGTCATCATGGCGCGTTCCGATCCCGTGCTGGCCTCCGCCGCCGCGAGCGCCTGCTCGACGATGTCGACGATTTGCAGGGCATGGACCTTTGCCTGCAGCGCGGTCGCATTCAGGTGGATGACCGCGAACGTCTCGAATTCGTGCCGTTCTTCCGGGGTCAGCCTGGCGGCAAGCGCCTCGGGCAGCACGAGCGCCCGCTGGGGAACCGAACCAATGACCTCGTACCGGCCGCGCTTTTTCTCTGCATCGTAAGTGGTTCGAACCAATTGAACGCTATTCAATCGAACCCGAAAATGCATGGCAACCTGATCCTGGGCATTGATATCGCGGCGACGCATTGTCGGTTCCGGCCATGAAGTCAAGTTTCTTCTGCCCCCGTTTCAGCCCCGCATGCTCGGCCGGGGCGGTTGCGCCGGTGGGAAAAATCCCCCACTGTCGCGGCAATCAAGGCGACGTGATCCCGAGCAATAATGGGACGCGCCATGTGGGGGGTAATCAAAATGAAGATGTTCCTACGCAGTGCGTTTGGCGTGATCCTAACCGCCCTGGCCACCGCGGGTGAGGCGCAGGCCGCGGACAAGGTTACCTGGAACTGGGCGATCTACGGCCCGCCGCGCACCGTTACCGTCGCCTTCGAGCATGTCGCTAAGGTGGTCAAGGAAAAATCTGGCGGCAATTTCACCATCAACCTCCGCTACAATGAACAATTGTCCGACGCGAAGGATGTGCTGGACGGGCTGAAGGTCTCGGCCTTCCAGGGCGCCATGGTCGCCTACTCCTATGCTCCCGCGAAGACGCCGCTGCAGGGCGTGCTCGACATGCCGTTCCTGCCGATCGACAACCTGGTGCTCCAGGCCAAGGTGCAGGACCAGTTCCAGCAATGGCCTCCGGTCAAGGAGGAACTCGGCCGCTGGGGCGCGTTCCACTACATGACCGTGTTGCTGCCCCAATATGAATTCATGGGCATCGGCAAGCCGCCCGCCTCGGTCGAGGATTGGAAGGGCATGCGCGTGCGCGCCCTGGGCGGTCTCGGCGATGCCATGAAGATGCTGGGCGGCGTGCCGACCTCGGTCTCCGCTCCGGAAGTCTATACGGCGCTGGAACGCGGCGTGTTCCAGGCGGCGTCTTTTCCGTTCGCCTACAGCTTCGTCAGCTACAAGCTGTACGAGGTCTCGAAGTGGTACACGATGGGGATGAACCTGGGCATCGTCCACAACTCGCTCAACCTGAACATCGACGCGTGGAACAAGCTGCCGCCGGAATATCGGAAGATGATGGAGGACGCGCGCGAGGAAGGCTACGCCCTGCAACGCGCCGCCTATGACGACGCCGATAAGAAGGCGTTTCCGCTGTTCGACAAGCGCAAGCTCGAAGCCGTGAAGATCACCCCCGAGATGCGCGAGAAGCTGCTCGCCACCGCCGGCAAGCCGGTCTGGGACAAATGGGTCGCCGACATGGAAGCCAAGGGTCTGCCCGGCAAGGAAGCCCTGAGCCTGGTGATGGAACTGATCAAGAAGAACGGCGGCGCCGGCTCGTAACCGCGGCGACCAACGCCGCGCGGGGGAAACAAGAATGGCGGAACAGGATACGGAAGGCCCGGCGCTGTTGCGCCTGGCCGACCGATGGCTGGGCTATGTCGAGAACGGCGCGAACCTGATTGCCGCGCTGGCGATCTTCTTCCTGATGTTCGTCGGCGTGGTCCAGATCGTCGGCCGCACGGTCTTCGACTTCGCGATCCACGGCTATATCGACTGGATCGAGCAGTCGTCGGCTCTGTTCGCGTTCCTGGGCATCGCCTACGCCCAGCGCCTGGGCAGCCATATCCGCATGGACATCACCCTCGGCTGGCCCACGCGCGTGCGCTGGTGGATCGAACTGTTCAGCGTCGCCTTGGCCCTGGTCATCATCACACTGCTGATCGACAGCAGTTTTGCCAACTTCCTGCGCGCCTACCGGATCGGGGACTCCACCATGGATATCCGCATCCCGGTCTGGCCGGCGAAGCTGATGATCCCGCTGGCGCTCAGCCTGCTGTGGTGCCGCCTGGTGCTGCAGGTCTGCGGCTATGTCCGCATGGTCGCCGACAACAGCCGCACCCCGGTTGCCGTGCCGCGACTTGAAACGATCCAGGACCAGGTCCGCGATGAAATCGAGGAAGCCCTGGGACGCGGCGAACTGGCGGGCAAGAAGTGATGGAACTCAGTCAAGCTGAAATCGGCGTCATCGGCATCGTCGCGCTGCTGGTGCTGTGCGCGATCGGCGTGCGCTTCGCCATCGCCGGCGCGGTGGTGGGGACCTTTGGCCTCGCGAGCCTGATCGGCTGGGAGGCCGGCATCCGCACCATGGGCATCGTGCCCTATTCGGCCGGCGCCAACTACACGCTGTCCGTGCTGCCGATGTTCATCCTGATCGGCTACCTCGCCTACTACGCCGGCATCACGCAGACGGCGTTCGAGGCCGCGCGCCGCTGGTTCGGCTGGTTGCCGGGCGGGTTGGCCACGGCGACCGTCTTCGCGGTGGCGGGGTTCTCGGCCGTCTCCGGCGCCTCCAGCGCGGCGGCCGCCGTGTTCGCCAAGGTGGCGATCCCCGAGATGCTGCGGGCGAAATACAACCGCCAGCTGGCCGCGGGGGTCTGCGCCGCGGGGGCAACGCTCGATTCGCTGATCCCGCCTTCGACGTTGCTGGTCGTCTACGCGATCATCGTCGAGGAATCGGTGGGCAAGCTGCTGGTCGCCGGCTTCGTGCCGGGCCTGGTCTCGGCCCTGGTCTATGCTGGCATCATTACCTGGCGATGCTGGCGCGACCCGACCGAGGGGCCGCCGATCAGGGGCTATACCTGGGGTCAACGCTTCGCCTCGGTTCCCGGCACGACGCCTATCTTCCTGGTCATCTTCATAGTCTTCTTCAGCATGTATTTCGGCTGGGCGACGCCCACCGAGGCCGGCGCGCTGGGCGCGTTCTGCGTCTTCATGTTCGCGCTGAAGAACGGGATCAAGCGGAACGAGATCACCCAGTGCCTGCTCGATTCGGCCAAACTGACGGTGATGATCTTCACCGTCATCTGGGGCGTGATGATCTTCGTCCGCTTCCTGAGCTTCTCCGGCCTGCCCGAGGATATCGCCCGCTGGGTCACCAGCCTGGACGTCGCACCCTTCTTCATCCTGATGGCCATCTACCTCCTGTACTTCGTGCTCGGCACGGTACTGGAGGGGATCGGGTTGTTCCTGCTGACCCTGCCGGTGATCTTTCCGGTCATCAAGGCGCTGGGCTACGACCCGATCTGGTTCGGGATCGTGCTGGTGAAACTGTCGGGGATCGCGTCGCTGTCGCCCCCGGTCGGGCTGGTGGTGTTCGTGGTCAATGGCGTGCGGCCGGACATCCCGGTGCGGGATATCTTCAAGGGAATCTGGCCGTTCATCTTCGCTGACATCATCACGCTTGCGGTGCTGACGGCGTTCCCTGGCCTGGTGACCTTCCTTATCGATAACGGGGACTGAACCGGGATCGGTCCCGCCCTATACCGAGAGGCGGGAAACGAAGTGCAGCCCGCGCTCGAACACCAGTGACGTGGGGAAAGGATACAGACCCAACTCCCGCTCGATCGTCTGGGGTGAAAGCCCCAGCGTGTCGAAGGCCTTCCGCCACTGCGCGGTGGACCAATAGTTGTACGGCAGGCGCACGCCGTGATGGGCGTTTCCGACCCAGTCCATGAACCGCAGCGTGCTGTTGGCGATCACACTGTCACGCGTGTGGTCCTTCAGCACGACGGCACCGCGGGCCACGCGCTTGGCCTCCCGCAGCAACACCGACGGATCGGGCGTGTGGTGGAGCACGTCCACGAACATGACCACGTCGAAGCCGCCATCGAGGAAGGGCAGGCGCTCCCCATCGAACAGGGTTACCGGGATATGGGTGCGGGGACGCGCCATCACGTCGACGCCGGCGATGAACAGGTCCGGTCGCTTCTCATTGATCAGGCGGGCAATGGTTCCATCCCCGCAGCCGACATCCAGGACTGTCCGGGCGTCGGGGGGGATGGCCCGTGCCAGGGCCTCGGCGAGCACCCGGGTGCGCCGCTTGAAGACAAGATTGGTATGCAGCGTGCCGATTGCGTTCATGGACCCGCCTCGATTCCCTTTGATGGATTGGGGATAGGGCGGATTCGGCTACAGGGGGGTTACGATGGGATCGGCCGGATGGCCTATGCCGCGGGTAGCGCAGGGGCCTTGCCCCAGACCCCATAAGGGGCTTTGCCCCTTAACCCCACCAAAGGCCTC
>CAMCDA010000327.1 GCA_945873195.1 Asaia bogorensis
GAGGAAGTCGCGGACGGTGGCTATCCGAGTGCTGGTGCGGTCCGTCTCGGCCATGGATCCCGTCCGGTTGAGGATGACGGGATGGTCCTACGCAACGGCGGCGAATCGCGGCTATGGGCTACCAGGGAAAATGAGGGGATTCGTGAGCATATTCCCCGGTGTAGACCGAGCCGTAATAGGCCGCGATCTCGGCCAGGTCGGGCATCCGCGCCCAGAACATGTGCCGGCAATCGCGGCAGATCCGGATGTCGCGGCCTTCCTTGACATGGAACAGCGTCGTCTCGGCGCAGGCGCAGATGGGGCAGGGGATCATGGTGTCGGCAGGCCTTCCGCGCGGTCTATCGCCCACGCATTACGGTGTTCGTTGGCCGTTGGCGAGCCACGTGGCGCAGGCATCTCCCAGGCGGGCGCGCGCCATGGCCTCGTAGCGCTGGTTGTCCTCGGGCGTCAGCACGTCCCGCCAGCGGCCATTGGTGCCCTTGTTGATGAACTGTTCGGCGCCCCCGTCCCAGAAGGCGCCGCCGAGGGGCGCGGCCTTCGCGGCGTTGGCCTTCATCCAGTCGAAGCCACAATGTTCGACCATCGTCGGGAAGCGGGCTTCGTCGATCGGGATATCCAGGAAGGCGGCGATCCGGCGCATCTGGCCCGGCAGGTCGCGGCGCAGATCCTCGAAATGCAGCAGCAGCAGGTTGGGCAGGTCGCGGATGGCCCACCAGGAGGCGACATTCTCCCAATAGGACCAGAACGGATAGCCGTCGCCGTCGAGCCATTCCTGGAAATACTGGAGCACCGAGGCCGGCGGGCGGTCGATCGGCGGGCCGACCCGGCCGGGTGTGTCGTTCAGTGCCTGGTACCACAGGTCGTTGGCGTTGGCGTGATGGTTGTACAAGCTCCAGACCACATCGCGGCCGTCGCGGGCGATATGGATGTATTTGGCCTGGGGCGCGTAGACCAGGGCATCGACCGGCAGGTGGGTCTTGATAAAGCGCCGGTGCGTCTGCGCTTCCAACGCCGCAAGCTTGACGGCGGCGGGTGGCACCCGCAGGTCGAGCCAAGGTGACACCTCGGCCACCGCCAGGTCAGCCTCTCCGGCGAACAGCAATTGCCCGACGATCTGCTGGGTCCAGGTCGTGCCGGACTTGGCATAGGTGCTGATCACGATGTCGTCGGCGCGGAACGGAAAATCGTTCCAGATCGTGCTGTCGAAATGGTGGCTGTGGATTTCCCGTGTCTTGACTGGCCATCGCGGGGTCGGCTGGATCATCTTTTGACTCTCCCTCGGTGGGCCACCGGATGGTTATCGTGTTGAACGATATTGGTTCAGCAACGGCCATGCGGCAAGGATTCCCATGATGGCCGGCCGCCGCCGGACGGTGTATCCACGCCCCATGACCGAACGCATCGCCGCCCAGTTCCGCCGCTTCGCCGAGAAGGAGGCCCAGGGCCACTCCGCGCTGTATGAGGCGCTGGCCCTCGGCGTTGCCGGAGACCCGACCGTGCTCGCCCTGCTGGCCGAACTGCCGCCGGACAAGCAGCAGCCGAACCTGCTGTTCGCCGCGGTTCGGATCGTCTGCGGCACCCCGGCCGACTTCCCGGCCTTCCGTGCCGGCCTGCTGGGCCGGACGGCCGATGTCGTGGCGGCGATCCTGGCGCACCGCACCCAGACCAACGAACCCGGGCGTTGCGCCGTGCTGCTGCCGGTGCTGGCCCGCCTGCACCAGCCCTTGGCCCTGATCGAGGTCGGGGCCTCGGCCGGGCTGTGCCTGATCCCCGAGCAATATGCCTATGACTACAACGGCACGCGCCTGGGGACGGCCGCCGCGCCGGTCTTCCCCTGCCGCGTGAATGAGGCCACGCCGATCCCGACCGCCATGCCTCGGATCACCTGGCGCGCCGGCCTGGACCTGGAACCGGTCAGCCCTCGCGATCCCGGCCAGATGGCGTGGCTGGAGGCGCTGATCTGGCCCGACCAGGCCGAGCGTTTGGCGCGGTTCCATGCGGCCGCGGAGCTGGTGCGGCGGACCTCGGTCCGGGTGCGGCGGGGGGACCTTACGGCTGACCTTGCGGCCTTGATCGATGAGGTGCCGAACGGGCCGACGATCGTCGTGTTCCACTCGGCCACCTTGGGGTATGTCCCGGACCCCGCTGCCCGGACCGCATTCGCGGCGATGCTGTGGGAGAAGAGCGCGGTCTGGATCAGCAATGAGGCGCCGTTTGTGTTCCCTGATGTTGCTGCCCGGGCGTCCCGCCCTGGCCCGCCGGGGGCGTTTCTGCTGGCGGTGAACGGGCAGCCGGTCGCGTGGACCGATCCCCATGGTGCTTGGATCGATTGGTTGGGGTGATTCCGGTTGTGTGGGCGACCCCGTTTGCTCCGGGGGGGGCCAGTTGGTTGGGATGCCCCCTGGCTGGGCGGGATAGCCCCCGAAAACCCCCTCCCCCCTTGAGGGGGAGGGTTGGGGTGGGGGGTCATCGCGGCATGGGCTTTGGGGGGTGCTACCCCTCCCCCGGCCTCGGTCCGCTTCGCGGCCCAAGCCCTCAAGGGGAGGGGAGACCTTTGTGGGCCTGCCCTCTCCCGGTGCCTACGCCGCTGCCGTCAGATCACGCGCCGACAGGGACTGGATCGCGGACAAACGCTTGAACAGAACCTCGGCCGGGATTTCCGACCCGCCCACATCCAGGCAATCCGCGAACTTGTCGTACAACTGCGTGTCCGTCAGCGGCCGAGACGCGTGCCCCGTCGCGCGCGCCACCGGCTCTCCGGCCACCGTCCGCCCATCGGCCAGTTCCACCACCACCGAGTCCGTCGGCGCCGCGCCGGGCATCTCCGCGTCATAGGTCGTGGTCGTCACGATCTCGACCTTCTGCATCAGCGCCTGGATATCAGGGCGTTGCACGAAATCATCGGTCAGTTCCCGCAGCCCGACGCGCTTGGCGATGATGCCGGAGGCCATCGCGAACTCGATGCTGAACTTCGCCGCCAACCCCGTGTCGGGCTGGTGGTTGCGCAGCACCGTCGCGAAGTAATCGCTGATATTGACGGTGATCTTCTTGACGTCGTCGGCCTTGATCGCCGTCCCCTCCACCAGATCCAGCACGCAGTCGATCGCGCGGTGGGTGCAGTAGCAGGTGGGGTACTTCTTGATCCCGAGGCCCTGCGACAGGATCGCCCATTCCTTGCCGGCCTTGGGCTCGCTGGTCCGGTCCTCATCTCCCTTGGGGGAGATGGCGTGCAGGAAGCCCTGCGGATGTTCCAGCGCGTCGGTGTTGGCGGTGAACCCGGCCTCGGCCAGGCGGGCCGCCATGATGCCGGCATGGGCGGCCTTCCCGGCGTGGAACGGCTTGGTCATCGTGCCGAAATTCGACATCAGGCCGGACGACTGCGAACCACCCAGCGCGATGGCGATGGCGGATTTCTCGGCATCCAGCTTCCGCAGTTTGGCGCAGGCCGCGGCGGCGCCGACCGCTCCATACAGGCCGGTCGGGTGCCAGCCCTTCTGGTGCAGCAGGCCGCTGTCACGGCGGAACAATTCGGCCCAGACCTCATACCCCGCGATGTACGCCGCGATCATGTCCGCGCCGGAGGAGCCGAGCGTTTCGCCCTCGGCGAGGATGGCGGGCACGAGGACGGTGGAGGGGTGGCCGCGCAGGCCGACGTCATCATAGTCGAGCGCATGGGCCGCGGTGCCGTTGATCCAGGCGGCTTCGGGCGCGGCGGCCTTGCGGGCGCCGAAGGTCAGGGTGGCGGGGCCGTCGCCGGGGTTCAGGACGTCGGTCATGATGCGGACGCTGTCTTCGTGGCGGCCGGCGATCATGGTGCCGATGCAGTCGATGAAGCCCATGCGCGCGACGCGGGCGGCTTCTTCGGGAATGTGGTTGGGGGAGAGGTCGGCGACGAATTGGCCGAGATGCTGGGTCAGGCCGGTCATGGTGGTTTCCTCCTCGGAAGCGGGAGGAATCGAGCCACGTTCCGGGGGGATTGTCGAGGGTGGGCGTGGGGGCGATTCCATCCTTCCCCCTCTCCCCGCTGGGGAGAGGGCCGGGGTGAGGGGCGATCCGCCCTAGTCGGAGCCGCTGGGGCCTCCCGCTCACCGGGCATGGGGTCGCACCGTGCGGAAAAACATCATGGGCCTGGGGTGGGGCAGGCCGCGTGATTTCAGCACGGAGAAGAAGGGAGAAAGTCACAAAGGGCATTGAGGCGTGCCCACCAGCCGCCCTCCGTGATGTCCTCCCTTTTTCTCCGTGCTGAATGTGCGGTGTCCGCAAAGCACGCCGAGCCGAGAGAATCTCATGAAGACGTTGGGTGGGATAATTCCATCCAAACGCGGATTGTATCGTCGCACGAAACCCCCTGGGGCTACTCGCACCCGCGTAACGGTCGTGACGAGCGCGGCAAAACGAGCACTCCAAAATGCGAAACCAACGTGGACAGGTCCGGAACCTGAATCATGGGCGAATCGAATCATAGTAAATGATAGGAAAATAGTCAAGATAAATGCACGGCCCGCCCTATGCCCCCCCCCCGCCGCGTCGCCAGGTAATGGATCAGCTCCACCATCAGGCTGATCCCCGCCACGAACCCATGGCCCTGGTTGCGATTTTTTTTGCCCAAGCCCTTTCTCGCCCCAACCCAACAACCTGCTAACCCATCTTATTCATCGCATGCCAGGGATTCGCTGGCGGGCGTAGCGTAATCATCTGATTTGACGCAGAGATTTGGGTGTCGAAACCAATTCCTGCCGAATCGGACGGTGCCACACCCGCCATGGTCGAAAATACTCCGCTGCCG
>CAMCDA010000328.1 GCA_945873195.1 Asaia bogorensis
TTCTTGTCTGCGTCTCGTCTCCGCCATCCTCGCGGAATGCGATGAGGACTGGATGAGCGGCAAGGTCTATCTCACCATGGACGCTTGAGCGATTGAACCGAAGGAAACGCCTCGCGGGAATTTACAGAACAGGGGTTGCTCTGCCGGGATGGCGCTTTGGATACAAGTCTTCCACTGGACGTGGATATAGTGACCGTCATGGTCTGCCGGTCGCCAGTTGAGCTGCGAACCACAACCAATCCCACACTGATGGTATCAGTGCCTGGCGAGAGTTCCGTTCTTGGCACCTTCTTCGATGACCTGCGCACTTGGTGGCTGTCACTGGGCCGGTATGGCGGTGCGTTCGTCGTTGCAGGCGGACCGATCGGGTTCAGCAACTGCGATATGTCGGCCGAGACTGCACGGATGATCAATCGGCTCTATTTCGTTCAGTTCATGACGAGCCTGTCTGTCCGATATCTTATCGCAGATGACTCAGATCTTGAGCGCGACTTGGAATGGGCCGGTTACCACCTTGGAAGGCGCACTACCCATGGCGCCCGCTGGGAGAGACGACCCTAAACTGAGGAGCCCAGCCTGCGGGGCGCCAGGGGTTTTCTACGAGTAAGTCCGGTATCATCCTCTACTCTGATCAAACCGCCTAACGATCACCCGCACGGACGTCCAGCGTAGGAATTCGATGCTATTCCTGTTCAGGCATTCCCAATCCTTCGCCAAGTGCCGGCAGCGGTTGGCCCAGTCAATTCCGCGTTCCATGATCCGGTGTATGGCCGGACAACGAACCGGCTGGGGATTCATACATGGAGTTGTATCAACTCAATGGTTGCAACCTGCTCCCTCCCCATGGGATAGTGTCCGGATGAGCGAAGGATCAGAAAGTCCGATCGGGCGAGAGGGCGACGTTGAACTCGGCATTGACGGCGCATGTGCAGGCTTGTCTCACGACCACGTTCGGCACCTACTGCAACAGGGCATCGACAGCGGCCCCGGCGTCGATGCCGACGTTGCCTTCGCCCGCATCCGCGCTCAACTCGGCTCCGCGCCAGGCGCGTGACCCCGGCTCGCCGGCTGGTTCTTTCGCCGCGCGCGGTCGCGGATCTGGAGGAGATCGCCGCGTTCATCGCGCGGGACAATCCGGTTCGTGCCCGCAGCTTCGTCGATGATCTGGAATGCAAATGCCGAGCGGCGGCGGCCCATCCGGAATTGTATCCGTTGAGGGATGACCTGGGGCCAGGGGTGAGGATGGTCACCCATGGCCGGTATCTCGTGCTGTATCGTGACCTGATCACCGAGAATCTGGTGCGGATCGAGCGTGTGGTGCATGGCGCGCGCGACTCGCGCCGCATGCTCTGACCGCGGTCATCCGGCCTGATCGATCCCGCACCCCTTCTGGTCCCCCCACACCCTTGCCCAACCCCCATCAACCGGCTTGGATACTCCCCACAAACAGGGGAACCCAAGCCATGACAGTGGAACTCAGGATCGAAGGCGCCGTCGCCAAGATCGTGCTCAACCGGCCGGAGAAGCTGAACTCCCTGACATGGGACATGCGCCAGCTTCTGCGGGAATACTTCACGGAAGTCCGCTACAACGACGCCGTCCGCGCGATCATCGTTACGGGGGAGGGCCGAGCGTTCTGTACTGGGGCGGATGTGGGGGGCATGTCGCGGGGGGATTTGCGGCATGAGAGGCAGAAGCTCTCGATGGGCAGCCACACCTATATGCGGATCCTGCACGCGATCGAAAAGCCGGTGATCGCCGCCGTCCGCGGCCCCGCGGTCGGGATCGGCATGAGCATCGCGCTCTGCTGCGACATGGTGATTGCATCGGAAACCACCCGGTTCTCCCAGATATTCCGCCGCATCGGGCTGGCCCCGGATGGCGGGGCGATCTGGTTGCTGAACCACCGGATCGGCATGGCCAAGGCCAAGGAACTCGTCTTCACCGGCCGCTTCGTCGAAGCCCAGGAAGCCTTGTCGCTCGGCCTGGTGAATGAGGTCGTACCCGATGACCAGATGATGGCGCGGGCCGAGGCGCTGGCCGCGGAACTCGCCGCCGGCCCGACCTTCGCGTTCGGGATGGCCAAGAAGATGTTCCACATGGCCAACAGCAGCTACGAGGACTTCCTGGATCTGGAGAACTTCGTCCAGCCGCAATTGGGCCAGACGGAGGACCATGCGGAAGGCGTGGCGGCCTTCAAGGAACGTCGGCCGGCCGCCTTCAAGGGGCGGTAGGGCGATGCTCCGGAAGTCGATCGCGATCTTCGGCGCCGTGGTGGCCTCGGCGCTGATCGGGGTGATGATCGCCGCGATGCTGATGCCCAGCGCGTTCCGGATCGAACGGACGATGACCATCAAGGCCCCGCCCGAGGCGATCTTTCCCCTGCTGGTCGACCTGCGCGCCTGGCAGGGCTGGTCGCCGTGGGAGGGGAAGGACCCGGCGATGAAGCGCACCTTCTCGGGGGCCGAATCCGGGGTTGGCGCCGTCTATGCGTGGGAGGGGAACGACGCCGTGGGGGCCGGGCGGATGGAGATCACGGCCGTGACCGTGCCCAGCCGGATGGCCATGCGGCTGGATTTCCTCCGCCCGTTCGAGGCGCATAACCAGGTCGTGTTCACCCTGACGCCGGCCGAGGGAGGTGCCAGGGGGGCCACGACCGTGTCCTGGGTGATGACCGGGGAGAACCCGTTCCTGGCCAAGGTCGTGCAGGTGTTCGTCAGCCTGGACGCCATGGTCGGCCCGGATTTCGAGGCGGGGCTGGCGAACCTGCGCCGAGCGGCGGAGAAATAAGGAGGGGTGGGATTTGACATTCGGGCGTGCCGATGCGATCGACCTACTCAATAGTAGCTTGGAGCATCGGGACGTGAATGACGTGCTACCGCCGGGGCTGACAGCGCTCCAGTCCGTCGAGCAAGTGGACAAGGGGCTGGCCGAAGCCGGTTACATTTCCAACAGCCAGATTTCGACCGCCATCTATATGGCGCACTTCCTCCGCAAGCCGATCCTGGTCGAAGGCCCCGCGGGCGTTGGCAAGACGGAGCTGGCGAAGTCGGTCGCGTCGTGGATGAAGCTGCCGCTGATCCGGATGCAGTGCTACGAAGGGCTCGATGAGTCCAAGGCATTGTATGAGTGGAAGTATGGCAAGCAGCTGCTGTACACCCAAATCCTGAAGGACAAGATCAACCACGTCATCGGGGACGGCGACTCCCTGAACGAGGCGTTGGAAAAGCTTCATGCCTTCGGCGACATCTTCTTCTCCAAGCAGTTCATCGAGCCGCGGCCCTTGCTGCGCGCCCTGGAGGAGCCGGGCGGCGCCGTCCTGCTGATCGACGAGATCGACAAGTCGGACCAGGAGTTCGAGGCGTTCCTGCTGGAAATCCTGTCGGACTACCAGGTTACCATTCCGGAAATCGGAACGGTCGAGGCCATCGTGCCGCCGATCGTGCTGCTGACCTCCAACAGCACCCGTGACCTGGGCGACGCGCTGAAGCGGCGCTGCCTGCATCTGCATATCGGCTTCCCGGATGAGAAGCTGGAGGCCAAGATCATCGCCTCCCGCGTGCCGGGGATCGATGCGACGCTGCTGAAGCAGCTCGTCAGCTTCACCGGCCAGTTGCGCGCGATGGACCTGAAGAAGCTGCCGTCGGTCAGTGAAACGATCGACTGGGCGAAGATCATGGTCCTGCTGCACACCACGGTGCTGGACGTCGATCTGGTCCGCGACACGCTGAACGTGCTGCTGAAGTTCGAGGCCGATATCGAGGCCGCGGGCAAGCAGATCGCTGGCATGACGCACAAGGCCCGCCAGGACGCCGGGGTCGGCGCCTAGTGTCGGGGCGCTTGGTTTCGGGGGCCGGTGGTCTCGCCCCTGCCAGTGAACCGCTCCGGCGGTTCCTGCAGGTGGCACGCGGCGCCGGCCTGCGGGTCTCGGCGGCCGAGGGGATCGACGCCGCGCAGGCGGTCCAGATGGTCGGCTATTCCGACCGGCAGTTGTTGAAGGACACGCTGGGTCTCGTGCTGGCGAAGACGCCGGACGAGAAGATGCTGTACCACGAGGCGTTCGAGCTCTACTTCAAGCGCGATGAGTTCGAGGGTAAGCCCGACGACGATCGCGGGGAGGGCGCGCGACGCTCCCCCGGGTCGGACGTGCAGGGCGGCGAAGGGCAGGGGGGATCGGGCGGCAAGGCCCTGACCCAGATGCTGGAGGACGAGGATCGCGTCACGCTCGCAACGATGGTGGAGCAGGCGGCGCGCGACTCGGGGCTGGAGAACATCCGGTTCTTTACGCAGAAGAACCTCTATGCCCGCCGGATCATGGACCGGATGGGGCTGCGGTCGGTCGAGCGCGACATCGAGTCGATGCGGCGGGAAGGCACGCCCGAAGGCCTCGGGCGTGCCCAGGTGCTGGAAGGGCGGCTGGAACAGCTGCGCGATTCCGTGCGCGACTTCGTCGAGCGCAACCTGATCCTGTTCGCCAAGGGAGAGACCGAGAAGTTCCGGGAGGAACTGCTCAAGTCCGCCCGCCTGTCGAACCTGGAACGGCGCGACATGGAGCGGATGCGGGTGCTGGTGCGCCAGATGGCGAAGAAACTCGCCGCCCGCTATGCGAAGACGCGGCGGCGGCGGTTGCGGGGGCAGTTGGATATTCGGCGCACGATGCGTCGGAACATGGGCTGGGGCGGCATTCCGTTCATCACGGTGTGGAAGCAGAAGCGGATCGAGAAGCCGCGCGTGATGGTGCTGTGCGATGTGTCGGGCTCGGTGTCCGCGATGTCGCA
>CAMCDA010000329.1 GCA_945873195.1 Asaia bogorensis
CAAGATCGAGATCACTCTGTCGCGTAAATTCGGATGGGAGTGGAAGAACGCCAAAAGTGCTTCGTCGCTGAGGCTCGCCGTCGCCATGGGTCCGATTCCCTTATCGAGGAGGCGTCAAAGTACTCCCCACAACGTTGAATCGCACCCCAGGAACCACCCCAGGCCCAATCGAGGCCCGCATAGGTGATATACGTGTTGGTCGGCACCGGGCTGTTGATCGGGGCGGCCGAGGCCGTATCCGCGATTGCCGTGCAGGCGAGCAGGCCGAACACGGCCGCGGTGACCATTCTGGTCATGTAAACCCCCATGTTATGCGGGTCGGAGCGTGCGCGCCCTGTCCCGTGTGGTCCCCGGATCCGCTGTGCACCAGCAGTTGTTGCAAAACATCTTCGATCGCAGACATTTCGGCAAGGGTGCCCGTATTTTCGTGGCCGACCCTTCGCGCGGCTGGGGCCTGGGGGGATCGCACTTCGCCCCGTTCTTCTTGGGCGGGCTTGACCCGCCCATCGCCGGGGATGCGGACGGTTGCGATGGCGCGAAAAGGTCCACCATCGGCGTCCTTGGCGATGGCCGGGTCAAGCCGGCCCAAGACGGATGGACATACATGCGCCGGCCAAATGCGATTACCCCGGGCGGGCGCCGCGTTACCCTTGCCTCTTGTCCCCCGCCCGCACATAACCGCCGGATGCTTCGTCGTGCGACCCGCTCTCGCGCCTACGCCCCCGACCCGGCCGCGCCGGGCCGGCCGTGCGACATGGAAGGCTGCGAATGCGCCGGCGAGTACCGTGCCCCGAAATCCCGCCGCACACTGAACGACTATTGGTGGTTCTGCCTGGAGCACGTGCGCGCCTACAACAGCACCTGGGACTTCTACAAAGGCATGTCCCCGGCCGAGGTTGAGGCGCAGATGCGCGATGATACGTCCTGGCAGCGCCCGACCTGGCCGTTGGGCAGCCTAGGCGCCGCGGCGTTGGACGAAGACGTGGTGCGCGACCCGCTGCGCATCCTGGCCGAGGCCCGGATCGGCCAGGGCCGCAAGCGGCAGAGCGATTATTCGTCGCGCCAGGTGCCGGCCGACCTGCGCGACTCCCTCCAGACGTTGGGCCTGCCCTGGCCCACGACGATGGACGCCCTGAAGACCCGCTATAAGGAACTTGCCAAGCGTCATCATCCTGACGCAAACGGCGGCAGCCGCGATGCGGAAGAACGCCTGAAAACCATCAATCTTGCCTATGCCACGCTGCGGACGCGGCTGGTAACGGAACCATCCATGCCATGATCACGCCGGACGCGGCGCTGCGTCCCGCACGGGCGCTCTTGCGCATCCCGGCGTCCGGGGTAGACTTTTCCAGAATTGAAACAGGACACGCTGGTCTATGAACACGGTTGCCGCCAAAGCCGACCCCCGCCCGACCTCCGATATCAACCTGCCGGACACCACGGTGTCGGTGCGGGACGTCTTCGGGATCGATATCGATATGGAGGTACCGGCCTTCTCGATCCGCACGGAACACGTGCCCGATCTTGATACCACCTATAAGTTCGATCGGGAGACGACGCTCGCGATCCTGGCCGGCTTTGCCCACAACCGTCGCGTCATGATCCAGGGCTATCACGGCACCGGCAAGTCGACGCATGTCGAGCAGGTGGCTTCGCGCCTGAACTGGCCCTGCATCCGCGTCAACCTTGACAGCCACATCAGCCGTATCGACCTGATCGGCAAGGACGCCATCGTCCTGAAGGACGGCAAGCAGATCACGGAATTCCGTGAAGGCATCCTGCCCTGGGCCCTGCAGCACGCCTGCGCCCTGGTGTTCGATGAGTATGACGCCGGCCGTCCGGACGTGATGTTCGTGATCCAGCGCGTGCTGGAAGTCGAGGGCAAGCTGACCCTGCTCGACCAGAACCGCGTGATCCGGCCGCACCGTTCGTTCCGCCTGTTCTCGACCGCCAACACGGTCGGCCTCGGTGATACGACCGGCCTGTATCACGGCACGCAGCAGATCAATCAGGGCCAGATGGACCGCTGGAACATCGTCGCCACCCTGAACTACCTGCCGCACGCCATGGAAACCGGCATCGTGCTGGCCAAGATGGGCGTCGACCCGTCGAAGGACCCGGCAATGAAGAAGCAGGTCGAAAGCATGGTCGCGCTCGCCGACCTGACCCGCGCCGGCTTCATCAACGGCGACATCTCCACCGTCATGTCCCCGCGCACCGTCATCACCTGGGCCGAGAACGCCCGCATTTTCTCCGATGTCGGCTTCGCTTTCCGCGTGACCTTCCTGAACAAGTGCGACGAAGCCGAACGCAGCACGGTCGGTGAGTACTACCAGCGCTGCTTCAACGAAGACATCGCCACCGGCGGCTTCACCACCCGCAAGTTCTCCTGAGCCATGAGCGGTAGCGCGGGCAGCAAGGACAACGCGCGGGCGGAGGAGTTCAAGCGGGCCACCGCCGGCGTGTTGCGAGCCATCGCGGAACAGCCTGACGTTCAGGTCGCGTTCCAACCGGGACCCTCCGGCGTGTCCGGCAAGCGCGCGCGCTTGCCGTTGCCGACCCGCGCACTCCCCGAAGCCGAAATGGCTCGGCTGCGCGGTCAGTCGGACGCCATCGCGCTTCGCCTGCGCCACCACGACGACGCCGAACATGCGCGACGCATGCCGGCCCGGCGGGAGGCGCGGGACGCCTACGACGCACTTGAACAAGTGCGGGTCGAGGTCATCGGCGCGAAATTCATGGAAGGCGTGAAGGGCAACCTGCGCGCCAAGCTCGCCGATGAATGCGAGACCGAAGGCTACGACCGCATGACGCGGAAGGACCAGTTGCCGATCGACAAGGCACTGGCCCTGCTCGCCCGCGAACGCCTGTCCGGCGATCCCGTGCCGGAAGCGGCGCAGCGGGTCCTGAACATGTGGCGCGATTCGCTGGGCGATAACGCGGAACAGGCGATGGAGGAGATGTTCTCGGTCCAGGAGGACCAGTCCGCCTTCGCCCGCGCAGCCCGCAAGCTGCTCGCCGCCCTCGATCTGGCGGAAGCCGAGATCGAATCGGAACCCGACGACAGCTCCGAGGACGGGGAGGACGGCGAACAGTCCGGCCAGCAGGACAATTCCCAGGACGGCGAAGGGCAGTCGGAATCCGATTCGGAATCCATGCTCGGCGCGCAGCCCGAGGAAATGGAAGGCGACTCCGCCGACGATGACGGGTCCGAGTCCGATGACGAGGCCGCGGTGGCCGAGGGTGACGAACGCCCCGGTGGCCCGCAGCCGCGCCGCGAACGCCCGAACCCGGACAGCGACGCGACCTACAAGGCCTATACGCGCTCCTTCGATGAGGAAGTGGACGCGGAAGACCTGTGCGACGCCGATGAACTCGCCCGCCTGCGCCAGCAGCTCGATCAGCAATTGCAGAACCTGCAAGGGGTGATCAGCAAGCTCGCGAACCGGTTGCAGCGCCGCCTGATGGCGCAGCAGACCCGGTCGTGGGAGTTCGACCTGGAAGAAGGAATGCTCGACGCGGGCCGCCTGGCGCGCGTGGTGATCAATCCGCTCCAGGCGCTGTCCTACAAGCGGGAACTGGATACCGAGTTCCGCGACACCTGCGTGACGCTGCTGATCGACAACTCGGGCTCCATGCGCGGGCGGCCGATCACGGTGGCGGCCATGTGCGGCGACATTCTCGCCCGCACGCTGGAACGCTGCGCGGTCAAGGTCGAGGTGCTTGGCTTCACGACCCGCGCCTGGAAGGGCGGCCAGAGCCGTGAACGCTGGGTGCAGGAAGGCAAGCCGCGCAATCCTGGGCGGCTGAACGACCTGCGCCACATCATCTACAAGGCCGCCGATTCGCCGTGGCGGCGGGCGCGCAAGAACCTTGGGCTAATGCTGCGCGAGGGGCTGCTGAAAGAGAACATCGACGGAGAGGCGCTGCTTTGGGCCTATCGCCGGCTGCTTGCGCGGTCGGAGCGGCGGCGGATCCTGATGGTGATCTCGGACGGCGCGCCAGTCGATGACTCGACGCTGTCGGTCAATCCGGGGAACTACCTGGAGAAGCACCTGCGCGACGTGATCCGCGACATCGAAAACCGCAACGAGGTCGAGCTGATCGCGATCGGCATCGGCCACGATGTGACCCGCTACTACCGCCGCGCCGTGACGATCGTAGACGCCGAGGAGTTGGGCGGCACGATGATGAAGAAGCTGACCGAACTGTTCGATGAGGACATGGCGGCGGCTTGGGCCCGTGCGGCTGGGGAACGGGCGACGCCGGTTATGTGAAGGGGTGGGTCGTGCCCTGAGCGGGACGGTCCTTCCTTCTCCCCCTCCCCTTGAGGGCTTGGGCCGCGAAGTGGACCGAGGTTGTGGGGAGGGGTAGTCACCCCCAGTCTTTGTGCCGCTGCTGACCCCCCACCCCAACCCTCCCTCTCAAGGGGGGAGGGGGTATTCCGGGGCGACCACCTACCCCAGCAACTCCAACGCCGCCCGCGACAACGCCTGCACCCCATACCCGATCGCCGCCTCATCCGGCTGATACGCCGAATTATGCAGCCGATCCCGGCGCCCCGCCTGCGATGACCCGATCCGCAACTGGAACCCAGGCACCAGGTCCGCCATCAGCGCGAAATCCTCCCCGCCCAGATTGGCCTCGCCCTGCTTGATCGCCTCGTCC
>CAMCDA010000330.1 GCA_945873195.1 Asaia bogorensis
AGGCAGGTTGGGTTCGATGAGGGCCCATTCGGCATCGGTGGTGTCGCTTGCATAGCGCAAGCCACCGCGCTGATACTGGGCACGCGTGATTTCAGTCCAGGCCATGATGGATTCCTTGTGGTCTTCGCAAACACCAAAGAATCGCGGCACTGAAATCACGCAACTTTTTTCGTCCGCTGCGGACCAGTCTCACGCAAGGCACTGAAATGACTCATGCGGTGATTGCAGAACCGTTTCGGGTCAGCCTCTAAATTTGCGGAATGAACGCGATCCCCCCTTCGCCCGCCGCCACGGTCGGGGCTTACGAAGCCAAGACCCACCTCGCGGAGCTGCTCGACCGCGTCCAACGCGGCGAACAGATCATCATCACCCGCCACGGCAAACCCGTCGCTCGGCTGGTGCCAGAGGGGCAACCGGACCTGGCCGCCGCGCATGCCGCATTGGACAGGCTGTTCGCGCGTCGCGATGCGATGGCCGAACAATACGGGCGGTTCACCCACGATGAACTGATGGCGATGCGTGACGAGGGGCGTCGCTGAGGGTGCCGGCCGTTCCCGGTCTGGTGCTGGACGCTTCGGTTGCCATTGCCGCCTTCCAACTTGAAGAACGGACAGCCGAAGCGGAAGCAATCGTGCGGCGATACATGCCGTTAGGCATGATCGTGCCGGTGCTTTGGCACATTGAGGTCGGCAATATCCTGCAGCTGGCGGAATGGCGTGGGCGCCTGTCGCCCGAGGGACGGGAGGCGCATCTGCGCGACCTGGCGGCGCTGCCGATCGCGGTGGATTACGACGGCCATGGGGCTGTGTGGAGCGCGGCCATGGCGTTGGCGCAACGCCACCGGTTGCCGCTGTACGACGCCTTGTATCTGGAATTGGCCGTGCGGCTTCGGATTCCGCTGGCAACCTTCGATACCGCCCTGGTCCGCGCCGCGGCGGCCGAGGGCGTGGCGGTGGTGTAGGGGCGGACTACCCGACCTTCGCCTCGATCGCGTCCCAGATGGCCTTTTCCAGATGCACGCCGTCGAACCGCGCGATCTCCTGCAAGCCGGTCGGCGAGGTCACGTTGATCTCGGTGAGATAATCTCCGATCACGTCGATGCCGACGAAGATCAGCCCCTGCTTGCGCAGCGTCGGCCCGATCGCCTCACAGATTTCCCGGTCGCGCGTGGTCAGCGCGATCTGCTCGGGCCGGCCGCCGACATGCATGTTCGACCGTGCCTCGCCCGCCGCCGGCACGCGGTTGATCGCGCCCATCGCCACGCCATCCACCAGGATGATGCGCTTGTCGCCGCGCCGCACGGCCGCCTCATACCGCTGGATCATCAGGGGCTCGCGGGAGCGGGCGAAATGCATCTCCAGCAACGAAGCCAGGTTCTCATCATCCGGCTTGATCCGGAACACGCCCGCCCCGCCATTGCCGAACAGCGGCTTGACGATGATATCCTTGTATTCGTTCCGGAATTCCCGGATCGCCTCGATATCCCAGGTGATCATCGTGGGCGGCATCAGCTCGGGGAAATGCGTGACCAGCAGCTTCTCGGGCGCGTTGCGGACCGAGGCCGGGTCGTTCACCACCAGTGTCTTCGGGTGGATACGCTCCAGCAGATGCGTCGCGGTGATGTAGGCCATGTCGAACGGCGGGTCCTGGCGCATCAGGATCGTGTCCATCGTGCCGAGTTCCAGCACCTCGGACGCGCCAAAGCTGAAATGCGCGCCCTTCTGGCGTTGCACGGTCACCGGGCGGGCGCGGGCATACAGCCGCTCCTCCCAAACGCCGTTCGGGCGTTTCACGCCTTCCTTGAGCCACATGTTCCGCACTTCGTAGTGCCACATGACGTGCCCGCGGGCCTGCGCCTCCAGCATCAGGGCGAAGCTGGAATCGCCGTCGATGTTGATGCTGTCCATCGGGTCCATCTGGACCGCGACCTTGAGCTGGCGTGCCATGTCTTTCTCTCCATCCCGCGGCGGAAGCCCCTGGTCCCGCTGACGTGTGTCTAAGACGGCGGAGGGGCGGAGGGAAGGGCGGGGGGACCTTTCACGAACCGCCGGCGGACCTGGCCCGCCGCGTGGCGCAGGATCGCCGCCAGCCCCGCCGGCCGCCACGGGTTCGCAACCAGCAGCCCGACGCGCTGGCGGCGGTCGCGCACCCAGGATTTTTTGTAGGGATCATCCCCGCGTCCGAAATCCAGCCAGTCGATCCCGCCATCTTGCAGCAGATGCTGGATCGACAGCGCCGTCAGCACGGTGCCGGGGGACAGTTTCCCCAGCGCCTCGTCATGCACCAGCTTCAGCACCGTCGCGCGTCGGTTCCAGACGGCCCAGGCCTGCACGGCGACCGGCGTTTCCCCCAGCGTCAGCATCGTCATGAACAGCGCGCCATCGGCCGCCGCCTCCCGGAACAGCACGCGGTTGAATGCGGGGAAGGGTTCGGCCTGCTTCCAGCTTTGCGCCGCCACGCGGTCATAGGCATCGGTCGCGGCGGCAATGTCGGCGGCGCTGGTCAGCACGGCGAACCGCGCGTCCAGCATGGCGTTTACATCGCGCAGCCGGCGGCGGATCGTTTCCCGCAGCCGGCCATCCCGACGTGCCAGGTAGGCCGGCCAGTCGCAGCCCGCGACCGTTTCCTCCCAGATACCGAAATGGTCGAAGGGAAGCGGCACCAGCCCGGCGGCGCGCAGGCCGGCTTGCAGCGCCGCATGACGCGGGTCGTCCGGGTCAAGACAGTCGAGCCGCGTCACCCCGCGCCCACGCAGCCATCGCCCGAAGGCAGTGAACACGACCAGGCGTTCAGCCTCGGTCAGCCCCGCCGCGAGTTGGGGCGCGTAGCGGTAGGTGTAGAGCGTCGTCAGCCCCTGCCACGCCCCGCCGGTCCGCAGCATGGGGAACACGGCCGCCGGCCGGTCCCCCAGGGTGACGCTCAGGAAACATGGTTCGGCCCCGTCCGGCAGGGCGGCGGCGGTCGTCGCGCGCCACCAGGCCGGCGTGCCAAAGAACGAGCCCGACCGCTCGAACAGCTGCAGGGCGGCCGGAGGCGGCTCAAGATGCGCCTGAAACTGGACAAGCAAGCCGCTGATCTGAAACGAAACGATTGCCATGCGCCATGATCCCGATGCCGCCCCGGCGCTGGCAAGGGGGATGTCGATGTTTCGTCTGGGCCGCCCGGAAGCGATCGAGACCGGGGGTCTACGGAGACTGGATCAGCAGCACGAGACCCTTCGGATCGGTCGTCGAACCGCGCAACGCATCCAGGGAAACCGGGCACGGACCGTCGAGATCGGCGACGCGGACCATCGCCGCCGCGTTGGCATGGCCTTGGCTGATCAGGCTGCGTTCGGCCTGCGCAGCCGCTCGGCGCCACAATGCGTCCAGATCAATCTTCCGCCGCATGCTGGGCGTCATCCGATCCGCGAGATCACCCTGCCATGTGTCGATCTCATCCAGCCAATGCGTCAGGCTAGGCGCCTCCGGATCAACGGCGCACTTGATGGCGTGGATCAGCGTCTGGCGGATCAGGCTTTTGACGGTGTTGAATTCGCTCTGCCCCACGCCCTCGATTTCCTCCACGACATGCGACAGATCGAGCGCATTGGGCAGGTCGGCGCGTGCGGCCAGGCCGCGCAGAACCTCCGCCTGCTGTTCCGACCACGCCAGGATATCCGTGGAGTAGAGATTGCCGTCTGACATCGGACCTCCGTCCCGCGCCCGCAATGCGTCACGGGCACGAAACCCTAGCATCACGCCCGTGCGAAGGCGAGATTTCCTGCTGGCCGAGCCCCATCGTGAGGGTCAGCCCGTCGGCGCGCGCGTCGGGCGGGTCCTGGCAAAGGAAACGTTTGGCCGAACTTGCGTGAGCCGGGTCACTCCCCGACCGCTCGGGCCGGCGATAGGATCGGTGGCACGGGAAGACGCAGGAGAGCCCCCATGTCTGATACCCCATCCGCCCGAAACTGGACGCTGTTGACGACGGCGTTGACCGCCTTGAACCCCATCCTGCTGCTGGTCGGGGGCTGGTACCTCAACAGCAATATCGAACGCACCAAGGTGGAGATCGAGGCCGCCAGCGCCCGCATCCTGGACCAGCGCACCGCGGCCGAGGCAAACAGCATCGCCAACCGCACCCGGGTCGACAAGGTCAAGGTCATCAGCGACTTCATCAACGACCTCACCGGCCCCGATGAACGCCGCCGGCAACTGGCGATCGAGGCGATCTTCATCGCGCTGCCGGATGATGCCGCCAGGCTGGTCAAGGCGGTGGAACGGTTCAGTGCCGCGGGCGGCAAGGGGGGCGAACGCGACGTGACCGCCGCCCGGGATGCGCTGGACCACACGCGGGGCCGGCTGGTGAATGAGATGTTCGCCGACGACCGGACAACGCGGGTCGAGGCGCTGCACACGCTCCAGCGCGGCTGGGCGGATGATCCGATCCTGATCGGGATGTTGCTCGATCGCGCGACGCGGGATGCGGAGGCGCGGGCGGCGGCGGGCTGGCTGAGGTGGTCCCCATCCGTTGGACAGGAATCGGGCTTGGCTAAGCGAGGCTCCCACCGGTTGCAGCCACCCCCACCCGTTGGGGGATCACATCGGGACTGGATACCGCACCCTTCCCAATTCTTGAATCACCTTCTTCCTGTCGAT
>CAMCDA010000331.1 GCA_945873195.1 Asaia bogorensis
GGCGATGTGCCTCAAAACCAGTCCGATCCCGTCAACCCTTACGCCCAACAGATACGATCCGCATGAGCGATGGAATTGCGCACCGCGATACCGCGTCCGCAGGTCAGGCCATCGATCACGCGATGGAGCGATGAATAGGATGGGCTAACAAGAGCCGCCATGTTCGGCTTCAAAAGGGGGAAACCATGTCCAGAGCGAAAATGCTTGCCGCCGTCGCGGTCGTTGCACTCACCGCCAGCGCGGCGCACGCCCAGCAGCCACAGGCGCCCGAGATGACGTTCTTTGTCACCAGCGCGGGTCTCGGCAAGGGCGCCGACCTCGGCGGCATCGAGGGCGCGGACCGTCAATGCCAGACCCTGGCGCAGGCGGCCGGCGCGGGCGGCAAGACCTGGCGCGCCTATCTCAGCACCCAGGCCGTGGGCGCCACGCCAGCCATCAACGCCCGCGACCGTATCGGCGCCGGCCCCTGGCGGAACTTCAAGGGCGAGGTCATCGCGCAAAGCGTCGACGATCTGCACAGCCCGAACAACAAGCTGGCCCCCGCGACATCCTTGACCGAGCGAGGCACCATCGTCGCCGGCCGCGGCTATACCCCGAACTACCACGATGTCCTGACCGGATCGACGGAAGACGGCCGAGCGTTCCCGCCGACCGAGGACCGGACCTGCAAGAACTGGACGAGCAGCACGCAGGGATCGGCGATGGTCGGGCATATCGATCGGATCGGGCTGCGCGACGACAAGGAGTCGAAGTCCTGGAACACGTCCCACCCGTCGCGTGGGCCAGAGGGTGGTTGCAGCCAGAACGACCTGCGAAGCACGGGCGGCAACGGCCTGTTCTACTGCTTCGCGGTCAACTGATCGGGCTGGTCGCTATTTCGTCATGGCCCGCCCGGGCCATGACGACTTTGCCCAATCAATGTCGGGGCGGCCGCCCCAAGGTTGCGTCGTCAGCCAGGGGCGCCGTCAGCCACGGTTCGTGGGGCGGGCCTACAGCGCGATGTGCGGCACCGCCATCATGTGGTCGATGACCTCCTTCACGCCGGGGGTATTCTGGGCCGCCACGACGAGGGCCTTGCGTTCGGTGCTCGGCGGCAGCCAGCCCCACAGGTGAACGACCCCATCCTCCACGACAATGTTGAACTGACCGATCGCCGGCGCCCAGGCCTGGCCGCGAAGCTCGGTCTCCAGCGCGGTGCGGATGGCCCGGTCGTCGGAGCGGTCGCCCGCCGCCGGCACGCCCAAACGGCTGGCCAATGCCTGCAACAGGTTCGCTCGGCTGACGATACCGATCAGCCGGCCGTTGAACGTCACCGGCACCCGCTTGATGCCCTTCGATTCCAGCAGCGCCGCGACCTCCGAGATCGGTGTCTCGGCGTCCACCGAAACCACCGGCTTGCTCATGATCTGCTCGACCTTGCGGGCATGGCCGCGAATGTAATCGCTGGCCATCCTTTCAGGCGAGGACACGAATTCCAGCCAGCGGGAGCGCTTGGTCTCGGTCCCCGTCTCGGCGCGCCGCAGCAGGTCGCCCTCGGACAGGATGCCTAGTACGACGCCGTCCCGAACCACGGGCAGCGCGCTGATCCGGTGTCGGATCATCAAGGCGACCGCGTCCGAGATGTCGGCGTCCGGGTCGATCGTGACCACGTTGCCGGTCATGATGTCGGATGCAAGCATGTGCCTCTTCCTTTTTTGCTGGTGGCATGACACCACCCCGGCGGCGGGCGGCGCATTGATCCGGATCAACCCGCCCGCGCCCGGATTTTCTGGGGAACCGCGTGGCGTGATAGCCTGATCCGATGTCCACCCGCTCCGATTCGCCGGTCGTCCTGCAGGTGCTGCCTTCCCTGGAAACGGGCGGGGTGGAGCGCGGCACGGTCGAGATCACCCGCGCCATCGCCCAGGCCGAGGGCACCGCCCTGGTCGCCAGCGCCGGCGGCCGAATGGCTCCGATGATCGAGCACGCCGGTGGCCGCCACATTACCCTGCCGCTGAACACCAAGAACCCCTGGTCGATCTGGCGCAACGTGGAACGGCTGGCGGAGGTGATCCGGGCGAACAATGTCTCGATCGTCCACGCGCGGTCGCGGGCGCCGGCCTGGTCGGCCTGGTTCGCCTGCCAGCGGACCGGGGTGCATTTCGTGACCACCTATCACGGCACCTACAGCGAAGGCACGCCGTTCAAGCGCCAATACAATTCCGTGATGGCGCGGGGTGAGATCGTCATCGCCGCCAGCCGTTTCATCGCCGATCTGGTCACCCAGCAGCACGGTGTGCCGGCCGAACGACTGCGGGTCATCCCGCGTGGCGTCGATCCCGCGATCTTCGATCCGGCCCGCGTGTCCCACGACCGGATCGCCAAGCTGGCACAGGCCTGGCGCCTGCCGGATGGCGCGCCGACCGTTGTCCTGCCCGGCCGCCTGACCGCCTGGAAAGGCCACGGCATCCTGCTGGACGCCATCGCTCGGCTGGAGCGCCGCGATGTCTGCTGTGTGCTGGTCGGGTCCGACCAGGGGCGGCGAAGTTATTCCGAGAGCCTGCGGAAACAGGCCGAGGCCCTGGGCATCGCCGATCGCGTTCGCATGGTCGGGCAATGCGACGATATGCCCGCGGCCTTCATGCTGTCGGATGTGGTCGTTCATGCCTCGACCCAGGCCGAGGCCTTCGGGCGCGTGGTGATCGAGGCTCAGGCGATGGCTCGCCCCGTCATCGCCGCCGATCTGGGCGGACCAGTGGAAACGGTGGTGCAGGGGGAAACCGGCTGGCGGGTGACCCCGGGCGATCCGGAGGCTCTGGCCGCGGCCATCGCCCGGGTGTTGGAGATGGATACGGCGCAGCGTGCGGCGCTGGGGGCACGGGCGAGGGCCGCGGTGCCGACCGTGCGGGCGATGCAGGAAGCGACGCTGGATGTGTATGAGGCTGTGTTGCGGGGCTAATTCTTCGGCACGTTCTTCTCCAACTCCGCCAGCCACACCACCGCATTGCCATCCGATGGCGCCCGCCAGTCGCCGCGGGGCGATAGCGAGCCGCCGGCGCTGACCTTCGGCCCGTTCGGCATCGCGCTGCGCTTGAATTGGCTGAAGGCGAAGAAGCGGCGGAGGAACACCTCCATCCAGTGCCGGATCGTCGGCAGGTCGTATTCCTTGCGCCGTTCGGGCGGGAAATGTGGCGGCCAGTCACCGCGCGTTGCATCCTCCCACGTGTGCAGCGCCATGAACGCGACCTTTGACGGCACGAAGCCGTAGCGCAGGATGTAGAACAGGGTGAAATCCTGCAACGCATAGGGGCCGATCTTGGCTTCGGTGCTCTGCGGCGCCTCGCCTTCGCCCGCGGGCACAAGCTCGGGGGAGATTTCGGTTGATACGATCGCGTCGAGTGTCGCCAGCACGTCATCGGCGAATTTGCGCGATCCGATGATCCAGCGGATCAGATGCTGGATCAGGGTTTTTGGCACCCCGGCATTGACGTTGTAGTGCGCCATCTGGTCGCCGACGCCGTAGGTGCACCAGCCGAGCGCGAGTTCCGACAGATCGCCCGTGCCGATCACGATGCCACCGTTGTGGTTTGCCAGCCGGAACAGATAGTCGGTGCGGAGGCCGGCCTGCACGTTCTCGAACGTGATGTCGTAGACGTTCTGGCCATCCGAATAGGGATGCCCGATATCGCCGAGCATCTGGATCGCGGCGGGGCGGATATCCAGTTCGGCCCAGGTGACTCCCAAGGATGACATCAGCCGGATCGCGTTGCCCTTGGTATGATCGGACGTGGCGAACCCCGGCATCGTGTAGGCGAGAATGTTCGTGCGCGGCAGGCCCAGAAGATCGAAGGCCTGGGCGCAGACGATCAGCGCATGCGTCGAATCCAGCCCGCCGGAGATGCCGATCACCACCTTCTTGACGCCGATCGCGCGCAGGCGCTGCACCAGGCCGGAGACCTGGATGTTGTAGGCCTCGAAACAATCCTGTTCCAACCGCGCGATATCGGCCGGCACGAAGGGAAAACGTTCCATCCTGCGGTGGAAGCCGACATCGCCGGTGGGTGCGCCGACGGTGAACCCGATGCGCCGCCAAGCGCGGGGGGACCGCCGGCGGTTGGTATCAAATGATCCCATCTGCAACCGTTCCTGGCGCAGCATGTCCAGGTCGATATCGGCGATGGCGGCCTGGTTGTCGGTCGGGAAGCGCTCGGTTTCCGCCAGCGTCACGCCGTTCTCGAACACCGACCCCTGGCCGTCCCAGGCCAGGTCGGTCGTGGACTCGCCCGTGCCGGCGGCGGCATACAGATAGGCGGCGAGGCATCGGGCGGACTGTGATCGACACAGCAGCCGGCGAGTCTCCGCCTTGCCGATGGTGATGTTGCTGGCGGACAGGTTGGTCAGCACGGTCGCGCCGGCCACCGCCGCGTCGCCGCTGGGCGGGTTGGGGACCCAGACGTCCTCACAGATTTCCGCGTGGACGACCAGGTCGGGGATGTCATCCGCCGCGAACAGCAGGTCGGGGCCGAAGGGGGCCTGGTGGCCTCGGATCGTGATCGACCCGCCGTCCGTGCCGTCGCCGGACACGAAGTGGCGTGGTTCGTAGAATTCCCGGTAGTTGGGCAGATGGATCTTCGGCACGACGCCGAGCAGCCG
>CAMCDA010000332.1 GCA_945873195.1 Asaia bogorensis
CGTGGTGCATGAGATGGCACACTTGGTGGAACCAACGCACGGGGGCCGCTTTGTCGAGATTTTGGATCGGGTCATGCCGGGTTGGCAGCATCGCCGGGACCAGTTGAACCAATTGCCCGTGCCGCATGAGGACTGGGGAGGTTGAACTCGCCTTTGGACGCCATACTGACAGCGTTTACGAACGGTTCATCACCAGTCTTTCAAAATGACCTAGATCGAAGGGAGCCAGGGGGTGCACTTGTGCACCGGAATTTGAGCGGACATCTTCGAGCAGGTTACAACCAAGCACGGCAGGACGCTCTGCCGGGTTGGCTAGGCAGGGTTGGCGTAACCGCATCGGATACCGGCTGTTCGCGGGAGTGGTCCTCTACCGCTGTGGTATCCCCTGGCGCGACGTGCCCGAGCGTTTTGGTGAGCGGACGAACGTTCACCTGCGCTGTGACCCAGCGGTAACCCATCAGGTGTGGGATGAGAACTGCGTTCGGTATAAGTGGCCGTGGGTCCCCGCAACCAGCATACATACCCAAACAGCCCGGTCATACACATGACCGGGCTGTTTGCGTTCAACATACGCCAAACACTATCCTCACGAATGATAAATAAGGGGATGCAGCCATGAAACTGTCCGAGATTGCCCAGGTGATCCGAAGCAAGAATGCCGGACCCAGGCGCCTCACCCTCGATGTCATGTTTGCCTCCGACGCCGACTACCAGCGCGTGGCCCAATCCCCAGCCTTCAGCCGGGAAAACCTCGGCCGCCTCTACCGAGTCGCACCGGAGGCCGTCACCGTGATCCCCTATCCTGTCGGCAGAGCAATCAAGATCGTCATGGCCCGCACCATCATGGCCGGCGATCCAGGTGATTTCGACGTCTACGGCGCGCAGCAGCACGCGCCCTTGCTGGGGATTGAGATATGAGCGCCTCAGGCCGCGTCATCGCGGAGATCCGCCGAACCCGCCGCCCGATGCGCTTCCTCGGCGCCTCTGGCCAGCTCGGATACGGCATCCCAACCCCGGCTTTCAATGCTGGCCTCGCCCGTAAGCCGGATTTGATCGGCTGCGACATGGGCTCAATCGATATCGGCCCGACCTATCTGGGCAAGGGCGAAATGGCGACCTCGCCCGAGGCAACACGCCGCGACCTCCGCAAAGTACTATTGGGCGCCCGTTCACTCGATATCCCGCTGGTCATCGGATCAGCCGGATCGGCTGGCGCCGGTCCGCATCTGGATGCCACGCTGGAAATGATCCGCGACATCGCGCGGGAGGATGGCCTCCATTTCCGCATGGCGGTGATCCGGGCCGACATGGACCGGCCCATGCTGTTGGAAGCCAACAAGGAAGGCCGTCTCGTCGCATTCGATGACATGCCGGCCCTGACCGAATCGGACATCACCGACGCATCCCAGATCGTTGCCCAGATGGGCATGGGTCCGTTCCGCCGAGCGCTCGCGGCCGATGTCGACGTCGTGATCGCAGGCCGAGCTTGTGATACGGCGATCTTCGCGTCCTTGCCGTCGATGTTGGGCTTCCCGACCGGGCTTTGCGTCCACATGGCGAAGATCATCGAATGCGCGTCCTTGTGTTGCGTGCCGGGCGGGCGCGACTCGATCCTGGCCGAACTGGACGACACCGGATTCGTGCTGGAAAGCATGAACCCCGAACGACGCGCGACTCCGACCTCGGTTGCCGCGCACAGCATGTATGAGCAATCCGATCCCTTCACGGTCGTGGAGCCGGAAGGGATGCTCGATCTGTCCAAGGCAAATTATGAGGCCGTGGATGATCGCCGCACCCGGGTCTCGGGCGCGGTCTGGCGCGACACCACGGATCCGACGCTGAAGCTTGAAGGCGCGCTGAAGATCGGTGAACGCGCGGTCCTGCTGGCCGGGTCAGCCGATCCCCGCTTCATCGCCTCGATCAAGGGGCTGCTGCCGAAGTTCACCGAACTGGTGCGGGAACTGGTGTGTGAGGACCAGCCCCAGGACTACACACTGCGCTTCCGGGTCTACGGCATCGACGGCGTCCGGATGGTCGCGCCCGAGAACGAATCACCGCCAAGCGAAGTCTTCATCATGGGGGAATGCATCGCCCCAACCCGCGAACGAGCGTCAGAGGTCGTGCGGACCTGCAAGCAATACCTGCTGCACTACGGCTATCCGGGCCGCCTATCCACCGCCGGCAACCTCGCCTTCCCCTTCACCCCGCCCGAAGTTTCGCTCGGCCCCGCCTACCGCTTCAACGTGTACCATCTGCTGCGGACGCCAGACACCGACACGATCTTCCCTATGACGGTGGAGACGCTGTAGCCCGCAGCCCCAACCGTTCCAGACGCGGCAGGACCTCCTGCACGAAATAGGGAATTTCCTTGAGGTAATCGACGAACGCGACCGTGCAGCCCGCCAGCCCGGTCGCACTCATGCGCGCCATTTCGGCCGCCACGTCGTCGGGAGAACCGACAAACGGATACGACCCCGGATAGGCGCCCTCATACCGATGCGCGCCTTGCCGGGTGAATCGGTTCTCGAACGGACGGGCGATCACCTGATTCCCGGTCCCGACCGTCGCCCCGCGGTTGCTTCGGTAGTACGCCTGCCCCTCCGTATCGGCCATCTCCTCGGCGAAATAGTGGAAGAAGTCTTCCGCTTCCCGCTTGGTGGGCCGGCACACAACGTGCCCCATCGTGAAGACAGAGATCGCCCGGTTGTGCCGATCCATATGCGCCTTCACATCGGCCAGCATGCCGGGAACCTGATCGAGTTCCGTCACATTCAGGAACAGCACATCCGCGGCCCGCGCGGCGAAATCCCGCCCACGGGGGGAGAACCCCGCTGACATCACCGGCGGCCAAGGGCGTTGGACCGACAGCGGGTCAGTCTGGCACCGCTTCAGGTCGAAGAACCGGCCCTTGAAGTCGAACTCCGACCCGCCTTCCAGCATCCTCGACCAGATCTCGAACCATTCCTGCCCGTGATCATACCGCGAGTCCGGGTCGATCGTGACGCCGTGCAGGTCGAACTCGGCCTGGTTCCAGCCGCAGACGATGTTCAACCCGGCGCGCCCATGCGTGACATGATCAATCGTCGCGATCGCCTTGGCGCCAAAGGCCGGTGTGACCAGAGGCACATGCACCGTGCAGAAGATCGCGATCCGCTTTGTCACGGCGCCCAGGGCCGCGCCATGCGTCAGGGTTTCAAACGACTTGCCATAGACATTGGCCTTGCCCTGATAGCCGCGCCATTTCGCGACCGGCAGGATGAACTCCAACCCGGCCGCGTCGGCGATCTGGGTCATCGCAACGATATCGTCCCAATTCGCCCGCCACCGTTCGGGGGCGAGGCTCATGGTCAGGCCGCCATCACAATTGGCGCTGAATATCCCCAGCTTGAACCGGTTGGGTCCGAACAGGGGATTGCGGGCGCGGGCTTCGTCCATCGGTATCAGAATCCGTAAAGGCGTGCGGGGTTATCCACCAGAATACGGTGGCGAAGCGCGGGATCGGGGACCCACGCCATGAATTGATCGAGGAATCCGGTCGTGTCCGGCATCGGCTCAATCTGCGGGTGCGGCCAGTCGGTGCCCCAGACGCAGCGCTCCGGCGCGCGGGCAACCAGGGCCTGGACGTTCGCCGCCACGTCATTCCACGGCCGCCCCGTAGAGGACGCGCGATAGGAACTCGTCTTCAGCCAGGCGCGTCCCGAATCGAGCAGCCGCAGCAGGGCCTGGAACTGCGGATGACCCAGCCCAAGTCCCGCTTTCACGCCGCCGCAATGATCGATCACGACCTCCACTGGCAAGCGGGCCAGCACCGGCGCAACGGCTTCCAGCTTTTCGCCCTCGGCATAGATCTGGATGTGCCATCCCAACGGGGCAACCCGGCGGGCGAGGGTTTCCAATTGATCCTCGGGCGTGCCGTTACCGGACACCATGTTGAACCGAACGCCCCGCGCGCCCTGGTCATGCATCCGCCGCAGGGCCGGCGCGTCGAAACTGTCATCGATCACGACGATCGCCCGCGCATGTTCGGCCCCGAACTGGCGCACGGCATCCAGCGTCACGCCATTGTCGGTGCCCGAGACGCTGGCCTGCACCACGACCATTCGCTGAATACCCAGCACCTCGGCCATCGCAAGGTAGTCAGGCACCAGGGCCGGCGGCGGATCGTAGGTCCGCCCCGCGCTCAGCGGGAATCGATCATAGGGGCCGAAAATGTGGAAATGGCTGTCACAGGTCAGGGCCGGCGCCATTTCCCTGGGTTGGCTGGGTGCTTGCACGATTGGTGGCCCCTTCGGCTCTCGGATGGATGGCATCCCCGGGCAGGTAGCCCGAGGATACCCCCGTCGCCTCAGTCGTAGGCCAACGCGATGGTCTCGGCGATCAGCGCCGGCCGATCGGAACCTTCGATCTCGATCTGGTTCTCATAAAACAGCCGCACGCCGCCCGCGATGTCTTCAACATTCGTAACTCCCAAGCCCCCCACCGTGAGCAAGAAAGGCGCTCGTGGAGGTACGGCGGGGCCAGCGTTATCCGGATAAAGCGAGGATGAGTGAAGCCGGCGTGGTCGAGAGGGCCGTGAGAAGATTCCAACCTTGTTTCCGGGCGGTG
>CAMCDA010000333.1 GCA_945873195.1 Asaia bogorensis
TGCCGCGGGCCGAGCGGCGGACAGCGATACCGAGCCGCCTCGGCCCCGGCCCGCGGTGATCTTGCCGTCCTGGATCAGAGCGGCATGGACGGCAAGATATTGATCGTCCTCCCACTGGAGGTGCTCCCGCAGGCGGCCGTTCCCCGCCGAGCCACCCAGGGTGTGTAGGCTGACGACGAAAAGATCGCGTAGTTCCTGGCTGACCATGATCCCCCATGCGGCGTGTGCAGTGCCTGATCGTCACGATGAATTGAGAATGACAGTGGCCTGGAAACCAGCCGCCACGCAATCTGGGTGAGCCTGCAACCGCAGGCGCGTAGTCCATGGCGCATGGAGCGCAAAGGCGACGTGGAACGATCCTTCGGCGTGGCTACCTGGCCGATCGTACCGGGCCGACACGACGGTCCGGACCTTAATCCGACTGGGACGCGTCCCGTTCCTTGTTACAAAATCCATCTCATGGTACCTAACAGGCCACGTCATATAAAATGATTCCGTCACAAAATGCTTTTCAACAGCGCCGCGTTTCTCCTGATCTTCCTACCATTGACGTTGATCGCCTATTGGCTCGTTGACCGGCACGAGCGACTACGGATCGCCGTCCTGCTGTCCTTTTCATTCGTATTTTATGGGCTCTGGAACCCTGAGTTTGTACCTCTGATGGTCGGACTGATCGTGCTCAATTGGGCCGCAGCCCGATGGTACGCGCGTGTCCAGGACGGCCGGATTGTCACAATGGCGATCATTGCGACCCTGGGCGTACTGGCGATCTATAAATACGCTGATTTCCTGATCAACTCATTCTCGGCGCTGACCGGGGTTCCGCCCCGACACCTGGGTCTGGGCCTGCCGGTCGGCATCAGTTTCTTCACATTCCATCATATCATGTACTTGATTGACCTGCGGCGCGGACGAGCCAGCCCGGCACCGCTGGATCGGTATGCTCTTTACATCAGCTTCTACCCTCAGGCCGCCGCCGGACCGATCGCCCGCTGGTCCGAGATTGGGGCGCAACTTGGCCAGAGTGCATTCAGAGACGGATGGGAGCGGCGTTGGGCCATTGCCATCACCTTCGTTGTCATTGGCCTGGTTGAAAAGGTGGCGCTGGGCGATCCGATCGGCCAGCTCATCAATCCGACTTTTCAGGCGGCGACCGCGGGACCTGTTCTGGATGGCTCCGCGTGGTTGTCCCTTGCGTTCGGATTTCAGATCTACTTCGACTTCGCGGGCTATTCCAACATGGCGATCGGGATAGCCCTGCTGTTCGGGGTGCGCCTGCCGGAGAATTTTCACGCACCGTTCCGGGCACCATCCATCATCGCCTTCTGGCAGCGCTGGCACATGACCTTGTCGCGGTTCCTGCGGGACTACGTGTTTCTGCCGCTCGCCGACATGCGCATCGCCGGAACCCGGCACACCACAGCGCAATATGTGATGGCCATCCTGGCAACGATGGCCCTGTGCGGCCTCTGGCATGGTGCGGGTTGGAACTTCGTCCTGTGGGGCCTGCTGCATGGCGTGGCGATCGTCGTCGCGCTCGGGTGGCGGCGCGCCGGGGTTCGCCTGCCACGGCTTCTCGGCTGGGCCCTGACCGTGTCGTTTTTTCTGTTGAGCGGCATCCTCTTCCGTACCACGTCGCTGGACCACGCATGGAACCTGTTCGTCGGATTGGCGGTGCTGCCGGAACCCAAGCTGCTTGGCAAAGCCTGGATCATCGGCGTCGGCGCGGCCTGCGCGTGCCTGTTGCCGGCATCCCGGATCCTCTGTGAGAAATTGACCGAACGGCCGCTCGCGATCGTGCCGGTCCTGTGCGGCATCATCTGCGTTGCCATCATGGTACAACTGGGGGGGGATCAGTCCTATGAGTTCATCTACTTCCGGTTCTGATCTGGCCGATAGCGTGCCGTGGCGCCGCTGGATCGTCTTGTTCGCGTTGACCTTCCTGGGCGTTGGAGGCGTGCTGTTCGGGGCCCTGCTGGTCATCGATCCCTACGACACAGGTCGCTTCCCGGGCCTCGGCATTCAGGGCGTCAGCGACAACAACCCACGAACGGCGCATGTCAGCCGAGCGCGCGATCCCGCATTCGATTCGGCGGTGATCGGGAACTCGACGGGACAGTTGATCGATCCGCATCGGTTGTCCGCCGCCACTGGTTTCAAATTCACACAATTGACGGTGCCGGCGACCGGTCCGCGCGAGCAGCTTGCGATTCTGGAATGGTTTCGATCGAACCATACCGGCGTCAGTGCGCTCGTTCTCACGACCGACGGTTCCTGGTGCGCGCAGGGTTCCGCGCTGGCCTTGCTGTATCCCTTTCCATTCTGGCTGTACGGAAACAATATCGACTACCTACGCCATGTCCTGAACGCCAAGTCGCTGGACCGGGCGGTCTGGCGGGTGCAGTTGGCGCTGGGCCAGCGGACGCGATCGGACCCCGTCGGCTATGCGGACTATACAGTCGGCCGGACCTTCACCTTCGCCGAGGCTGTGCCCGAGCCGGCCGAGAACCTCTCGGCGGCCGTGTTGCCGCCACGGTTTCCCTGGATCGAGCGGTTGGTACGCCTGCTGGATCAGTTCCCATCCGATACACGGGTCGTGATGATGATGCCGCCGGTCTATGCTTCGTTGCTCGCGCCAGCCGGGGGAACCGAGGATCAGATCATCCAGGCCTGTAAGGTCGCCCTTGCAACGGCCGTCGAGGCCCGCCGCGGCGCATTCGTAGACTTGCGCGTCGATGATGCCATCACCCGCGATCCGGCCAACTTCATGGACGGGCTGCACTACCGAACCAACATTGCCCGCGCGATCGAGGAACCCATCATCGCCTCTCTCACGTCCGGGCGCTAAGCTCGTCAGTGTGAAATTCCGTCTCCAGTCATCCTCATTTCATCAGTCCACCTGCACGAAAATGGGTGGCCCGCCGCTTGGAGTTCCGATGTCGACGAAAGCTGATACGCCATCCGAGGCAGAGATTCAGGAATGGTGCGCGTCCTACCTGGTCACCAAACTGCGGATCAAACAGGACCGCATCGGCTTTGACGCGGACTTTGCATCCTTTGGATTGGATTCGGTCGAGTCCGTCTTCATGGTGACGGCGGCCGAGGACTGGCTGGGTCTCGAACTCGGCTCGGAAGCCGCCATCGAGCACCCGTCGGTGAATGCCTTCGCGGCGTTTCTGATGCAGTGTCTCGCGGAGAAGACGGCCGGCCGGCCGGGCGCGCGGTAGCCGGTTATGTCGGAATCCCTGTTCGACCGACCTTTTGCTTCCATGGCGGACCTGGTCACCACCCGCGCGCGGGAACGCCCCGACGCCCCAGCATTTGCCTATGTTCCGGAGCGCGGTGGCGATCGGGTTGCCTTGACCTATGCGCAGGTCGAGGCACGCGCGCGGGCGGCCGCCCTGCGGCTGCTGGGCCATGCGCAGCCAGGCGATCGCGCCATGCTGCTATTTCCGCCCGGGCTGGACTGCGTGGTCGCCTTCTTCGCCTGCCTGCTATCCGGTATCGTCGCGGTGCCGCTGATGGTTCCACGCCGGACGACGGCGCGTGACTTCAGCATGGCGATCCTGGCGGATTGCACTCCGCGCCTGCTGCTGACCAGCGCGGAACTGGTGGACAGCCGGCC
Source organism: Asaia bogorensis (assembly GCA_945873195.1). Classification (GTDB taxonomy): domain Bacteria; phylum Pseudomonadota; class Alphaproteobacteria; order Acetobacterales; family Acetobacteraceae; genus Rhodopila; species Rhodopila bogorensis_A. The sequence goes on from CAMCDA010000333.1 coordinate 3,626, forward strand.
GGACCTGACGGATTGGTTTGATCGAGCCGGCGCCACATGGCTGGTTGTCGACGCGCAAGACGACGTCTCACCGGCGACCAGTGCCGACGGATGGGCACCATCCCATGACGATCTGGCTTTGCTGCAATATACGTCCGGCTCCACCTCCACGCCCAAGGGCGTGATGGTCTCACATGGAAACATCCTGGCCAATCTGGAGATGATCCGGCGGCGCATGGAAAATCCAGCCGGCGCCGTCAGCGTGAACTGGGTGCCACTCTATCACGACATGGGCCTCATGATGGGGGTGATGCAGCCGCTGTATCTGGGCGGGCTGTCCGTTCTTATGGCGCCTGCGTCCTTCATCCGCCGGCCGCTCAACTGGCTACGGGCCATTCACGACTATCGGGCGTCTGTGACCAGTGCGCCGAATTTCGCGTTCGATCTATGCGTCAGTCGTTTTCAGGCGGACGCGATGAAGGACATGGACCTGTCCTGCTGGCAACTCGCGCTGAACGGCGCTGAACCGGTCCACGCCAGCACGATCGATCGCTTCAACCGTACCTTCGCCCCCTACGGTTTGAATCCCGGGACGATGTATCCCGGCTACGGTCTGGCGGAGGCTACGCTGCAGGTGACAGGCAGTCGGCGGGGCGCCGGGGCGGTTCGGCGGATGGTCAGCCGGGACAACCTGCGGGCCGGTAGAGCGGACCCGCCGCGGGGGGAGGAAGATGGGCAATGCCTGGTGAGCAGCGGCCGCAGTGTCCCCAACGCGCACGTCGTGATCGTCGACCCTGATACGCAGAACCCAATGCCTCCCCTAGTGATCGGAGAGGTCCGGGTCCATGGCGCACATGTGGCACAAGGATACTGGTGCAACGCGGAGGTTTCGGCCGAAACCTTCCAGGTCAGCGGCGACGGGCCGTCAACCGAGCGCGCACTTCGCACCGGCGACCTCGGCTTCGTGGATGAGGC
>CAMCDA010000334.1 GCA_945873195.1 Asaia bogorensis
GCTCAACCATCCCCTCATTTCACCTGAGCGAATAACCCGCTGAATTCTCCTGCCCTATCAAGAGCCTGAGCGAATGCTGCGATAAGCGGGCCGAGGCGATGTTCTGGCATGGTGGGGATCAGTTCGTACAGCATGCAGCCCTGACGGAACAGGGAATGGGTGCGCGTCTTGCTCGTATTCGACTTCAGCAGCCTGTCCATTCCCAGCCTCTCCCCGATCTCGCCCAGCAACGTCAGCAGCGCCATGGCGAAGGCGCTGATCAGCAACAGCCGATCACGGCGCATGGGATCACCGACGCGGGTCGCGGATAATCCCATGCCGAAGCGCAGGTCCTTGGTGTCGCGGAACTGCGGCTCGATGGTCCAACGACGGGCGTAATGATGGATCAGCGTGGCCGCCTTCGCCTCGGGGTCCGAGGCGGCCAGGCACCAGGGTTCCTTCATCCCCTTGGCGTGCACGCAGACCACGGCTCCCACGGTCTGTCCCTTCGCGGTCACCCGGGCGTTGGCCAGCTTGCGGGCGCGTCCGGCCTTGCCCACCCAGTCAGCCGCGCGTCGTGTTTCGCCCATGGCGTCGGTAACCTGAATGTTCCCGCGGAACCGGATGACGTAGGCGAAGTCCAGTTCCGTCAGGAACGCGAACAGCTTCTGATCGCCGAAGCCGCGATCGGCCAGGATCGTCACGCGGCAGTCCGGCGGGATCGTTTCGGCCAGCCGGCGCAGGCAGGCGTCCTCGTAATCGTTGCGCCTGGTGGCGATTTCTTCCTTCCAGACCGTCAGCCAGATCAGCGGCGCGGCGCGGCCGTGGCTGGTGACCAGGCTCAGCACCAGCGTCGATTGGCCATCGTGGTCGAAGTCGGTCCAGTCCATGGCGACCAGGATGTCTTGCGCGGTACCGATCTGTCGCGGAATCCAGCGGGCGAAGCTGGCCCAGACGTCGATGCCCGCGTTGCTCATCAACCGATCGACCTGCTTGATGGCGTGCTTGGTGGTCAGCCCGCGCGCCAGGGCCAAGGCCTGGCCGATCGCCGCCACCGCCAGCGAAGCGCCGGTCATGACCCCGAGTGTGGCGGCCGAAAGGGCATTGATGCGTTTGGCGTGCAGGTCGGGGCCGTATATCCCGCCGAGGACGTCGCGGACGGTGGCTATCCGAGTGCTGGTGCGGTCCGTCTCGGCCATGGATCCCGTCCGGTTGAGGATGACGGGATGGTCCTACGCAACGGCGGCGAATCGCGGCTATGGGCTACCAGGGAAAATGAGGGGATTCGTGAGACCTGCGCCGATAATGATCATTCTCGGCATCATCCTGCTGAACGCGTTTTTCTTCTGGACGCGTCGGGAACAGACCGCGGGGCGTACGCCGCTGCTCGACCTGCGGGTGATCACCTCGGGGCGGGAACGCGCCGCCGTGATGTGCATGTTCGCCGTGACCTTGCTTGAGGCGATGCTGAACTTCTCGATCCCGCTGTATATCCAGATCATCCAGGGGCGCACGCCGCTCGAAACCGCGATCGCCATGCTGCCGTTCAATCTCACGGTGTTCTTTACCGCGATGCTGGTGGTGAAGCTTTACAATCGCTTCACGCCCCGGGTGATCGGCCAAGTGGCTTTTGCGATCTGCAGCGTCGCCCTGCTGTGGCTGACATTCGTGGTACGTAATGACTGGAGCGCGTTTCCGGTCATGCTGGGCTTGATCACCTTCGGGATCGGCCAGGGCGCGCTGGTGACGCTGGTGTTCAACGTGCTGGTGACCGCCGCGCCGAAAGAGGTTGCGGGCGATGTCGGTTCGTTGCGCGGCACAACCAACAACCTCGCCGCGGGTGTCGGCACGGCCCTCGCGGGCGCGTTGCTGGTCGGGTTGCTGACCAGCGCGGTCATGGTGCGCATCGAAGCCAGTCCGCGACTGCCCGCCGAACTGCTCGCACAGGTTGATCTGGAGAACATCACCTTCGTTTCGAACGACAGGCTGTTGGGCACGCTGCAACGCACGACCGCGACGCCGGAGCAGATCACGGCGGCGATGACGGTCAATATCGAGGCACGGTTGGCGGCGCTGAAAATGGTTCTGCTGCTGATGGCCGGCGTTGCGATGCTGATGATCCTGCCGTCCCGGCTGCTGCCCGACTACAAGCCCGGTGAGATCCCGGACAACCCGCCCCCGGCCACGCCCGATGAGCTGCGCCGAGCGGCGCGGGCGGAGGGGTAGTGAATGCGTCGCGTCCCTCCGCTGCGGTGGAGGGACGCGAGGCGATGTCAGGCCGCCGTGTAAACCCAGGCAACCTTGGGGAAACAGCCGCCCGTTAGGTTCTCGTCCTTACCAGGCCAGAAAAGCCGGCGAAGGCCAGGACACCGAGGCCAAAGCCAAGCACCACCTGCACGTACTCAAAGAGCTTGGCGATATAGCCAAGCGCGAAACGCGAGTCAGGGGACCAATAGTTCCGCTGACCGCTCTCGATGCCGGGGATCATGGTCTCCAGCGAATAGATCCACTTGCTGAAGCGCGGGTAGGACTCGGCCTCGGGTTGCTCAAGGAAGCATTCCAATTGGGATTGTCCGTCCCGCGCCAGTCCTGATCTGGTTTGATTGAGCGATGGCAGCATGATTTCCTGGCTGGTCAGCTGCCCGCACAGTACCCATTCGGGGGCACGCAGCAGCACGGCGCTGTTGGGTCGTAGCTGTCCCTGGAACTGCACGGCCGTCAGTAAGCCGATGCTGATTAGCCACAGCACACCGATCCAAAGGAACGCAAAAAGCGGCTGCAGGCCATAGCCGACCGTTGCCCACACCATGCCGTTGTTCCACGCATTCACCATCCGCAAGACCCGGGATTTGGTGCGGAGTTGCCTCGCCTTTCGCTGCAGGCGTTCCTTTTCGTACAGGACCGTGCGGGCATGCTCCCGGTGGCCCATCTCGGTCAGGACATGCGCGAGTTGTTCATAGGGTTGCGGCCAGAAATCCTCTCCCCACCTGGCCGGATCCTGCCGTGACAGCCAGTCGAGCCGACTTCGCGCATCGACATTGCTCGCGAGGACTCCCTTGTAGGTGAACCGGTTGAGCAACAGGTCGCCCGGCCCTGGCCAACTTTCCTTCTCATCGACGATGATTCCAGCCTGGGTGCCATTGAGGCTCAATGCACCAAGCACCCGCGCGCCGTTCCGCAGGAACAGGGCCCCTTCGATGACAGCCCGGTTGAGGGTCAAAGCGAGCTTCCCGGGGAGGCCGAACGTTCCCGAGTCCAAAGTGATGTCGCCCGCGATCCGGGCGCCGATCAGATTGGTCTCTCCCGCAATTCGCGCGCCACGCAGCACCATGTCGCCACCGACCCGAATGCCGACCGCGTTCACCCCGGCCGCATCTGGATGCACGATATTCGCGCCGGTCAGGGCCAGGTCGCCGCCCAGCTGGGCGCCGGAGATATGCAAGGTGCCGTGGATGCTGGTGTCTCGGAACGTCATGTCGCCGCGCATCGAGATATGGGAGCCATCGAAGGCCCGATCTCCCGCGGAGCGTATGGAGGACCCGTCCAGCACCAGGTCGCCCCCGAGACGGGCGCCCTGCAGGTCGACCGTGTTCTGGAACTCAACCGCCCGCGCGTAGATGCTGCCCCGGGCTTCCACCCGGTTCGCCACCAACCCAGGCATCACCGAACCATCCAGCAGGAGTGTGTCGATGGCCGCGGACCGCAGGGTCATGGTGCCGTCGAACCGGCAATCCGCCAGGCGCAGATCCCGCATGACGCGGCAGCCTTCAAGATCCAGCGCGCCCGTGATCCAGGCACCCGAGACCCGCAGGCCCTTTTCATGGAGTTTCGGAATATCGGCGCCGCCCAACAGTAACAGCCGCAGAAGTTCCGCCCGAATTTCGCGGGTTGCGTCACCAGCCGCCGGAACACGCCCATCGCCGCACCGGTGAAAGAGACCGTTGCCAAAATCAGCCAGCAGGTCTTTCTCGGGTTGGGTAAGCGATTCCAGATCAGCGAGACAGGTTGCCGACATCAGGCCATCCGCTTTCTTGTGAGAACGCCGCGTCTATCATGCAGCTGATCCTGATCACAACCAGACCGAACGGTTGGAAATGAGACATCGTGCCTGAACGATGCTTGGTTTCGCGCATAACTACCAAAAGAACGCGGCGGCCAACCGGCTTGTGACAAGAATAGGTCGGCCGTTTGAAGGTCGCCACGCCTGCTTGCTCACGCGCGGTCACCCTGATATTGACCCTCCCGAGCGCAGGCACTGTGCTGTTCCAATCTGGAATGGCGAGTTGGCCGTCGAGCCGACCACACGAGGGACCCCCATGTCAGACCTGCTAGTTATCGAATTCCCGACTGAAGCCGCCGCGGAAGACGTTCGCACCAAGCTGCTCGGCATGCAGTCCGAGTACCTGATTGAACTTGGCGACGCGGTGATTGTAACGAAGTGCCCTGAAGGGCCAGGGCTGTTCAACGCTCTCAACTGACGCACCACTTCAGAAGGGGATCAAGGCCCTGCAGAGCCGCGGCGTATCTGTCTTGACTGAAGGTACTAGTCTTGTTTCGACGTAGGATATTGTAGGCAAAGCTGCGCAGTCTGGCGAACACA
>CAMCDA010000335.1 GCA_945873195.1 Asaia bogorensis
ATCAACGCACGCACATCGGGAGGCAGTTCCATCCCGACGTTGACTCATGTTCCCGCTCCGCACGCAATCAGCTTCAAGCGCGGACGCGAAAACAGGAACCCATTGTTGCCAATCGGACTCACCCAGGGGGTGCTTGGGAGTTACATTAAGTTTGTCGCACCTCCAAGTTACCCTAGGATTGGTACTTTGTACAGGTATGCCGATTTTGCTTTCAAAGCAGACGCGTCAGGGTGCTTGATCGGCAGAAAAGTCCTGCAAGTAGCACCCCTCGCCGCCTCGTACCTATAGGCTGTTCTCCTACGAATTATGCTGAACAACGAGATGCGTGACCTGACCTTCAGAACAAGTGCGCCCCCCACCCTTGCCCTCCCCAACCCAACAATCTACCCAAATCCCCATGCCCAACGCTCAAGACCCCAAGCCCCACCCCATCCCCACGCAGGAAGCGCTCCACGCGCTGTTCCACCCGCGCGCGGTGGCCGTCATCGGGGCCTCGGACGACACCACCAAGCACGGCTACATCGTCCTCACCAACGCCCGTGACGTCGGTTTCCCCGGCGGAGTCTACGGCGTCTCCCGCCGCCTCACCGCCATCGACGGCATCCCCTGCTTCCCCGACCTGACCGAAGCGCCCGAGCCCATAGACGCCGCCTTCCTCGCCATCCCAGCCGAGGCCGCGATCCAGGCCGTGAAGGACTGCGCCCGCGCCGGCCTCAAGGCCGCCATCGTGGGTTCGGCGGGCTACGCCGAAAGCCTCGACGCCGGAGGAACCGAACGCCAGAACGAACTCCTGCAAGCCGCCCGAGAAGCCGGGATCAGGATCGTCGGCCCCAACTGCAACGGCATCTACAACGCCCACCACCCCGTCTCGATCGGCTTCAACACCGCCCACGCCAAGCGCCAGACACCGGGAGGCATCTCCATCTTCTCCCACTCCGGCGCCCTGTTCGACGCCATGGCCGGACGCCTCTCCACCCTCGGCGCCGGCCTGTCCCTGTTCGCGTCGTGCGGGAATGAGGCCGATCTGTCCGTCCTCGACTACATGGAATACGCGATCGGCCACGCCCCCACCCGCGTGATCGCCCTGCTGATCGACAGCCTGCCCGACGGCGCCCGGTTCGCCGCCCTCGCCCAGGCAGCCCAGGCGGCCGGCAAGCAGGTGGTCGTGCTCAAGATCGGCGGCTCCCAGGCGGGGGCGGCCGCGGCGGTCGCCCATTCCTCCCGCCTCGCCGGCGACAACGCGTCCTATCGGGGGCTGTTCCGCGCCTGCGGCGTGGCCGAGGCCCGCACGCTCGAAGGCTTCATGACCGCCGCCGCCCTGCTCGACCGCTACGGCCGTCGCCCTGGCATGCTCGGCGCCCTGTCGACGTCGGGGGCAGGGGCGTCGCTGATCGCGGACCGGGCGGCGGCGCTGGGAGTCCCGCTCGCCCCCCTGCGGCCCGAGACCCACGCCGCGATCGACGCGCGGAAAATGTTCTCCCGCATCGGCAACCCGCTCGACATGGGTATCTTCGGCGGGATGCGCCGAGCGGGGGAGGTGCCGGGGTTTTTGATGGGGGATGCGGATGTGGCGGTGACGCTGGGTCTGCTGCATTCGATGAACCCCTGGCAGGGCGATCCCTACCGAGCCGCGCTCGCGAAGGCGCAGCAGGCATCGGGCAAGCCGTTCCTGATCGTCTCCCCGGGCGGCATGCCGGACGCCGAACGCGCCACCTACGCCGCCTTGGACATGCCGGTCTTCACCGAGATGGATGTGCTGCTGGAGGCGATCGGCGCCCTGCTGACCCCGCTTGCTACCGACCGCACCGCCCCGAACGTCGCCCGCCGCACCTTGCCGCCCCGCCAATTGACGGAACCCGAGAGCCTGGCGCTGCTGCGCGATTATGGCGTGCCGACGGTGGAAACGGTGGAGTGTGGCAGCCTCGACCAGGCCCGCGCCGCCGCCGACCGGATCGGCTACCCGGTGGTGCTGAAGGGCGTGCAGGACGGGGTGGCGCATAAAAGCGACCTCGGCTTGGTGTATGTGGGCATGGCGGACCAGGCCGGACTGGATGCCGCCTTCGCCGCGATGGGCTGCGATCGGGTGATCGTGCAGGCCATGGTCCCGGGTGGGTTGGAGGCGATTGCCGGCGTGACCCATGCCGATGGCGTCGGTCTGGTGCTGCTGGCCGGCCTGGGCGGCATCTTCGCCGAGGCGATCGGCGACGTGACCACTTGGCCCATGCCGGTCAGCCGCGAAACGATCCTGGCCGATCTGTTGCAGGGCACGCTGGGCCGCATCCTCACCAGCCCGCGCTGGAAGCACCCTGGCGCCCTGGAACATTTCGCCGATCTGCTGCTGGCCTTGCAGGACGCGGCGCTGGCCTGCGGCGACAGCGTGCGCGCGATTGATGTGAACCCCGTGATACTGGGCGCGTCCGGCGCCCTAGCCGTTGATGCCCTGGTGGTGGCTGGCCCATGAGCAATCGTTTCACCGTAACCTATCTCGTCCGCTCCGACGCGGCCTCGATCGAGGCGCGCGCCCAGGGCATCGCCGTCGAACAGAGCGTGGAAATGCCGCTCGCCGCCATCGATGATGACTGGGTGCTGTCCGATATCGTCGGCCGGGTGGAGGGGATCGAGGACCTGCGCGACGGCCGCTTCGCGGTGCGGATCGGGTTGGCGACCGACACGATCGGGCGGGACGCGGGGCAGTTGCTGAACATGGTCTTCGGCAACACGTCGCTGCACGACGACGTGACGTTGCACGATATCGACCTGCCGCCGCTGCTGCTGGAAACCTTCGGCGGGCCGGCGCATGGGATCGAGTCGCTGCGCCGCCGCCTGCATCTGCATCACCGTCCCATGACCGGATCCGCGCTCAAGCCGCAGGGGATGCCGCCGGCGCGACTCGGGCATCTGGCGGAGCAGTTCGCGCGTGGCGGGCTGGACTTCGTAAAGGACGACCACGGCCTGGCCGACCAGGACTACAGCCGCTTCGCCGACCGGGTGCGCGCCTGCGCGGAAGGTGTGCGCCGCGGGGTAAAGGCCACTGGTCACCCAACCCGCTATATGCCGAGCCTGTCGGGAACCTTGGAGGACATGCGCGCGCAGGTGGCCTTGGCGCGGGAGGAGGGGATCGACTGCCTGCTGCTCGCCCCGATGATCTGCGGTTTCGCGACGTTCCAGGCGTTGAAGTGGGAATGCCCCGACATGGCGTTCTTCGCTCACCCGAGCCTGGGCGGCGCGTCACGCATTTCCCCCGACCTGCTGATCGGCAAGCTGTTCCGGGTGATGGGGGCGGATGCGGTGATCTTCCCGAACCATGGCGGTCGTTTTGGTTACTCGGCGGAGACCTGCCGGCGGCTGGCGGACAATGCGCGCCTGCCGGTCTCGGCCGTGTCGCGGCTGGTGGGTGGCGACCCCGAAACCGGGGATGGCGTGCTGGCGGCTGTGCATCCGCATCCGATCCTGCGGCCGGCGTTGCCTGTGCCCGCGGGTGGCATGACGCTGGATCGCACGCGGGAGATCCTTGATTTCTATGGCGCCGACACGATGCTGTTGATCGGCGGCAATCTGCTGATGGCGCGCGACGACATCGCCCAGGAAGCCGAACGCTTCGGGCGGATCGTGGGCGAGTGGGCACTCGGATAGGACAGAAAGATGGATATTGAAGGCGAAAACCTGTTCCGCCCCGCGCGCGATGGCTTCCGGTGGGACGATGTCGCCTACCTGCCCTACAAGCAGGACGGCAGCGCGCCGTTCAAGGATATCTCCCGCCAGGTTCTGTTCCAGGAACCCACGATGGGCTGCGAACTCCGCTATTTCGAGATGGACGCGACCGGCTATTCCACCCTGGAACGGCACGAACACGCGCACGCCGTGATGATCCTGCGCGGGGAGGGCACCTGCCTGCTGGGAACCGAGGTGCGGCCGGTCAAGCCGCTCGATCTGGTCACGATTCCGGCCTGGACCTGGCACCAGTTCCGCGCGGACGGCAAGGCGCCGATGGGGTTCCTGTGCATGGTCAACCAGGCGCGCGACCGGCCCGTGCTGCCGACCGAGGAGGAACTGCGGGCCATGAAGGCGGTGCCGGCGGTGGCGGCGTTCCTGGGCGAATAGAGCATGATCGGCCTGAGCGTAAACGTCACAGGCCGTGAATTATGTGATCAAACAACGAGCTAGAGCGCGTTCTCCCTTTTCGGTCAGGCCGAGCGCGGTCTAGTGCACCTGGCTCTCAACCCCGGGGGCCGCCTCAGTTCACCGCCATCAGCTTCGATGACATGGTCGCGCAGAACGCGCCGAACGCGGAGGAAATCTGTGCACTCGTCGGCACGACCAGCGAAATCCCGGTCCCTTTCTGCAACGTGGCCAACGACGCCGCGTATCCCGCGCGCTGGTTGGCCGACGTGCCGCCGGAGTAATAGATGGTGGAAATTGACTCATGACTCCCCTCATTTTTGATTCCCGCATTACTATGTCCATGCAGGCCGCGACTCTCCTGGACACCGCTTTTTGTATCAGGCTGGGTTACGTGACTCGGGGTGTGACCCGGTCAGCTGGCCCAGCTTCCCGTTGCAGGTGGCGGGACGACTT
>CAMCDA010000336.1 GCA_945873195.1 Asaia bogorensis
CCAGCGCCTCCCACAGGGTAGCCCCTGCTTTCGTCCTCGGTGCTTCCTCCATGATCCCGTCCCGTCATTACAGGGGGATCAGAATCGCTCTCGCTGTGATTCGATAGTCCGTTCGAGGGGACTCCGGGGCAGAACCGAATCGCCCTGACCGCGGGGGAATGACCGTTCCGCGCCAACCCGATCCGGGATAAGGTGGGGCATGAGCGATGATCCCTCCGACTCGCCGATCGAACTCGGTGACCTGTTCGCCCCGCAAGGGGGCTGGCGCGTGCGCATCCTGGACCTGTCCGGCGGCGCGCAGGACAATATCGTGGAGGAGATCGGCGGCTTCTCCACCCTCATGCAGGCAAATGCCTTCGCGCGCCGCTATGTGCGCGACTCGGTCGAACTCTGCCGGTCCCCGGGCGTGAGCCGGAAGGATGTGCTGGAAGCCTGGTTCGCGTTCGGAGAGGACGCGGAAGTCGTCGACGCCGGCGCGGATGGCTGGAAAAGCGCCAACGAACTGGGCGATTTCGTCGACACGCCGTCCGGGAACGAAGAACGGGACTGGCGCGCGCTCGACCCCAGGCGCGACGAGGACGACGACGATTCCGATGACTGATCCGGCGCCGAGACGGTATTTAGGCGGCATCCGCTTGCGCTTCGCCATCGCGCCCACCGGTAATCTGGTTCTCAACGCCGCCCGCGTCGCGCTCGCCAACGCCCTGTTCGCGCAGGAACGCGGGGCGCGGTTGACGCTGCGGATCGACGACCTCAACCCCGAACGCAGCCGCCCGGCCTTTGCCGAGGCGATTATCCATGACCTGGCCGCCTTGGGCGTGACCTGGGACGGGACGCTGCGGCAGTCCGAGCGGCTGGACCGCTATGCGGCCGCCATCGAGGCACTGAAACAGTCCGGCCGCTTGTACCCCTGTTTCGAGTCGGAGGCCGAACTCCGCGCCAAGGCTGAACACCGGCGCAAGCGCGGACGGGCGACGATCTATGACCGGGCGATGCTGTCGATGACCGCCGCCCAGCGCGCCGCGGCCGAGGCCGGTGGCAAGGTGCCCTATTGGCGATTTCGCCTCTCGGACGGGTTCGTGGTCTGGCGCGACATGATCCTGGGCAAGCGGGATGCGAAGCTCACCGCGATCTCGGACCCCGTGCTGGTGCTGGCCAATGGGACGGTGGCGCCCGTGCTGGCCTCGGTGGTGGATGACCTGGACCTGGCGATCACGCATGTCATCCGGGGCGAGGAGAACGCCGCCGATACGGGTGTGTATCTGGATGTGATGACATGTCTGAAACCCCTGCTGCCGGCGGTCCCCTCCACTTCCCCCCCTCCCCTTGAGGGAGGGGGCCGGGGGGAGGGGTCTAGCAGCACGGACGGCGAGAGACTCCCCCTCCCCCCAACCCCCTCCCTCCAGGGGAGGGGGGGATCAGTGCCCCGCACCCACCCGGATGCCCTGGCCCACACACCCAACCGCCCCCTTCACGGCGGCGAAATTCCTGTCACCGGCCCCCGTTTCGCCAACATCCCTCCAATCGACTCAACCCCCTCCACCGCCCGGAAGCTCGGCAGCCAGCCCCTGCGCCAGACGCTGGCAGACGGGATCATGCCCGCTGCCCTGATCGCCTGGCTCGTCGGCAGGGACCCCAACGCCACCACACCGTTCAGCCTCGACTCGATGGAGCGTATCCCAACTCCCGACACCCTCCTCCGCCTCAACCGCAAGGTCCTGGCCCGCACGGAATTCCCCGCCATCGCCGACCGCCTGCCCATCGGCGCGACCGAGGCCTTCTGGCTCGCCATCCGAGCCCATATCGAGCTGGTGGCCGACGCGGCGACCTGGTGGGACATTGTCACGGCCGACATTGTCCCCGTGCCGTCCGATATCGCCGCACAGGCCCTGGCGGAACTGCCCGCCGAACCCTGGGACGACACGACCTGGGGCGCCTGGACCGCCGTCCTCGGCCCAATCGCCAAGCCCGCGCTGTTCCTGGCCCTGACCGGAGAGGAAACCGGCCCCGCGATGGACCGCCTGCTGCCCATGATCGGGCGCGACCGCGTCATCCGCCGCCTGCGCGCCGCCTGACGTTTCCCCACTTCCCGCCATCGCACGGGAAACGGGGGCGCCGCATTCTGGCCGCGGCTCCCCGATCCAGGGACTACTTCCCGGCCGGCTTCGACCGCAGAATCTACAACCCGAAGGGAGCCTGGACGGCGCGAGTAAGGCGCCGCCCCGACTTCAATGGTTACCGCCGAGCGACGATCTGCGCGATCGCGGTGCCGACATCCGCCGTGCCGGCCTGCCCGCCCATGTCGCGGGTCTTGGGGCCATCCTCCCGCAGCAGTGTCTCAATCGCGTCCACGATGCACTTGCCCGCCTCGGCTTCCCCCAAATGGTTCAGCATCAGCGCCGCCGACCAAACCTGGCCGATCGGGTTGCAGATGAACCGTCCGGCGATGTCCGGGGCCGATCCGTGCACGGGTTCGAACATCGAGGGGAACACGCGCTCCGGGTTGATGTTCGCGCTCGCCGCGATGCCGATCGAACCGGCCAGCGCCGGCCCAAGGTCCGACAGGATGTCGCCGAACAGGTTGGAGCCGACAACCACATCGAACCAATCCGGGTGCTGCACAAAGTGCGCGCACAGGATGTCGATGTGGTACTGGTCGATGCGGATTTCCGGATAGGACTTCGCCATCTCGGCGAAGCGCTCATCCCAATAGGGCATCGTATGGATGATGCCGTTCGACTTGGTGGCGCTGGTCACGTGCTTCTTCGGCCGGGTCATCGCCAGCTCAAACGCGTATTTCAGAATCCGGTCCGTCCCCTTGCGGGTCAGGATGCTCTGCTGGGACACGAACTCGCGGTCCGTGCCTTCAAACATGCGACCGCCGACCGATGAGTATTCACCCTCGGTATTCTCCCGCACCACGTAGAAGTCGATGTCCTTCTCGGTCCGGTTCGCGAGCGGGGTATAGACCCCCGGCATCAGCTTGCACGGCCGCACATTGGCATACTGGTCGAACCCGCGGCGGATCGGGATCAGCAGGCCCCAAAGCGAGATATGGTCGGGCACGCCCGGCCAGCCCACGGCGCCGAGCAGGATCGAGTCGGATTGGGCCAACTGGTCCATGCCGTCATCGGGCATGAACTTACCGGTCTCCTTGAAGGTCTCGCAGGACCAGTCGTAGTGGGTCAGTTCGAGGTCGAAGCCGAACCGGCGCGCCGCTTCGTCGAGAACCTTGAGGCTTTCCGGCACGACTTCCTTGCCGATGCCGTCGCCCGGTATGACCGCGATGCGGTGTTTTCGCGCCATGGACTGTCTCCCTGTGCAGTGATCGGTTATCAGTGGTCGGTGAATAGAGGATTAGAGGACCCGCACGCCATGGCCAAGCCCGCCCACGGTATCGCCGCCAACTCCGAATGGGACCGCGATGCCGCGTTGACCACGGCCCGCATCCTGCTGGAGATCAAGGCGGTCAATTTCCGCCCCGAGGAGCCCTACACCTTCACCTCCGGCTGGAAGTCGCCGGTCTATATCGACTGCCGCCGGATCATCTATTTCCCCCGCGCGCGGGCCAAGATCTGCGACCTGGCGGTGGAGAAGATCGACCGCCACATTGGCTTCGAGACCATCGAGGCCGTGGCGGGCGGCGAAACCGCCGGCATCCCCTTCGCCGCCTGGATCGCCGATCGGATGTCCGCGCCGATGGCCTATGTCCGCAAGCAGCCCAAGGGCTTCGGCCGCAATGCGCTGATCGAGGGCGACGTGCCCGAGGGCAAGAATACCCTGCTGGTGGAGGACCTGACGACCGATGGCGGGTCCAAGATCCGCTTCGCCAACGCGCTGCGCGAGGCCGGGGCGATCTGCAACCACACCTTCGTCGTGTTCTTCTACGGCGTCTTCCCCGGCGCCTTCGAGACGCTCGCCCGCATGGACATCGCCCTGCACAGCCTGTGCACCTGGTGGGACGTGCTGGAGGCCTGCAAGGACCGCCCCTATTTCTCGGATGAGGCCCTGTCCGAGGTCCGGCGCTTCCTGGAAGACCCCGTGACCTGGTCGGCCGCGCATGGCGGCGTGGCCTCGGCCGACGAAGCCATGGCGCGCAAGGCCAAGGCCGAAGGCTAAATCAATCGGACCCCCTGGCCATGGCATCGCGCCGTGGCCAGGGGGACTTCCCCCGGTCATGCCCGGAAATTTTCTTGCCTCACCGCCGCGTCCGTTGATAGAACAAATCACGAACAACAGGTGATGCATGTCCGACGACCCAGCCGAACGCCTGCGCCAGTCCAATCAAATCTCGATTCCAGGCGTGCTGGATGTCGGCGATTCCGATGACGCGGCGGAGATGACCGCGATGATGAGTGAAGTGGTCCAAATTCCGGTTCGCGTTGAATGGGTTGCGGGAATATCCTGTAATAGGGGCACAACCACGGGCACGCAGGTGGCGGGTTCTCCGAACGCCGGCGGTCAAACGGGCGACGGAAACAACCGTGCTTGCGCCAATCAGGCAGGGCGCAGGCGAGCTCTGACGTAATGGTCGAGCGGTTCGATGATCGCGT
>CAMCDA010000337.1 GCA_945873195.1 Asaia bogorensis
CATATCCATGAACAACACCCCAGATTCTCCAGCGCAAATGCCGGATGATCGCACGGACCAGGGTGGAAACTATTGGACGCTGTTTACCCCCGGAATCTGGAAAGATTTGCACGCTGTTTTACACCGTTGGCATCATTCACCGGCGTGGTGTCACGGCTGGCCGGCGCCCTGCGTCCCGATGGTGCTTTCTATATGTCGTTCAAGCTTGGGGAGGGAGAGCGCGTCAGCGGCGGCCGACTCTTCGTGGACCATACCGAAGAGAGCCTCAGGTGTGCCGTTCAAACGGTGCCGCTCGCGCTTGTCGAGACGTGGTTGTCGGAGGACGTGCGCCCGGGCCGTCACGGCGAGAGATGGCTCAACGCCATCGCCATCGCCATTGCCCGACCCGGAGGAGAATGAGGGCATCGCCGGTCATCCTCCCACAATTACGCACGCCTTACTTTGTTTTCGCGTCACTACGATAAGTCGCTGATTTAACTTTATTTCCTAAGTCACTCCCCCTACCGGTCGCCCATCGACATCGATTGCGAACGGTCTCCCATGCACGAATCCCTGTCCGGCCCCAACGCCATCGCCGCTGATCGCATGACGGCCGAGGAGCGTCTCGCCGAGGTTGGCCGCCTGCTGGCGGCGGGCATCCTCCGTCTCCGAACCGGAGACATTCGCCTGGACTTCCCACCCGATAAGAGCGGTGTAGGTCGCGAACCACGGTCTCCGGTGTAGGTCTGACGATGCGCAAAATAGGACAAACGATTCGGATCGGACCACCCCGCCCGGGCGCTGATGCGGGCAACGATGCGACCGTGCTGGCGCGGCTGGCGGCGTTGAAATCGATGTCGGTCAACGAACTGAAAGCGGAATGGCGATCGTTGTTCGATGCCGATGCACCGAATAACAGCCGTCCCTTCCTGGAGATGCGGTTGGCCTGGCGGATTCAGGAGCTCGCCTTTGGCGGGCTGTCACGCGAGACAACACGGCTGCTCGATGCCCTGGCCGACGAATTGCGCGGCAAGCCCGTTCGCAAGGCGATGATCGGCGATCCGCGCAGGCCGGTCGCCGGGACGAGGCTGGTGCGGGAATGGAACGGCACTGAGCACACCGTCATCGTCCTGCGTGACGGCTTCGACTTCGAGGGGCGGAAATACCAGTCACTGTCAGCCATCGCCCGCACCATCACCGGCACGCGCTGGAACGGCTGGCGGTTCTTCGGGCTGCGGGAAATTGCGAGAGAGGATCGATGAAAAAGCAGACCGGATCGGTCGTCAACCTGCCGCGACGCCTGCG
Source organism: Asaia bogorensis (assembly GCA_945873195.1). Classification (GTDB taxonomy): domain Bacteria; phylum Pseudomonadota; class Alphaproteobacteria; order Acetobacterales; family Acetobacteraceae; genus Rhodopila; species Rhodopila bogorensis_A. Next base: position 1,285 of record CAMCDA010000337.1, read on the forward strand.
TTGCGTGGTTTATACTCGCAAGTCGAGCGAGGAAGGCCTCGACATGGAATTCAATAGCCTCGACGCCCAGCGCGATGCGTGCGAGGCCTTCATCGCCAGCCAGAAAGCAGAAGGCTGGGTGGCGCTGCGTGACCGCTACGACGATGGCGGATTTTCCGGCGGCACATTGGAACGGCCCGGGTTGCAACGTTTGCTGGCGGACATCGAGGCCGGGCTGGTCGACGTGGTGGTGGTTTACAAGATCGACCGCCTGTCGCGCGCGCTGATGGATTTCGCCAGGCTGGTCGAGGTGTTCGATCGTCACGGTGTGACCTTCGTTTCGGTCACCCAGAGTTTCAATACCACGACGTCAATGGGCAGGTTGACGCTGAACATTCTATTGAGTTTCGCACAGTTCGAACGCGAGGTTATTGGCGAACGCATCCGGGACAAGTTCGCCGCGTCCCGCAAACGCGGCATGTGGATGGGCGGCTTCGTTCCGCTCGGCTATCAGGTCCGGGATCGCAAGCTGCTGGTCGATGAGACCGAGGCCGCGACGGTGCGCATGATATTCGAGCGGTTTGCGCAGATCGGCTCCGCCACCACGCTGGTTCGGGCACTCGTCGCTGAAGGCGTGCGCAACAAGCGCGGCAAGCCGATCGACAAGGGGTATCTCTACAAGCTGCTCAGCAACCGCGTCTATCTCGGCGAGGCGGTGCACAAGGGCACATCCTACCCGGGCGAGCACGCGGCGATCATCGATCAGGCACTGTGGGACAAGGTTCATGGCGTGATGCAGGTCAGTCCGCGTTTACGGGCGGCGGGCACACGGAGCCAGACACCGGCGCTGCTGAAGGGTCTGATCTTCGGGCCCACCGGCACGGCGATGACTCCCACGGCGACGAATAAGGGCAGCCGCCGCTATCGCTACTACACGTCGATGGATGTCATCCGGGGAAGGGAGCCGGACACCGGCACCGCGCCGCATCGGTTGTCCGCTGAGATGGTCGAAAACGCCGTGATCCAGGAAATCCGCCGCCTCGCGCGGACCCCAGAGGTGGTAGCGCGGACCATGGCGGCGGCGCGCCAGCAGCAGCCGGACCTGGATGACAGCGAAGTTGTCGCCGCGCTGAACGCGTTCGACTCGATGTGGTCGTCCTTGTTCCCCGCTGAGCAGGCGCGCATCATTCACCTCCTGGTGGACCGCGTCACGATCACCGGCGAGGGGATCGCGGTCGACCTCCGCACCGCGGGCCTCGGGTCGGTCGTGCGCGACATGCTTGTCCGGCGCCCGGCGGAGGCCATGGCATGAGCACCGCACCCGAAACCATCCGCGTCGTCATTCCGCTGACGATCAAACGGCGCAATGGCCGCCCGCGCATTTTGCCGCCAGATGAGATCGAATCGGCGGTGGACGGAACCGCGCACGACCCACGGCTGCTGCGTGCCATCGCGCGCGCCTGGGATTGGCGGCGGCAACTCGATCGGGGCGAGGTCGCGACGATCAAGGACATCGCTGCCGCCGAGGGCATCACCGACGCCTTCGTCAGCCGGTTCCTGCGACTGGCGTATCTCTCGCCGGATGTGCTGGAACGTCTGCTGATCAACCGGCGGGCGTGCGCGCTGACACTGGACAGGCTGGCGGCGACCGCTTTGGTGCCGTGGGCGGAGCAGGCGGGGGCGGTTTTCGACGAGAGGACCGTGTCATCATCAGCAGGGGACAAAGCCGTCCCGATTTCGGTTTGACACCACGCGGCTACAGGACCTCAAACACCTCGTACACACCGCCACCCACGCCCGGTTGCGCCCGGCCAACAGCGAGCGTTTTATTGAGATTCGCATATTTGGGCGCCGATGTTTCGAAGAAGATCGCCACGCGGTGATAATACTGGTCCGGAGCCACCGGCTCGCCGCGCTGTAATTTGGCCATAACCTCCGTCGGTCCATGACATATCCCACGGTATGTCATCGCGATTAATGCCCCGTCATCGGTCTGAAATACCAGGCGGCAATCCAGCAGAACGGTTCCTTCCAGGGTGGGTCGGCCGAAGGCAGGTGGCGAACTAAATAGCACCGTGGCGGAACACTTTGCCGTCGCATACGCATGGAAGCCCCGAGCACCCGGTTACGCGCTCGGGGTTTTTTCGTCTGCCGTTGTAAGCGCCGTTGGTATCCGTTACCGTGCACAGAAATCCGCACGCGAGTGGGGTGCCCGTCATCCTCAATTGGGAGCGCCTACTCCTTAGACGCTACCGGAGCCGTTGCATTTCAGGCACGGGCCACGCTTCGACCCCTTGCAGTAGTTGCAAGGCTTGCCGTCGTACCGCTTCCCGCTTCCATAGCATTCGTTGCACGCGGTCTCGCCGCTTCCCTTGCAATCTGAACACGTAGCCATTTGGAAACCTCCTGTCTCTGGTAAGCACGGACCACTTTGGCTGTAGCTAGAAACGCACCGAGGGCGTTTGCCGCTCGGCAGCTTCCGCCTGGAAAAAATCTAGTGGCTGAAACCCGAATAGGCGAGAGAAAATGATAGTCGGGAACTGATCGACCGCAGCATTATACTCCGAACACGAATTATTGTAAAATCGGCGCGCTGCGGAGATTTTATTCTCACTATCCGATAGTTCCGCTTGGAGTTGCTGAAAATTGCCACTCGCCTTGAGGTTAGGGTATGCTTCGGCAAGGCCGATCACCCTGGCAACGGTTTCCGAGAGGTGGATTTGGGTCTGTGTCTGCGCCGACGTCCCCAAGGCTGCTATTGCGCGGGCGCGGGCTTCCGTAACGGCCTGCAATGTCTCGCGCTCATGTATGGCGTAGCCGCGGACCGCCTCAACCAAATTAGGAATTAGATCGTGTCTCTGCTTTAGCTGTACGTCTATATCGCTGGAAGCCTGTGAAACTGATTGACGCAGACGAACCAGGGTATTGTAAATCAAGATCGCGAACACGATCAGGACGATCACCACTGCTACAGCGATAAATGTTTCCATACTCTCGACCTCTCACCCGCTCATGCTGCGTATTCGGTGGGTATCCGACCCGCCGCATAGTCTCGCAATGCCTTGATCCGCTTTGCCGTAGGCGGATGTGTGGCAAGAATCCGGTCAATGATCGCCAATCCACCGTTGTGAAAGAACATTGCCTTCACATCGGGTATCGCGCTCTCTACGTCCCACCGCGCCTCGACCTTCAGCAAGGCCGAGATCAGGGCATCCGGGTTTTTGGTGAGCAACACAGAACCGGCGTCAGCGAGGAACTCCCTGCGCCGCGAAAGGGCACA
>CAMCDA010000338.1 GCA_945873195.1 Asaia bogorensis
TGAAATAGTCGAGAAAGACCGTGGCCTCGAAAATTCCTCCTTCCTCTTGTGCTGGCATGTCCATCGTGATCCCCAAACGCGAATCGAGGGACCGCATAGATTCAGCACGTCAGCCGTTTGTCACGTACTCCTTCACCCGATTGCCCTGCGCAAGGTCGGTTGCGTCATGGCGGCTCTCCTGTATTCAGTGCCACGATCCTACCCACCCAGCCGCCCGACCGATAGGAGGACCCCTTGCCCGACCACGAACTGCGATCGGCCCAGGACAGCGTGCCCATCGACTGGGAGGCGGTCCGGACCCATCTGGCCGCCCATGGCCACCGGCTGGACAATGACCCGCCGCCGCGCCAGTTCGCCGGCGGCCTCGCGAACCTGAACTACCTGATCCACCTGGACGGCAAGCCCGCCGTGCTGCGCCGCCCGCCGATGGGGGACCTGCCCGCCGGCGCCTACGACATGGCGCGCGAGTTCCGCATCCTGTCGCGCCTACCCGACGCCCTGCCCTTCATCGCCCGCGGCCTGCATCTGTGCGACGATCCTTCGGTGATCGGCCAGCGCTTCCAGATCATCGAATACCGCCCCGGCCTGGTGATCCGGGAGCACATGCCCCCCGAACTCGCCAACCGGAAGGACATCGGCGACCGGCTGTCGCAGGTCATGCTGGAAACCATCGCCGCGATCCATGCCGTGGATACCTCGGCGATCGGGTTGGACGACCTGGGCCGGCCGGAGGGTTTCCTGGCCCGCGCCGTGTCCGGCTGGCGCAAGCGCGGGCTGGCGGCAAAGGAGGACGGGACCGATACCCTGCATACCGAAGTCGGCGCCTGGCTGGAGAAGAACATCGTGCCGGAAGGCCCTCCGGGCCTGCTGCACAATGACTTCAAGCTCAACAACATGATCCTGGACCCGGTGACCTTCGCACCGCGCGCGGTGGTGGACTGGGACCAGGGCACCCGCGGGGACCCTCTGTTCGATTTCGCCACGTTGCTGAGCTATTGGATCCACGCCGACGACCCCTGGGCGATGCATGACATGGAACAGATGCCGGCGGTCGAGGCTTGCCTGTGCCCTCGGCTGGAGGCGGTTGCCGCCTATGCCCGGATTTCGGGGCGGGATGTTTCCAACATCCTGTTTCACCGGGTGCTGTCGATGTACAAGCTTTCGGTGATCTTCCTGCAGCTTGGGTTCCGGTATCGGTCGGGCGCGACGACGGAGCCTCGGTATGCGCCGCTGAGCGCGGTGGGGACTGGGATTTTGGAGTTCACGCATGAGATCGCGCGGGGGCGGGCTTTCTGAGGGGGCGGCGATCCTCACAACCCGCCGAGGCACAATTCCGTTGACACGAACACCAGTATTTTCATAGATTTATCAGAAATATGGTGGCGTGTACCATTGTGTGTGCCAGTCCAATCGCAGCGGAACAGAGATGGAGGTAGCAATGGCCGTGCTACGGAAAACTGACCGAGGTTCGTCGTGCCCGACCACACCTGCTGCGAATGTGTCGGCCGGACGCTCCGACAAGATCCTCACGTTCGCCCAGCGCGCCTATGAAAAGACCGGCGGCCCGACCGACGGACTGCGCCGCGTCTATGATGCCTACCTGGCGAACCAGAAGAAGGCCAAAAGCCAAGCGTGAGCCAGGGGGCCGACGTTGCCTACACATTCAGGCCCCTCGCCAGGACCCTGTGGCGGGGGGCTTTTTCCTGCGGGGTCAGGGAACTGGATGGCTGGTTCATCAAGAAGGCATGGGACCACCACGATAAGCTCCGGGGTCGGGTCACAACCATTCACAGCAGCGTTGATGACACACTCGTTGGGTTCTACGCGATCTGCATAACGCTTGAAGAAGACCGGTTGCTCGACAAGAACAGCCATCTCAAGAGATTTGCGATCGGCCGTCACTTTCCCACGCTGCAGGTGCAATACCTCGCCGTTCAAAAGGAATTCCAGGAGAACGGGATAGGCACCATCGCCATGGGCAAAATCATAGACACATTCAGGCAGGTCGCACTGCTGACGGGCGTACCTGTCATGACACTCACCGCCCTGAACAGCCGAGCCGCAAGGCTGTATTCAACCTGGGGCTTTGTTCCCTATGGCGGTTTTGGATCGCTGCGCATGCTTCTGCCGTCTCAGTCCGTCTTTGCTCTCGATCCAACTGACTGACAAAGGCACCCGCCGCGACCGGGTCGAAACAGAACGAACAGCCACAACTTCCTTGTGAGCGTTCCTCCGCGACGTCTCCGGACCACCGGCGTGCGCCCCCAACTTGACCATCCGCCCGCGATCCGCTCGACACTTCCCCCACACCGCCACGCAGCCGAGCGAAGGACCCGACCATGGACTTCTCCCTCTCCCCCGAACTCCAGGAACTCCAACACCGCACCCGCGCCTTCATCCGCGACAAGATCGTCCCGATGGAGAGCGACTCCCGCCAGACCCACCACGGCCCCACCGAGGAATTCCGCCGCGAACTCGTGGCCCTCGCCGCCGCGGAAGGCCTGGTCGCCCCGCATGTCGGGACCGAATGGGGCGGCCTCGGCCTGTCCCATGTCGGCAAGGCGATCGTGTTCGAGGAAGCCGGCTACTCCCTGCTCGGCCCCGTCGCGATGCACATCTTCGCCCCCGACGAGGGCAACATGCACCTGATGGAAGCCGTCGCGACGCATGAGCAGAAGGAGCGTTGGCTGCGCCCCCTCGCGTCCGGCGCCACCCGTTCCTGCTTCTGCATGACCGAGCCCGCGCCCGGCGCCGGATCGGACCCCGCCGCGATGGCAACGACCGCGGTGAAGGACGGCAACCACTACGTCATCAACGGCACCAAGTGGTTCATCACCGGCGCGGAAGGCGCGGCCTTCGCCATCATCATGGCCAAGGATGAAAGCGGCGACGCCACCATGTTCCTGGCCGACATGGACACCCCCGGCATCGAGATCGTGCGGGCCATGAACAGCCTGGACAGCGCCTTCGCCGGCGGCCACGCGGTCGTGAAGTTCAACAACCTGCGCGTCCCGGCCTCCGACATCCTGGGTGAGCCCGGCAAGGGCTTCCGCTACGCCCAGGTCCGCCTCGCCCCCGCGCGCCTCACCCACTGCATGCGCTGGCTCGGCGCCGCCCGCCGAGCGCATGAGATCGCAACGGGTTATGCGCTGAAGCGAGAGGTATTTGGGCGCAAGCTGATCGAGCATGAAGGCGTGGGCTTCCAACTCGCGGACAACGAAATGGATATCCGCCTGAGCCGCCTGTCCATCTGGCACACCGCCTGGCTGCTGGACAATGGCGGGCGCGGGACGGTCGAATCGTCGATGTCGAAGGTCGTGTGCTCGGAGGCAATCTGGCGCGTCGTCGATCGCTGCGTGCAGGTCCTGGGCGGGCAGGGCGTGACGGATGAAACGCTGGTCGCGCGCATCTTCAACGAAGTGCGTGGTTTCCGTATCTACGACGGCCCGTCCGAAGTGCATCGTTGGAGCATCGCCCAGCGCATCGCCCGCAATGGAGCCAACTGGTGAGTGCGATGGATTTCGATCTGACCGGCAAGGTCTGCATCGTCACCGGCGGCGGCCGCGGCATCGGCCGCGGCATGGCCGAGGGGCTGTATCGCCACGGCGCCACCGTCGTGCTGACCGGGCGCACGCTGTCGGTGCTGGAGGAAGCGGCCGCCGCCATGGGCGACCGCGCCTATGGCATCGCCTGCGACGTCTCCAAGGAAGCCGAGGTGCTGGCTTTGCGCGACGCGGTGGTGGCTCGGTCGGGCAAGATCGATGTCCTGGTCAACAACGCCGGCGTGAACCCGATCTTCAAGACGATCGAGCGCACCAGCCTGGAGGAATGGCAGAACATCATCGACATCAATCTGACCGGCATCTTCCTGTGCTGCAAATACCTCGGCGGCGCGATCGGGGAAGGCGGGTCGGTGATCAATGTCAGCTCGGTCGCCGGTCATGCGGGGTTGCCTCGGTCCGTGCCCTATTGCGGGTCCAAGGGCGGGGTCGAGATGATGACCAAGGCCCTGGCGCTGGACTGGGCGAAGAAGGGCGTGCGGGTGAACACGCTGGCGCCGGGCTGGGTCGATACGGACCTGACGCACGGGCTGCTGGAACACGATGTCCACGGCAAGCGCCTGCTCGATCGCACCCCCCTGGGCCGGTTCGCTCGGCCGATCGACATGGCGGGGGGCGTGGTGTTCCTGGCGTCGGACGCTTCGGCGTTCATGACGGGGCAGAGCTTGGTGATCGATGGGGGGTGGACGGCGGAGTGATCGGATGCCAGATGGCAATCCGCCACCCTACGATAGTTGACCCGCTCGCCTGACGCGGGATATCCTCTTGGCCCCCTTGCGGTTGGCCGGGGGGGGGGTCCGTGGTTTAGTCCGAAGTTCCCTCTTCAAAAAACAACAAACCACTGATAAGAAATTACAATTTGAAGTTCGCAGCTGGCCTTACTGTCTACACCGCGATCCCCAGAAGGTCGAAGGCCCGGCGTTGGATCGCGGTTGGCCTTGTCATCACCGTCAGCGGC
>CAMCDA010000339.1 GCA_945873195.1 Asaia bogorensis
TTCCGTCAGGGCTGCATGCTGTACGAACTGATCCCCACCATGCCAGAACATCGCCTCGGCCCGCTTATCGCAGCATTCGCTCAGGCTCTTGATAGGGCAGGAGAATTCAGCGGGTTATTCGCTCAGGTGAAATGAGGGGATGGTTGAGCCACCAACCTGCTGTCGCGCGGGCAGACGATCGATCATCCGATGGACTACACGAAATACGTGATGATGCCGCTGAAGGCGGGACAGGTTTCATTGCATCACACGCATATCGTCCACTGTTCCGAAAGCAACAAATCGAGCGAGCGCCGGATCGGCATCGGTGTCAGCTATATCCCGACGCGGTGCCGCCTGATGTATGATTCACGCGTCAGCGCCGCCCTGGTGCGCGGGCAGGACACGTATGGGCATTTCGACCTGGAGCCTCGCCCGACCGGTGATTTCGATGCCGGATCGCGCGCCGCCCACGCCGCCGCGGTTGACCAGTTCTTTCAATCCAACAAGCTGCTGGCGGCTCGGCGGAAATCGGGGAACATCGGCATCTGATCGCGCCACCTGGGCAGTTTCGATCGGGGTTCTCCCATTGATGTGGATCAGTGCGGTTGTATCGTGCACGGGATATCCGGGCGATGTCGGCGGAGACGTCTCAGGGCCATTGCAAGACCGTGCCCGCGCGAACATGTTTCGATAAAAAAGTAATCAAATTGATGGAGAACAACCATGCTACGCCGTATCTTTCTGGCACTTCCGCTGTTCATGGCGGCCTGTTCGTCGATCAATGTCGAGCAGACGACGACCCTGGTCGGTGTGGTTGAAACCGTCGACCAAACCGCACGGGAGGTGCTGGTGCGCGGCCAGGCCGGGGCCCAGACCGGCGCGCTGCTGACCATGGTGGTTGGCCGAAGCGTGCAGCGGCTGGATCGCATTCGTTCGGGTGACCGGGTGACGGTGAAGTACTATCAGGCGCTCGCGGCCAGGGCGGCGCGTCCCTTGTCGACCGCCACAACGCCGATGGCGGCCATGACAGTCGAGCGGGACGTGGAGCGTCCGGGCGGCGAGATCACTCGGGTTCGCAGCGGGCGCGTGACCATCACCGCGGTTGATCCGGCCACGAACACGGTCAGCTTTGTGGGGCCGTCCAACTTTGCTCGTACGGTCACGGCGGACAACCCCCAGGTCCAGGCCTTCGTTCGCACACTGCGCGTGGGTGAGCAGGTGGACATCACCTTCGAGGAAGCCTTGGCGATTGTGATCGACCCGATGCCGTAACCCACGCGATCACACCGGGTGGCCGCCAGCCTATCGCGGCAGCCACTCGGCCTGGTCACCGCCGAGCTTCGGGGTTGGCAAGGCCCAGCGGCAGGGAGTCTCGGACATCCGCAGGACGGGGCCGAGGGTGAGGAGGTCTCCGTAGGTGGAGGTTTCCTGGACATAGAGGTTGGCGCGTTCGGCCGCGGTCAATGTTTCGGGCGCGTCCTCGAACCCATCCACCAGGCCCTGGCGCTGATAGAACATCGCTGACTGGCACAGGGACACCTGCACATTGTAGCTGCCGCCTTCGCGCGCTCGGCGGCCCAGGGCGAGCATCGCGCCATAGGCGGCGAGGTAGCCGGTCACATAGTCGCACATCGGGGCCGGGGCGAGTTTCGGCTGGCCCGCGCCGATCATGGTCCCGTGCGTCAGGGCCACGCCGGTCACCGACTGGGCCACCTGCTCCCACCCGCCGCGATCGGCGAAGGGGCCGCCGGAACCAAAACAGTTGATCGAAACGTTGATGATGCCGGGGCGCAGCTTCATCAGGTCCGCCAGCCCGAAGCCGCGTTCGGCCAGCCGGCCGGGGCGGTAGCCGTTCACGAAGATGTCCGCCCCGCGCACGAGGTTCGTCAGCCGCTCGGTTTCGCCGGCCTGGCGCAGATCGAGGAAGCAACTGCGCTTGCCATGGCTCAGGTCGCGCACGAATTCGGGGACCTGCGGCGTGTCCTCGGCCGCAACCATCAGCACGTCGGCGCCATGTTCAGCCAGCGTGCGGGCCGAGGTCGGGCCAGCGAGGATACGCGTCAGATCGAGGACCCGGATGCCGGACAAGGGCCGATCGCCCGGGGGCAGCGGCTCGGGCGGGCCGTCGGCGATCTTGGTGATTTCAACGACGGGGCGGGTCGAGAGATAGGCGCCTTGCGGATGGGCCAGCCATTCCTCCCGCGAGCGGACCATGCCGCCGCAGCCTCGGGCCGTGGCGATAGCGGTTTCAAGCTCATCCGCGTTGCGCCGGCCGACCGCGGCCGCGACGGCCGTCGGCGTGGCCTCGCATCCCAGGACATCGAGCACGCGGCGTTGCAGATGCGGCAGGTTGAAATGGGGCAGCAGCCAGCGTCCGTCGGCGGTGGGCCAAGGCTGGGTGATGGAGGCCATGTGCACCATGCTGTCGGACGTCGGCATCGACTGGTAGGCGCCGTCCTCGCCCCGCTGCATCGTGTAGTTGACGACATGCAGGCTGGCCGCGGCCTCGGGCACCGCGATTTCGACCTGCTGGCGCCGGCCGGTGCGGTGTTCCCACAGGTCACTCGCGGCGACGCCGGAGGCCGCGAGGACGCAGGCGACGGTTTCACCGATGCGGAACGGGGTGCGGAAGAAGGGATCGGCCCCGGTGATCGAGACCTCCGCCGGCGCCGCGCCACCGCGGATGGCCATCAATTCGGAGAAGGCGCCGAAGCGATCCGCGTTTGCCATGGGTGTTTCCGTCCCGGTTTGGATTTTGATTGGGAAATCCTAGCGCGCGGAACCTGGGGCGACAAATCAGGGGCTAGCGAGCCGGCGCCCGAGCGGGTAACGCGGGGGCAACGCCGATAATGCGGTGATCAGGAGGAACGGCGACATGCGGCTGTCATATGGCTGGATCATCATCGCGGCCGGCATGGCGATGTCCTGCGTCGGCATGGGGTCGATGATGTCGCTCGGCGTGTTCCTGCAACCCATCGCGCAGGAGACCGGGTGGTCCCGCACCGCCATTTCCATGGCCGCGTTGCTCAATTTCCTGGGGATGGGCGTCGGATCATTCGTGTGGGGCGCGCTATCGGACCGGTTCGGCGCCCGCGTGGTCGTGATGGCGGGCGGAACGATGCTGGGCCTGGGGCTTGGGTTCGCGAGCCAGACGGAGTCCGTGCTGGCGTTCCAGGCGGTCTATGGCGGCACGGTGGGCCTGGCCGTGGGCAGCCTGTATGTGCCGATGACGGCGCTGGCGGTGCGCTGGTTCGATCGAAACCGGAGCCTGGCGGTCGCGCTGGTCTCCGTCGGCATGGGCATGGGCACGACGATCATGGCACCGCTGGCCGGGTGGCTGGTGCGGCAGGGGGATTGGCGGACGGCCATGCTGACGATGGCTGGAATCGCCTGGGCCGTGATCCTGCCGGCCGCGCTGCTGCTGCGGGAGCCCCCGGTGCCGACGGGCGGGGTTGCCGCCCTGCATGCGGATGAGCCGGCGGATATCTCCCTGGCCAAGGCGCTGGTCTCGCCGCAGTGCCTGGCGATCTCCCTGGCGTTCTTTGCCTGCTGCGCCGCCCATTCCGGGCCGATCTTCCACATGGTGAGCTATGTCGCCGATTGCGGAATCCCCGAGATGGCGGCGGCGTCAGTCTTCGGGATGGCTGGGCTGGGCGGGCTGGCTGGGCGGATTTTCTTCGGAATGGTCTCGGACCGCGTGGGCGCTCGGCCGACATTGATCGCGGGGCTGACGTTGCAGGGGACGGCGATACTGCTGTGGCTGGGGGCAGGGGGCCTGGGCGGATTCTATGCGGTGGCGCTGGTGTTCGGGTTTGCCTATGGCGGGGTGATGCCGCTTTACGCGATTTTGGTGCGGGAGAGTTTCCCTGGCCGGATCATGGGCGGGGTGTTTGGCGTGGTGGTGATGGTGTCGTTCTTCGGGATGGCGATCGGGCCGTGGCTGGGCGGGTTCGTGTTTGACCGGTTTGGGGGGTATGCTTGGCTTTACCTGGTATCCTCGGGGTTGGGGCTGCTGGCCGCGGTGGTGGCCTGTCTGGTGCGGCCGAACGGGGGGCGGTTGGTTGCGCAGCCGGCTTGAGGGGGACTGTCTCGACTCCGGTATGAGGGCGCTGGTTCGGGCATTTCCCTGATTGCCCCCCCGAACTCTTTGCCACGCTTGCGGGCGGTTCGGTGGGACCGAAAACATGGTGGTTGCGAAGGATCGCCATCATTGCTCTCCTGTTGTCAATGTCGGCGATGCGCGCCGGCGGATAGAGAGAGATGGCTGGGGAAATCCGCACAGGGCCATAAGTGGAATTCCTGCCTGAACGCGGCGAGGATCGCCGCCGAACAGGAGTTCACATGACGAAACGGCCTCGCCGGAACCACACCCCGGCTTTCAAAGCGAAGGTGGCTCTGGCCGCTCTCAAGGGTGAAAAGACGCTGGCCGAACTGGCACAGCAGTTCGACGTTCATCCGAATCAGATCGCGGCCTGGAAAGCCCGGCTGCTGGAGGGCGCCTCC
>CAMCDA010000340.1 GCA_945873195.1 Asaia bogorensis
TCGCGCACCGCCGCGAGCGCCACCTTGGACTTGAACTCCGCCGTGTGTTGCTTTCGTACTTTGGTCATCATTTACCCCTGGCCCGTGGCCGGTTTAGGGGTGGGAGGCTCTCTTAGCCACCTGTCCAATTTTCGGGGACCACCTCAGGCCGCCTCGGCCGACGACAAAGCCGGCGGAGCAGCAATGGGCCAGCCTGTCGAACACGGCCGAGTTCCTGACGGCCATCCGCCCGCCGACCGATCCGGCGTTGCGGGTGCGTATCCTGGCCTTCGCGAAGGCCGCTGAACGGAACAGCGACGATACGGCCCGGTTCGCCGGCGTGATCGCGCGGAAGATGGCCCCGTAAACACGCGAGCGTGCCGCGTGGGTAGGGATCTAGATTGTCATCGAACTGAATCTTGACGAGGCCAGGGAGAAATAGAATGATATAGAAACAAAATATGGCCCGAGGAGGGACACATGACCGTCGTTGTGTATTTTGCAACCAATCGCAATGAGGAAGGCACGGATCAGGCCCCGAATTTTGGCCCGTTTTTTCATGCCCAGGGACCGAGCTATCTGCGCTTCGGGCGTGCCGAGGTTGAACCTCCGTCGCAGCCGGGCGGCGCCTACCTCCTGACGAGGATCGAAGTCGCTCCTGAACAGAACCTCGGCGCCCAGCCGAATGATCTCGCGAGGCCGGTTCTTGGAAGCGTCACGATCTTCAATGAACTGCGCGGCAAGATGAAGGCCCAGGCCTCGGATCTGCTGCTGTTGATACACGGCTTCGCGTCCGATTTTGAAACGGCGATCCTGCGGGCGGCACAGATCAAGCATCTTTATCCGCCGTCCGGTTCGGCGTGTGAGGTCGCGGTCTTTTCCTGGCCGGCCGATGGCACGATGGTTCCAGTACTGTCCTATCTGTCCGACCGGGATGACGCCAAGGCATCCGGTCCGGCAATTTCCCGCGCGCTCATGAAGGTGCTGGAGTATTTCCGGACGCTGGGTGATCACGGGCGGGAGGCTTATTGCTTCCAGAATCTGCATCTCATTGCCCACAGCATGGGTGCCTATGCGTTGCGCAACGCGCTTCAGTCCATGCAGTCCCAGCATGCCGGCGGGGGCAAGACCCTGCCGCGTATCTTTCGGAACATCTTTCTGATGGCGCCGGATGAAGATAACGACGCCTTCGAGTTCGACCACAAGCTGCAACGGCTGCCCGAGATGACCGAGGCGCTGCATGTCTATTATTCCGCCACGGACGGCGCCCTGACCATCAGCGACGTCACCAAGGGCAATCCCGATCGCCTCGGCACCACCGGCCCCCGGAAATTGAGCGATCTGCCGCACAAGATTACGCTGATCGACTGCCGGGACGTCGCCGATACCGGGTCGCTGAGCGAGGCGAACCACCAGTATTATCGCAACCGCTCCGAGGTATTGTTCGACATTCGCCAGGTGCTGTCGGGTGCGCCGTCGGACCGGATCGACGGGCGAGACTACATCCCGGAGAAGCGGGCCTATCGGATCAGGCCGAGCAGACGGTCGGGCTAGGGGGGATGGCGGCCCCGCGTCACACCGCTGGGTGTGACGCGGGGCTTGGGTCCTACTTCACCGGCCGCAGCCCCATCGCGAAGGTCACCTCATCGGCCCGCGCGTCATGCACCAACCCCTTACGGGTGGCCCATGTGTTGATCGAGAAATAGACCGGGATCACGCCCATGTCCGCGACCGCGACCTCGGCGGCGCGGGCATACAGCTTCGACCGCGCCTCAAAGTCGATCGTCCGCAGCGCCTCGCCCAGCACTTTGTCGAATTCCGCGTTCGACCAGCGGCCGCGGTTCGACGGCCCCATGCCGGTCTTCGGATCGAACGTCGCCATCAGCGCGACCAGGGGCGAGGACGGATCGCCGGTCCCCACCCAGCCCGACAGCATCGCGCTGAAGTCCAGCTTGCTGCCCCGGCTGAACAGGATCGAGGCCGGCATCGTCCGCACCTCGGTCTTGATGCCGATGCGGGCCAGCATCTGCCCCACCGCCTGCGTCACCTGCGCGTCGGAGGCGAAGCGGTCATTGGAACCGTTCAGCACCAGCCCGAAGCCGTTCGGCCAGCCGGCTTCCTTCAGCAGGGCCTGCGCCTTCACCGGGTCATAGGGCAAGGGCGGCAGGTTCTCGCTCGACCCCGGCAGGCCGGGGGGCGTGAACTGGCCGGCCGGCCTGGCCTGTCCGCTCAGCAGCCGCTCGGTCAGCGCCTGGCGGTTGATCGCGAGGCTCATGGCCTGGCGCACCCGCGGGTCCTTCATCGGGTTGCGGTCCATCTTGTTGCCGGCAACGTCGGTCACTTCCGGCGAGGCGTCGCGGTTCGAATCCATCACCAGGTAGACGATGCGGATCGAATCCGTCTCGTGGATCGCCAGGGACGGCGTCGCGGCGAGGCGCGCGCGGTCGACGCCCGGCACGCCCTCGATCAGGTCGACGTCGCCCGACAGCAGGGCGGCGACGCGGGCGCCGTCATTCGGGATCGGCTTGCGGATCACCCGGTCCCACGGCTCCACCCCGCCCCAGTAGGTCGGGTTCTTGGCCATCACGACATGGTTGCCGGCCATCCACTCGACGAAGCGATAGGGGCCGGTGCCGATGGCCGCGGTGCCGTTGTTGAAGTCCGAGGTCGCCTTACCCTCGGCCGCCTTCTTGGAAACGATCGCGACGGAGGCGAGGTCGATCGGCAGCGTGGGCGCCGGCCCCTTGGTGTGGATGCGGACGGTCAGCGGGTCCACCATCTCCACCCGATCGATCATCTTCGTGTATTGGCGATAGGACGACGGGCTGTTCGGCACGTTCGGCGCGCGGTTCAGGGAGAAGACGACGTCCTCGGCCGTGAACGGGGTGCCGTCATGGAAGGTGACGTTGGGGCGCAGCTTGAACTCCCAGACGTCTTCGCCGATCGGCGTGTGGGACACCGCGAGGCCTGGTTGCAGCCTTGTCTTTGAATCCGTCCAGGTCAGCGCGTCGAAAATATGCCGCCACACCGCCGAGTTGGGCGTGTAGACGTGATAGTGCGGGTCGATCGAGCTGGGATCCGTGCGGATGCCCATCTTGACCTCGGCCGCCATGGCCGAACTGGCCCAGAGCGACAGGGCGGCGGCCAGCGCCGACCCGAAAAGCTTCGCGCGCATGGCTCAGCGCCCCTTCCACACGGGCTTGCGCTTCTCGAAGAAGGCGTCGCGGGCTTCCTTGGCATCCTCGGATTTCGACAGGGCGACGGTCATGCCCTGCTCGAACCGGTAGCCGTCGCGGGGCGGCATGTGCATGGTAGTGTTCATCGACAGCTTGGCGTAGCCCATAGCGAGCGGGCTTTTCGAGGCGATCTCGGCCGCCATCTTCATGGCTTCCGGCATCAGCTCCTCCAGCGGGACGCAGCATTCGATGACGCCGGTGCGGTACAGTTCAGCCGCGGGAACGCGCCAGCCAGTGTAGAACATGCGGCGCGCGCGGGACCGGCCGAAGAATTGTTGCAGCATGGCGGCGCCGCCCATCAGGCCGATATCGATCTCCGGCATGCCGAAAACGGCGTTGTCGGAGGCCAGGATGATGTCGCAGGCCGCGACCAGGCCGAAGCCGGCGCCGAGCGCGGGGCCATTGACGGCGGCGATGACGGGCTTGGAGCATTCATGGATGGAATTGAACAATTCCCGCCCATGCCGGTTGAACGACCAGTATTCGCCGGGCTCGCCCGAGGACGGACGGGTCTTCATGTCGGCGCCGGCCGAGAACATCTTGCCGATGCCGGTCAACACCACGACGCGGACATCGGCGCGATCCGTGAAGGAGTCGAAGGCGGCCGTGATTTCCTCGCGGAACACGGTATTCTGCGCGTTGACCGGCGGGCGATCCATCACGACGGTGGCGATGTAATCCTCGACGGTGATTTTCAGAGACCCGGACATGGCGTTTTCCTTCCACGGAGCGTTGCCCCGCCTGTGCCATACCCGCGCGGACGGGTCCAGCACGGGTGTCCCTCGGACGCCGCCGTGGCGGTTTGGGCTGGCGTGCGGGCCGGCGGCGCGGTTACGATCCGGACATGGTCACGATCGCCCCCACAACGCCGGCCGCGGCCGGTCCGGCTGGAACACCGGACTCCCGGCTCCAGGAACGGGACGCCGTCGCGCGGGCCCATGCGAGCGCCGCCGCCGGCCGCCTGGTCTCGGCCTGAATTCCGCGCCTAAAGAAGCTTAATTCCCCGTTTACCTTGCAAAATCAGAGAGATATTCTGCATTCGTAAATCCGAAACCATCACCAACGGGGTGCGCGATGCTGGCGCAAGGTCTTCTCGGTTTCCAGTATGAATCCGACC
>CAMCDA010000341.1 GCA_945873195.1 Asaia bogorensis
CCAGGACGCGATGCGCGCTGACGACGCCGTCCGTATCGATCGTGTCCATCATGCGCAGCAGCGCCGGCCGAGGGTTCCAGGTGGGGCCGAGCGTTTCAAAGTCGTGTCGCGCGTGTTCGGCGTTGGTCAACAGGGCGTTCAGCGTGGCGCGGGGGCTGGACAGGTCGGGCATCGACAGCAGGAACGGCTCATGCGCGGATGCATCATGACCCGCAGGGCCGGCCGCGCGCGCGGGCGCGCCGGACACGGCCATCCAGGCCGCGATAAGGAAGAAGACGACGAGGCGCGGCATTGATGATGTCCTGATGACCGGGATCCGTTTCCAATTCGGCGACGTTAACAGAGTGCGCCGCGCCGCCTCAATGCCGTCATCCGGTCGCGAAGCTCTGCACCAGGCTGCCCGAGACCAGCCGCCAGCCATCGACCAGCACGAAGAAGATCAGCTTGAACGGCAACGACACCGCATTCGGCGGCAGCATCATCATGCCCAGGCTCATGAGCACGCTGGCCACGACCATGTCGATCACCAGGAACGGGAGGAACAGCAGGAACCCCATCTCGAACGCCCGCCGCAACTCCCCCACGAGGAAGGCCGGCACGACCGCGCGCCAGGGCGCGTCCTCGGGTGTGGGCGGCACAGGCAACTGGCCCAGATCGAGGAAGAACCGCAAATCCTCGGCCCGCAGGTTGCGGATCATGAAGGCGTGGAACGGCAACATCGCTCGGCGCAGGCCCTCGATTTCCCCTACCGCGCCCTCGGTCATCGGTTTGAGGCCGGTATCCCAGGCGAGATCCAGCACCGGCTGCATCACAAAGAACGACAGGAACAGCGCCAGCCCAACCAGCACCATGTTGGGCGGCGTGCCCTGGGTCGAGAGCGCGCTGCGCAACAACGACAGCACGATCACAATCCTTGTGAACGACGTCACCATCACCAAAAGGCTCGGCGCCAGCGACAGCACGGTGACCAGGGCCGTGAGCTGCACCAGCCGGCTCGTGGCGCCCGGCTGTCCCGCGGCGCCGAGGTCGATGGCGACTGATTGGGCATGCACCAGGGATGGAAGCATCAGGAACAGAAGCAAGGCGAGGCAAAGCAATCCGTGCCCACCTTGCGCGCCCACTTTGTCAGGGGCCGGCGCGGGCGCATCGGGCAACCATCCCACCACCACGTCCTGGGCTCCGCCAGTCAGCAGAACCACCCGCCGGTCACCGCACCGCACCACCCGCATGGTCCGTCGGGAATCGAGCGTCACCGAATCCTCGATCGCCAGCAGCCGGCCATCGCCGCCGCCGCGGGGGGTGAACCCGCCCAGGCGCGCGAGGCGGCCGATTCCGAGTACCAGGGCCAGCACGGCGGCCAGCGCCGCCACCGCGGTCAACATCGATGTCATGTCAGGGATCATGCGAATGGGCCTTTTGCCTATGCGCGTTGAGGGAATGCGGCCCTAGGAAACGTCCGCCGCCCGCAGGCTGGCATCCAGGGTTTCCAATCGCTCCCGCAGCCGCATGAGCTCCGGGCGGATCAGCCGGCCCTGCTCGGTTGGCAGGTCCAGCGCCTTCGCGCACAGCAACCCGACCTGAGCGTCGAAATCGGTCAGGTCGATCAGATGCCCATCGCGCACCAGGGTCGTGGCGATGGCGGTGGCATTCTCCAGGTCCTCCAGAAAGGACCGAAGCGCGCGCAGGCTGGCGTGGGAGGGATCGTTCCGCATGCCCGCATTGAAACAGAAGAAGATGAACGAACCGTTTATGCCGCGGTTAACCGCTGATTCAGATTTGCCGTGCATGCTGGGGTCATGAACCCGATGCGCACCCCATTATTCGACCTGGCCCAGCACCGCCTCGCCTGGGCCGAACAGCGCCAGTCCGTACTGGCGCGCAACATCGCCAACGCCAGCACGCCGGGTTTCCAGGCGCGCGATCTGCCCAGCTTCGCCGACGCGCTGGGCCGGCAGCATTTGTCCGAGCCCCGGCGCACCCAGCCCAACCATCTGGCCGGGCCGCATGGCGGTGGACCGCACCCCGAGCGCACCGACAGGCCCCGCGCCCGGGCGCCGGACGGCAACACCATCGCGATGGATGAACAACTGTCAAAGGTCGCGGACACGGAAACGGCCCAGTCCACCGTCACCGCGATCTATCGCAAATACATGACCCTGTTCGGCATGGCCCTCGGAAAGGTGTGAGACGATGACCGACCTCAACAAGGCGCTGGCGATCTCGGCCAGCGGGCTCGACACGCAGACCACGCGGTTGCGCGTGATCGCCGAGAACCTGGCGAACCAGGATTCGACCGGATCCTCCCCCGGCGCGGAACCCTATCGCCGCAAGACCGTTTCCTTCGAAAACCGGATGGATCGGGCGCTGGGCGCCGATACCGTGCGCATCCGCCAGATCGGCCGCGACAAGGCCGAGTTTGCCCTGCGCCACGACCCATCCCATCCGGCGGCCGACGCCAACGGCTATGTCAAGCAGCCCAACGTCAACAGCTTCGTGGAGGTGATGGACATGCGCGACGCCGAACGATCGTACCGCGCCAATCTGGCGGTTATGCAGGCCACGCGCGGCATGCTGACCCGCACGATCGAGATGCTGAAGTAAACCGGATCATTCGCGGGGCGTCACCATGTCCACCATCCCAAGCATAACCATATTCCCCACGGGTACCCCCGCCAGCGCCGCGGATGCCTATTCGCGCATCGATCGCGGGGACGCGGCCGCCGGCGGCGCCAGCGCGGGCTTCGGCGGCGCGCTGCAACGCGCCCTGGAAGGGGCGGTCAACACCGGCCACAAGGCCGAGGCAAAGGCGCTGCAGGCCATCACCGGCACCGGCAGCCTGACGGAGGTCGTGACCGCGCTGTCACAGGCCGAACTCACGCTGCAAACCGCGACCGCGGTGCGGGACCGCGTGATCCAGGCCTATCAGGACATCATCCGCATGCCGATCTGATCCGCGCCCGATCATGAATGAATCCGAGATCGCCAACCTTATTCGTGAATCGATGCTGGTTCTGCTGAAACTGGGCGGCCCCCTGCTGATGGTCGGGCTGGTGGTCGGCCTGCTGATCTCGATCTTCCAGGCGGTCACGCAGATCAATGAGGCCACCCTCGCCTTCGTTCCCAAGGTGATCGCCCTGGGTGTCACCGCGATGGTGCTTGGCCCCTTCATGTTCTCGACGCTCGCGGCCTTCACCCGCCTGCTGCTCGATCGCATTGCCGGGGCCAGCCCGTGACCGAGCTGACGGACATCATCAACCAGGGCGCGTTCGGGCTGATGCTGGTCCTCGCCCGCGTGGCTGGGGCGGTCATGCTGTTGCCGGGCCTGGGGGAAACCGCGCCGCCCGCCATACTGCGCGCGGGCCTGTCGCTCTGTCTCGCGCTGCTGTTGCTGCCAACCGTGCTGCCGTCTCTGCCGGACATGCCCGAGGCCGGGATGGTGGCCGCGCTGATGATCGGGGCGGAGGTGCTGACCGGCGTCTGGTTCGGCTGGCTGGCCCGCCTGCTGGCGCTGGCCTTGCCGGTCGCGGTGCAATTCATCGCCTATCTACTGGGCCTGTCCTCGGTCCTGCAACCCGACGCCCAGTTGGGGCCGCAATCGACGGCGCTCGCCCGCCTGTTCGACCTCGCCGCTCCGCTCGCGGTGCTGTCCTCGGATCTGTACCAATTGCCGCTGGTCGCGCTGGGCGGCCTGTATCGCATCGTCCCCGCCGGCGCGCTGCTGCCCAGCACGGACGGCGCGATGTCGGCGATGGAGATGACGACGCAGATGTTCGCCCTGGCGCTGCGCCTCGCCGCCCCCTTCGTCCTCGCCGCCGTGGTCTGGAACGTCGCGATCGGGCTGATCGCGCGTCTTGTGCCCCGGTTGCAGGTCTACTTCATCGCCATGCCCGGCCAGATTCTGGGTGGGTTTCTGATGCTGGCGGCCCTGTCCGGCGCGATCCTGGCAGCCTGGGAGGGTATGGCCCGCACGCTGCTGTCCGCCCTGCCCGGCTCAGGCTAGCCCGCGATGGCCGAGGACAACGCCACCCCCCAGGACGATCGGACGGAAGCCGCAACCCCGAGACGGTTGCAGCGGGCGCGGGAAGAAGGACAGGTCCCGGTGTCGCGGGAAATGGTAACCCTCGCCGGCCTGGTGGCGGTGGCCCTGCTCACGGTGATCGCGGGCCCCGCCTTGCTGCGCGAACGTAACTCCCAAGCACCCCCTGGGTGAGTCCGATTGGCAACAATGGGTTCCTGTTTTCGCGTCCGCGCTTGAAGCTGATTGCGTGCGGAGCGGGAACATGAGTCAACGTCGGGATGGAACTGCCTCCCGATGTGCGTGCGTTGAT
>CAMCDA010000342.1 GCA_945873195.1 Asaia bogorensis
ATTCAGCGTCTTCAGTGCGTTGGCCAGAAGCGCCTGGCGCCCGCTGAGCTCTTCGCGTTCCGCGATCGCGGTTTCCTGGCTTTCCGACTCATCGACCAGCCAATCCTGCCACTCACCTTCCGAGTCCATGCGGACCGGCGCGTTCAGGCTGTGATCCGGCGCGGCGAGGCGGCGGTTCATGTTGATGACATCCTGCTCGGGCACGTCCAGATCCTTCGCGATCTTGGCCACATGCTCGGGCTTCAGGTCACCATCCTCGATTGCCTGCATCTGGCCCTTGAGCCGGCGCAGGTTGAAGAACAGCTTCTTCTGCGCCGCGGTCGTGCCCATCTTCACGAGCGACCGGCTATGCAGGATGTATTCTTGTATCGCGGCCCTGATCCACCACATGGCGTAAGTGGCCAAGCGGAACCCGCGGTCAGGGTCAAACCGCTTCACGGCCTGCATCATCCCGACATTGCCTTCGCTGATCAGTTCCCCGACCGGCAGGCCATATCCGCGATACCCCATGGCGATCTTGGCGACGAGGCGCAGGTGGGACGTCACGAGCTTGTGCGCCGCTGCCATGTCTTCCTGGTCGCGCCAGCGATAGGCCAACGCCAGTTCTTCCTCCGGCGCGAGCATCGGGAATTTGCGAATGTCCTGGAGATACCGGGACAGGTTGCCCTCGGGGGCGATGTTCAGTGCGATAGAGGCCATCGTCAAGGCTCCTTTCAGCCAGTGGAACCGTGCCCGCCACGGCGCAAGTTCACGGCTTATACGTGACTGGTGTCAGTCTGGATGCGGGCGGGGACGTCATGTCCCGAATGCCCGCCCCGTCCTGGCAGCGTGTATTCGGACTTTCCCACCGAAGCGGACGCATCCTTCCGTCCCCGGCACTGTCTTCATACCGGACCAATATAGTCCTGTCAAGATTAACGTAAGGTTAACAACGCGTAGGATGCCCTAAGGGCATAAGTACAAACCCCTACGTATCGTTTACGCGGCGCCTTCGGCATCCAGCGCGGTGATCAGTTCCCGCATGTCGGCCGGCGGCGGGGTTTCAAAACGCAGCGCCTGGCCGGTGCGCGGATGGGCGAAACCGAGTGACGCCGCATGGAGAGCTTGCCTCGGGAAATCAAGGAGATGTCCACGAATTGGTCCCTCCAACCCCCGGGCCGCCGCTGGAATCCGGCGCAGATACACGGGGTCGCCGACGATCGGATGCCCCGTCGACGATAAATGCACCCTGATCTGATGGGTGCGCCCGGTCGCAAGCCGGCACT
Source organism: Asaia bogorensis (assembly GCA_945873195.1). Taxonomy (GTDB): domain Bacteria; phylum Pseudomonadota; class Alphaproteobacteria; order Acetobacterales; family Acetobacteraceae; genus Rhodopila; species Rhodopila bogorensis_A. The sequence goes on from CAMCDA010000342.1 coordinate 1,266, forward strand.
CCAGCAGGCTGACAGCCATGCGCCAGGCGCGTAGCGTGCGGTAATGCGTCAATGCGGCCTTGCCGCCATGGGTGACCAAGGCCATCCGCTTGCGATCCCGCTTGTCGCGGCCGATCGCGCCCTCGATCGGCCCCGCGGCTGGATTGGGCACGCCCCAGGCCAAGGCGAGGTACGACCGGTCCAGATCCCTGTTCGCGAAGGCGGTCGTCAATGCGTCGCTGGCAAGCTGTGTCTTCGCCACCACCATCACGCCCGACGTGTCTTTGTCGAGGCGATGCACGATGCCAGGTCGCTTTTCGGCGCCGATGCCGGTGAACCCCGGTCCACAATGGGCCAGCAGCGCGTTGACCAACGTGCCGTCGTAGTTGCCCGGGGCCGGATGCACGACCAGGCCCACCGGTTTGTCGAGCACGATCAGGTCCGCGTCCTCATACAGAACGGTGAAGGGAATCGCCTGCGGTTGCGGCGTGGCGGGGATCGGCGGAGGGATGTCGAGGACATAGGTCGCGCTGAACCTGGCGTGCTCCGCCGGTTCGGCGACGGGTTGGCCGTCGCGTTGCAGGCGGCCTTCGTCTATCAGGGTTTTGACGCGAGAGCGGGAGAGAGCACCGGTCGCCTCGGCCAGGACGCGGTCGATGCGCTGGCCCGCGGCTTCGGCGCCGATGGTCAGGACAAACGGTCCGGGCGGTGGCGGCGCGTCTGATGTGGCGTCGTCCGTTATGGCGTCGTCTGGCATGGCGGCCTCGGGCATGATGCGCCGGGCTTACGCGGAACGAGGGCGAGGGGAAAGGTTGGGTATGAACGAGGGTGCTTTGCGGGCGGTCAAGATTGCCGCGATCGTTATGGCCGTGCTGATCGTGCTGGGGACGACGACGCTGGTCGTGATAATGGCGCGGCGGGGGATGGGGTCGGCCACGGAGACAGCCGCGCCATCGACGGCTTTGCCGGCCCAGGTCGCCGCGATCCTGGATGAGCCGCCTGGGACCCGGATCGCGGGAATCGCCGTGGTGGCGGACCGGCTTGCGGTGCAGTTGACGGGTGGTGGGGCGGATCGGGTGGTGCTGGTGGACCCAAAAACCGGTCAGGTTGCGGGAAGGATCGCCTTGGCGCGATAGAGGTGCTTGAGGTTTCCGGCGACGCTGTGTAAAAGCCGGCGTCTGGCCACGTCCCGTTCGTCTAGAGGCCTAGGACAGTGCCCTCTCACGGCACCAACAGGGGTTCGAATCCCCTACGGGACGCCAGACTTTCCCGGCAAGCAATTGAAATTACACAACAGTCGATTGGCGCGGATCGCGGGTTCCCACAATAGTTCCCACATCCGGCACGCGCTTGCCTGCTTCGCAGTGCCCACGCATGACGCGCTTGGATGACCGGAAGCCTTTTCTCCCGGGAAGTGGCCACGCGGGAAAGTGCCGCCCGAATGGTTCGGCATCCCAACACCCCAGGCATCGCGATCCGCCCCCGCCCGGGTGCCGTCACCAACTCCGCACTGCTAGGCGGCGGCGTTCACCGGATCGGTTGCGCCTCGGCCAGCCGGCGGGGCATCGGGACCATCTTCCCCAAACCGCCGGATCACCACCGTTAGGCCAGGCGAACCGGTTTCGGCGGTCACGTCGATGGCCCGCCTCTTGGGGTGAACATACCCGGCCAACTCGCTGGCCATCCGCCCGCGCAACGTCAGATCGGCCGCCGGGTCGGTGGCAATGGCGACCATCGCCGCAATTGGATCAAACCCCAGGGCGGCCAGCTTGTCCGCAACCTCGGCCGTCGCTCGGTTCGGGGTTCCTGCGGTTCGGCCTCCGCGCCGCTCACCTGGCAGGCTTCCGCGTGACATGGCTATCCTCCGCTACCTTAGCGAACATGGGTTTGACGGTTCAGACTTCCACCCGAAGGGGTCCCCCCTGAATTTCATCTCACTGCGAACGAATGCCCGGAACGGTTCCAGCCCCTACCCGGCCAGAGATTTACACCCCCCCTACCCAGCCCGGGGATACCCACCCATCAGAAGTGCTGCCATGGTGTCACCCAGGTAAGGCCAGGGCCGACCACTGATTGCCAGGGCCAACCAGAACGATGATGGACGTTTCGGGCTTCGCTCGCGACGCTCCCTTTCGAGGATTGGCGCGGCATGGCTCTGTCTGAATTCCCGGGCGTAAAGACGCCTCCCAAATATACCGGGAGTTTCCTCCGGTTCATGAACCCGGTACTGGATGCCATGCGTGATAAGGGGGGACAGGCCCGGCCCCGTGAAATTTACGACGCTATCGCCCACAACCTCAATTTGTCCGATGAAGAACGTGGCGTCCTCAACAAGAACGGGCGCCCTCGGTTCGAGAATGAGATTGCGTGGGCACGATCCTACTTCGTTAAGACGGGCTATATGGATTCGCCCGATCACGGCGTTTGGCGACTGACGGACAAGGGCAAGGAAGCTCGCCTGGACGGTCCCGACATCGACATGATTTGGCAGAGTGTGCAGCAAATGACCGCTCTTGCTAAGGCGGGCGGGCAAACCACGACCATTGTTGATGTAGACCCTCAAATCGAAAGCCTGACGAAAGATGTGGAAGGGTCAGATGGGGGCAGCGATGACATCGCGCCGTCGCCGCAAACCTCGCCATACAGCAACCATCGGCCGTCTCTGATCGCATTGATAGGCAGCATGTCACCTGCCGGCTTTGAAGAATTTTGCTCTACACTGCTGGCACGTTGCGGTGTCGAGGATGTGCAAACGACGCGATATTCCAAGGACGGCGGCATAGACGGGACAGGGCGGTTGCGGATCAATGAGTTTGTCTCACAGCAGATCGCTTTCCAGGCCAAGAAATTTGATGTCTCAGAGTCTGACTCGAATCGGCTCCATGAAGCCAATCCATTGATTTCCAACCACCTTCATGCACCTTGCACCCGATTAAGCCGAGCTTCCTTCTCCCCTATACTTCAACTCCTTGAAACGCCTCGACTCAGCACCTGAAACCCCTCCAGAATGTAGTCATGTAAAATCATTCTTGAGACTCGTACACCAGGGTCAAATA
>CAMCDA010000343.1 GCA_945873195.1 Asaia bogorensis
GAATAGTTCAATCAGAAGAGCTTCAAGATCCGGACGGCTCAGCGCGGAAAGGGCGGGCGGCGGCGGCACATGATGCAGAGAGTCCACGACGCCGAATCGGTGCAAGAGAAAAATGCGGCGGTGCCCGTGGTTTTGCCCCTATTACGCGATCAAGACCTGGCGCGGCGTGCGGGCCGAGGTGCCCTGGGTCAACCGATCGCCGGCCGAGATCGTGCGCGACAATATCCGCCTGACCGTGCAGCCCTTTGACACGCCGCCGGGCGACGCGGACGCCGTGGCGCGCATCATCGAACAGATCGACGACGACCGCATGCTGCTGTTCGCGTCCGACTATCCGCACTGGCAGTTCGAGGGTGATGCCATCATGCCCGCGGGCCTGTCCGACAGCCTGCTGCAACGCATCCGTATCGACAACCCGCTGGACACCTACCCCCGCATCCGGGAGAGCCTGTCATGAACGCGCCCGTCAACCTGCCCGAACACACGACCGATCAGCGCCTGGGCATCATCGATTGCGATGTCCATCCCTATCCCCGGCCCGGCGCCTTCAATCCGTATTTGTCGGAACGCTGGCGCAAGCACATCGCCGAATACGGCAAGTTCAACTGCGGCATCTATGCCGACCGCGGCACCTATCCGCGGTTTTCCCCCAACACCAGCCGCCGGGACTCCTGGCCGCCTGGGGGCGGGCTGCCGGGCTCGGACGTTGATTTCATCCGCCAGCAGTTGCTTGATCCGTACAATATCGCCTACGGCGTGCTGGAGCCGCTGCTGGGCGGCAACACCTCCCGCAACCTGGAAGAAGCGGCCGCTCTGTGTTCGGCGATGAACGACTGGCAGGCGTATGATTTCGTCGATCACGATCCGCGCCTGCGGGCATCCGTCCTGGTGCCGCAGGACGATGCCGAGATGTCCATCAAGGAGATCGAAAAGCGTTCTGGAGACTGGCGCTTCTGCCAGATCCAGCTCGGATCGAAGACGTCCGAGCCGCTGGGCCGGCGCCGCTACTGGCCGATCTTCGCCGCCGCGGTCGAGCACGGATTCTCGATCGGGCTGCATATCGGCGGCACCCAATCCAGCCCGCCCTCGGCTGGCGGCTGGCCGCAGTTCTACATGGAGGATCACCAGGTCCTATCGCACTCGATGCAGAACCAGGCGACCAGCCTGATCCTGGAAGGCGTGTTCGAGCAGTTCCCGACGCTCAAGGTCGTGCTGATCGAAGGCGGCTTCGCCTGGGCGCCGACGCTCGGCTGGCGGCTTGACAACCACCGGGCGAAGATGCGGGACGAGGTGCCACACCTTAAGCGCAAGCCGTCCGAATATATGAAGACGAACCTGTGGTGGGCCACCCAGCCGGTGGAGGAACCCGAACACCCGCAGGATCTGCGCCAGATCTTCGATTGGATCGGCTGGGACCGGATGATGTATTCGTCCGACTATCCGCACTGGGACTTCGACGACCCGCATCTTGCCTTCAAGTTCCAGATGACCGAGACGGAAAAGCGCATGCTGTTCCGCGACAACGCGCTGGATGTTTATACGTTCCGGTAAGCCTATTTCCAGGCGGGCAGGAAGAAGATCCCCAGGTTGCAAGCCAGCGCCACGAACCAGACGATCGAACGCAGATTGGGCCGATCGGCCCAATAGGCGGCCACATACCCCGCCCGCGCCAGCAGGAACGCCACCGCCAGGGCATCGATCGAGCCCTGCGGCATGGCACGCATCTCCGCCAGGATGACCGCGGCGAAGAAGAACGGCAGGCATTCGTAGCTGTTCTGGTGCGCCCATTGCGACCGCTGCCGGAACCCGGTGCGGTAGAACGCCGGATCGCGCGGCAGGGCGTTGTCGTATTCATGCCGCCCCAGCACCTTGGCCGGCCCGATGGCGCCGATCGTGATCAGCAGCATGCCGAGCATGCAAAGTTCGGCGATGGTCATTCCGGGTTCTCCGCGAAGGCAGGATGCGGCATCCTAGAGCGCGTTCAGCCTGACCGGAAAGGGAGAACGCGCTCTAGCTCTTTGTTTGATCGCATGATTCACGGCCTGTGACGTTTACGCTCAGACCGATCATGCTCTAAGCCGACATCCTCACACCCATAAGGGGCGCCCCATGGCCTTGCGCTGCGATCTGATCATCCGAGACGCCACCGTCTTCGACGGCACCGGGAAGACCCGGTTCAAGGCCGATATCGGCGTCACCGGCGATCGCATCACCGCGGTGGGCGACCTCGGCGTCGCGTCAGCGGACCGGGAGGTGATCGCCACCGGCAAGGCCATCGCCCCCGGCTTCATCGACGCCCACACGCATGACGACCGCGCCGTGCTGTGCGGGGCGGAGTGCATGCTCTGCAAGATGTCCCAGGGCGTCACCACGGTCGTCGTCGGCAACTGCGGCATTTCGATTTCCCCGGTGCGGATGAAGTCCCGCCCGGTCCCGCCGCTGGATCTGCTGGGGGACGAATCCTGGTTCGCCTATGACAGCTTCGCCGAGTACGCCGCCCACCTCGCGCGCGATCCGTCCCCGGTGAACACCTATGCCCTGATCGGCCACATGTCCCTTCGCGTCGAGGCGATGAACGGCGACACGCAACGCGCCGCTACCGACCGCGAAGCCGAACACATGCGCCGCCGCCTCGCGGAAGCCCTGGCGCAGGGCGGGTCCGGTTTCTCGACGGGGTTGTACTATCCGCCCAACATGATGGCCCCGACGCAGGAGGTGATCGCGGTCGCCGAGGCGCTGCGCGAGGCCGGCGGTATCTACGTCACGCATATGCGGGACGAGGCGAACGACGTCATGCTCTCGATCGAGGAGACGCTGAAGATCGGCCGCGACACCGGTTCCCCCATCGTCATCAGCCACCACAAATGCTCGATGCCGGAGAATTTCGGCCGATCGGTCGAGACCCTGCCGGCGATCGACCGGGCGTCCTTGCGCCAGAAGGTGGATTTCGACGTCTATCCCTATCCCGCCGGCTCCACCGTGCTGATGCCGTTCCGGCTGCGCCCCGACGTGCCGGTGCAGATCACCTGGTCGGTGCCGCATCCGGAAATGGCCGGGCGGATGCTGTCCGATATCGCCCGCGGCTGGAACACGTCCGACAAGGAGGCCGCCGACCGCCTTCTGCCCGCCGGCGCGATCTACTTCCAGATGGATGAGCCCGATGTGCAATCGATCATGCGTCACCGTCTGGCGATGATCGGCAGCGACGGCTTGCCGCATGATGCGTACCCGCATCCCCGCCTCTGGGGCACTTTCCCCCGCGTGCTGGGCCATTACGCCCGCGACATGGGTCTGTTCAGCATGGAGGAAGCCGTCCGCAAGATGACCGGCCACACCGCCGAGGTCTTCGGCATGACCGATCGCGGCGTCATCCGCGCCGGCGCCTATGCCGACCTGGTGCTGTTCGATCCCGCGACGGTGAAGGACGCCGCGACCTATGAGGCGCCGACCAAGGTCTCGGAAGGCATCGTCGAGACCTGGATCAACGGCCAGTCCGCCTATGTCCACGGCCAGGGCGCGACCAACGCCCGCGCTGGCCGCCTGGTGTCTCGCAACCGCGCCTAGGCCGAATGGACGGCGCGATCCGGTTTGATATCCACGACCGGCGTGGCGTCCACACAGTCCAACCCACGCACGAACAAGGTTGTGCCCTCCACCCGATCCAGCGTCACGACCGATGACGCGATCGGGTTCGGCCGCACGGGGGAGCGCAGGGCAAAGGTTCCGATCGGCTGTTCGGCGTTGCGCGGCATCTGCAGCACCAGGTCGCGTCGGGACAGGTGCATCCAGTAAAGGATCTGCAGGCGGGGGTGCGCCTCGATCCCGCGCAAGGCCTCGATCCAGCGCGGATCAAGCTCGATCGTACAGAGCGGCCCATCCGGCGTGCCCCGCCGCGGACACTCGGATCGGGTCTTCCAGGGCGTGCGGATGGTGCCGATGAAGAATACGCCGGCATCCGGAACGCTGGGCGGGGTCGTCTTGACCTCCCCGGGACGGATATCAGCGTCAACCGCTGGCATGGATGGATCACTCATGCCAACAGACTACCACGGCGTGCGATCCGGTGACATGGGAGGGAGCGTTGGGGCTCCGCCCCAAGCCCCGCTCAGGGGCGTTGCCCCCGAGACCCCCACCAAGGGCACAGCCCTTGGAACCGCTCATTGGTGGGAATGACGGGAGGGGCCAACCGTGACCTGTCCCGGTCCGGGTTGGCCCCTCCCGGCATTCCCACCAATGAGCGGTTCCAAGGGCTGTGCCCTTGGTGGGGGTCTCGGGGGCAACGCCCCTGAGC
>CAMCDA010000344.1 GCA_945873195.1 Asaia bogorensis
TGCAACGATTCCACCGGCGCTGTCGCATCGATGCAAATCGTCGCCACGGGCAGCGTTGGCGCGACCAAATGCAACGGACGATACTGCCAAGTCAAGTCATCCAACATAGCACGCAGCCCGGCGGAACCGTCCGCTTGCTGCCCTGCGGCGAGTTGAGTGAAAAACGCGCCCACGGTCTGGAATAAATCCCGCGTGGCCTGGTCATATCCAGCGGAGCGCATCTGCATGGTTTCTTCCAGACGAGACCGCAGCAGGCGGACTTGCTGCTCCAGTTCGCGCACCCGTTGATCCAGCACGGCTACGCCTCGGCGACGCAGCATGAACGGATCGCCGATCAACACACCGGTCGCCGCATCACGCAAGGTGATCCGCACCAGCCGTTTGTCGGCGATACTCTCCCAAGGCAGGACAGCGACGAAACTGTGATCGCCGCGGCCGATCCCGGCCTCCTGTATATCCTGGCGATAGCTACCTGCGGTCACGGTGGCGACATGCCGGTCGTCAACCATGATCCGTACGTCGACGTGCCGATCAGGTGCATTGGGATACCAACACCAGCCGGTGACGATGCCTGCCGGAGTGACGCCATCAAGGACACCCTCGACGTCCAGCGGCAGCGGCAGCGGCAGCGGTGGTTCGGGGGGCGATGGCGGACTGGGCATGACCACGGCAGCTTCGCGCGGCCGCAGCTCAAGCGGGTCTCCGATCATCGTCCAGGAGGTGGCTTCGAACAAACTGACGTAAACAATTGGTTTGCGAAGGCTATCCGGCGGCAAGGCGAACACGATGCCATAGTGGCCGTCGCCGACGCCAGCCTCACGCAAGTCGGAACGATACAGGTCCGCCAAGACAGTGCCAACCGTCTCGCCGTCCACCACTACCGCCACCTCGGCGCGCTGCTCTGGCGTAGCCGGGTACCAACACCAGCCGTTGACCACTCCGTCATCTGAGATGCCGTCGGCGTGGCCCTCCGCCCCTACGAGCCGCTGCATCCGGCGGTGCGCCTGTGCCGTGATCGGGCGGGTGACGGTTGCCTCAGCGACCAATATCCCGGTGGCGGTATCGATCACGCTGACAACGCTGCCTTCACGCAGCACCGCCTTATCCGACGGGATGACAAGGTCAAAGGCATTGTGTCCGTTGCCAAGACCGACCCGCAACAGGTCGGAACGCGGGTAGTCGCATACTACGGTCTCAAACGGCTCCCCATCTTGCAGCAGGGTGATGGTTCGGCGGACATCCGGCTCATCCGGCGACCAGCACCAACCTTGCAACAGTCCGTCAGTGTTGGCGACATCGACCGCGCCGCGGATGATTACCTGCACACCGCCACTGGAGGCGCTCATGCGCTGCTCCCGGCGACGAGTGCAGACGGTCGGGATTGCCCCGGAAGCGTTGGGATGTCCGGCATAACATGGCTCCACTTAAACGACGGAAAAGGCGCACACGCCGAGCTTGATCCCGCAGGAAAGCTCGCAATCTCTAGCATGGGGTGGGCATTTTGTGCATCCCTAGACAGCGAATTCGCGAATTCTCTACCGATGCAGCTCGCCGCGCCAGCGTGTGCGAAAGGCGGCCAGTGCACGCAGCATGCGTTTCGCGTCGATATCGGCATGCTGGCGCCAGCCTTCCGTTGGGGTTGGCAGGGCCGCCTGCGGCGGCTCCCGCCAGATATCGGCACGGACCCCTAGTAGCTCGGCCTTGAGGAGAAGATCGGCGCACTCCAGCCCCGGAGCCTCCGCCACGCTGGCATCGAACTGGCCCAGGGTCATGAACAGGTCCCGGGGCAGGCAAACCCGCAATCCGAGCGGGCCGCTGCCCTGCCGCACCTTGTGCCGGTCGGCCGTTCCCGCGATGCCGAGCTGATGCATCGGGTCGAGCCACCGCTGGCCGATCACCAGCCGCGGCTCATTGTTGACCGTCCGGGCAATTTCAACCAGCGCCGCGGCGGAAGGTGGAACCGCGCCACAATCCAGAAACACCAGCAGGTCGCCGCGCGCCTCCGCCGCCCCGAGATTGCCCGCATCGCATGGCGTGCCAATCTCCTGATCGAATACGGTCCGGAGGTTGCGTAACAGTGACGGCAACAGGCTGGTCATCGGATGATGGCCGTTGTCCACCAGCACCACCTCGGCCCGCAACTCCCTCAGGGCTGGCGCCATCCGAACAATGGTGCGCGCCGTCGCTTCAACCGAGCCCGCCTGGAGGATAATGCTGACGGCCGGATGTGCGTAGGATGGCAGTCGGAGGCCACCGAAACCGTCGGCCAGCCGCCGCCGCATGACGCTGATCGGCACTGCCTCACCATGGGCCGGCGGCAGACGACGCGCGCGGGCCCTGGCCGTCAACTGATAGCCGAGTTCCCGCAAAGCCGGCCGCAAGCCGATCGGCGTGTCCCGCGGTTCAGTCTGTTCCACGGCCGCGGTCAGCAGCGGGACGGTATCCGCCACGGCATCGACACGAGCCAGGAATGGGTCAATTTCGATTTCGATGTCGCAGTTGGTCCGCGCGAACACGTGGCCTGATTGCCGTTCCCGCGCGGCCACCGAACGGTAGCCAGGCCCATCCTGGGCTGGCAGGGTCAGGGCAAATCCATGCCTGCCATCGCCAATCCCAGCACGCTGAACGCGCGGATCGAGCCAGGCCGCTACCATTGCCGCGACGAACCGGTCGTCGACAAAAATCTCAACCACCAAGCGCCTGTCGGGCTGCTCGAGTGACCAGCACCAACCTTCGACCAAAAGCTCGTCCCGGACGAACCGGATTTGTCCGATGATTGAAGGCAGGTCCATCTTTCACCGTTGCTGGGATAGTGTGCCAAGTAAGCACCACAGGCCGGGCGGCAGAGTCAAGGTTCGAGCTGCGGCTGTAGCGGTTCTCAATGCGACTAATGATCGCCGCCGGCTACGAGGACGGCAACGACGCCGACAGCCTGCGTGCCGACCCGCTGTTCAAGCTGGCCATGAACCGGCTGCCGGAGCACGCCGATCTGTGCTCGCAATCCACCGTCTCGCGCACCGAGAACCTGCCGGACCGGCACGCGCTGATGCGCATGGGCCGCACCATGGTCGACCATTACTGCCAGAGTTTCCGGCAGGTGCCGCGCCGCATCGTGCTGGACATCGACGACACCTTCGACGCCGTGCATGGCGGCCAGCAGCTTCGCCTGTTCAACGCTTATCACGACGATTACGGCTTTCAGCCGGTCGTGGTGTTCGACGGCGATGGCCGCATGATCGCGGCCCTGCTGCGTCCCGCTTGCCGGCCGAAAGGACGCCAGATCGTATTCTGGCTGCGCCGCCTGATCGCCGCCATTCGCGACAACTGGCCACGCGTCGAAATCCTGCTGCGCGCCGACAGTCATTACTGTACGCCCGAAGTGCTGCGCTTCTGCCGTGCCGAACGGCTGGACTACGTGCTCGGCGTCGCGCCGACCACCACGCTGCGCCGCCATGTCACGGCGCTGGAGGCCAGCACCACCGCGCGTGCCGCCAAGGCCGGGGGGGAGAAGCTACGCCGCTTCAAGGAGTTCTACGATGGCGCGGCCAGTTGGGAGCGGGTCGAGCGTATCGTCGCCCGCGTCGAGGCCGGGCCACAAGGTGTCGATACACGCTTCGTCGTCACCAGCCTCACCGCCATCTCGGGCCGCACCGTCTACCAGGACATCTACTGCGCCCGTGGTCAGGCGGAGAACCACATCAAGGCGTTCAAGACCCACCTCGCCGCCGACCGTACGTCCTGCTGCCATGCGGCCGCCAACCAAATGCGCCTGTTTCTGCATGCCGGCGCCTACTGGCTGATGTGGACGCTGCGTGCCGCCATGCCGAGACGGTCGTCCTGGCGTGTGGCCCAGTTCGACACGTTGCGCCTGCACCTGATCAAGCTGGCGGCACGCGTCGAGGTGTTGAAGCGCAGGATCCGCCTGCATTTGCCGCGGGCGACACCGGACCAGGCGATTTTTGCGCTCGCCCTGACGCGCATGCCGCGCCTGACCATCTGACCGGCGGGGCACAGGCCCCATCATCGCTAAGTCTCCTCAACCTCCAACGCCCAACACCGTCGAGCCTGACACAACGCCTCAAACCGAGGCGCGGATCAACTCGACCGGCCCGCCATTCCAAATTCGATCGCAGCTTGGTGCATAATCCGGGCTAGCTTTGCGCATCCGCCAGACTCGCACGTCCAAGTATCCAGGAGAATCC
>CAMCDA010000345.1 GCA_945873195.1 Asaia bogorensis
GGCCGACCTGGGCGTTACCAAGTCACATAGCCGGCCGCACACATCCAACGACAACCCCTTCTCCGAAAGCCACTTCAAAACGCTGAAATATCAGCCACGCTTTCCCAAGCGCTTTGGCTGCATCGAGGATGCGAAGGCATTCTGCCGTCCGTTCTTCGACTGGTACAACCAGCATCATCATCACGGCGGGATCGGCCTGATGACCCCGGACCAGGTGCATTACGGCCAGACCGACGCGGTCCACGCCGCCCGGCAGGTGACGCTCGACCAAGCCTTTCGGGACAACCCGGAACGCTTCGTCAATAAGCCACCAGTACCGCCCGCCAAACCAACCGCAACCTGGATCAATCCGCCCAACCCGACAGTCCGAGCCTAAATACCAGCCCGGGCTGTATCAAAGTCGTTGACACATTCCGCCATGCTTGCCGCGAAGGGGCGCCTGCGCATGGCTCTGCGCGGCTGCGCCCTTCCCTTGACGAGCACTCCGCGCGGCACCCCACAACTGTCAGGCTGGGACGGAGGAACGGCGCTTCAGCCGAATAAAGAAACATCGCTGGCCGCTCGCAGGCGACGCTCGAGGGGTCCTTTTTGGACGCCGATAGGGGGTCCCTTTTGCGTGCCGATTGACAGATCTCGGCCCCGACGGTGATCCGCGGGCGGTGATTGCGGACAAGGGCAATGATGCAAAGGTCAACCGTGACGCAACTCGCCGCCGCGGCATCGTGCCGATCATCCCGTATCGAAGGAACTATGCTTCATTCGTGGCCTTGGCTTGTGTGTTTATCTTGGTTAAATCCGTCCACACGGCCTAGAATGTCATCTCGGTCATGGTCGTTTCTCTTTCAGTTCGCGGCCGCGGCCAACGAGGAGGACAAGGAGGGCCGGATGCCGCGATACGCAGTGGCCTTCTCGTAGGCATCGCCCGCCTTCAACACCAAATCATCTGCGAACGGCCGGCCCGCGATCTGAAGAGAAATCGGCCGGCCCGCACTGTTAAAGCCATTGCAGACTGACAACGCGGGATAGCCTGTCATGTTGAACGGGCGCGTCAAGGATGGGCCGGTTGAGGAGTCATAGCCACCCAGGATCGGTGCCACCATCTGGCGTGTCGGCATCATCAGGAGGTCGGCTGTTTTCATCGCCTCGGCCATCACACCGACCAGGCGACCGCGTTCACGCTGTGCGTTGATGAAGGAGTCGGCCGACACGAAGGCACCGGCCATCATGCGCAACCGTCCCCGCTCGCCATACAACTCCGGGGTGGTACGAAGCCATTCGCCATGGATCGCGAAGGCCTCGGCCGCGGTGATCAGTGAGTTGACGTCCGTGAAGAGACCGAGCGACGGGAGCGTGATATCGGAAACCGTGGCGCCGAGGGAGCGAAACACGTCCATGGCCGTGTTGAACGCGGCAAGGACCTCGGGCTCACAGACCAGGTCGCTCTCAAAGAAATTCCGAGGCACCGCGATGCGCAGGCCCGCCAGACCACCGCCCAGCGCGGCAGCGAAGTCGGGTATGGGGACGTCCGCGCTGCCGGCATCCAGCGGATCGTGACCGGCCAGGACCTGCATCATCAACGCACAATCCTCACTGGTCCAACACATCGGGCCCGCGTGATCAAGAGAGAACGATAGGGGAAGAATGCCCCGCCGGCTGAGATAGCCGTAAGTTGGCTTGTGGCCCGCAATCCCGCACCAGGATGCCGGGCCTCGGATCGAGCCACCGGTGTCCGTTCCCATCGCTCCCATCGCCAGCCCCGCGGCCACAGCGGCACCCGAACCAGATGAAGATCCGCCAGGTTCATGCTGCGGATTCCACGGATTACGCGCGGGCGGCCAAGGCAGATCGAACGACGCGCCGCCGATTGCGAATTCCCACGTTGAAAGCTTGCCCAACACCACGGCTCCAGCCGCGCGCAGACGCGCTACCGTAACGGCATCCTCTGTCGGGATGTGGTCCTTGAACAAGGCGGAGTGCCCGGTCGTGCGAACGCCAGCTGTGTTGTAGATATCCTTCAGGCCGATGGGGATGCCGTGCAACGGGCCCTTCCAGTTGCCGGCCGTGATCTCGGATTCCGCTGTTCGCGCATCAGCCAGCGCCTGCTCGCCCAGCACCATCAGATAGGAGTCAAGCTGGCTGTCCAGCGCCGCGATCCGCGCCAGGAATGCCTTGGTCAACTCCACCGGTGACAGCTTGCCCGTGCGGATGAGAGTGGATGCCTCGGCGATGGTCATGAAGCAAAGTTCAGAGGTCATGGCTTATGTCTCCTCCTTCAGGCCGCGATCGCGGGTCGCTTGGAACGCCAATCCATCGCGGTCTCGTATGCATGCCCGGCCCGGAAAAGGGTGGGTTCGGCGAATGGTTTGGCGATCAACTGCATGCACACCGGCAGCCCATCCACACCGAAGCCGGTGCAGACACTCATGGCCGGATAGCCGGTGACGTTGAATGGCATCGTCAGGGACGGCTTTTCAAGATTCCCCCATTTCGGCACCTCGGTGATGAGTGGCGCCTCTCCTGGCTGGGAGGCCGACACAAGAATGTCGATATCCGCCATCGCATCCTTCATCTCCTGGATCAGGATGCGCCGGCGTCGAATCGCTTGAAAATAATCAACCCCTCGGATCAGGCTGCCGAGCGCAATACGGTCGCGGAACAACTCCCCGTAGTCGTTGAAGCGTTCCTTCAACCAGGGCTCATGCACCGCATAGGCTTCGGAGGTCAGAATAATGGAACCTACCGCGTGGTATTCGATCATTGGTGAGAGCGAGACATCGCGCACCTCGGCGCCCAGATGCTCGAATACTGTCATGGCTTGATCAATGCCGCTTTTCGTGGCGGGGCTGACAGGATGGTCGGTTTCAAAGAAGTGCCGGACGACCCCGACGCGCAGGCCCTTCATGTCCTTGGTGAGGCTCGCGGTGAAGTCCGGAACGGCCCGATCCGCGCTGGCTGGGTCGGCGGGATCATAGCCAGCCATCGCCTGCAACAGCAGCGCGCAATCTTCCACGGTCCAGGCCATTGGGCCGGTGTGATCCATCGTGAAGGAAAGCGGCAGCACGCCCGCTCGGCTACACAATCCGTAAGTCGGCTTGATGCCGGCGATACCGCAAAGCGCCGCCGGTCCCCGTATCGATCCGCCCGTGTCCGATCCAGTGCCGCCCAGGATCATGCCGGCGGCGACGGCCGCTCCGGTGCCGGAAGACGATCCGGCTGTGAAATGGGCGGGGTTCCAGGGATTGCGCGCCGGTGGCCAAGGAAGGTCAAATGATGGCCCGCCCATCGCGAACTCATGCGTCGCGAGCTTGCCCAGCATTGCGGTCCCCGCGGCATCCCACATCTTCACAACCGTGCCGTCGGCGTCGGGCACATTGTGCTCCAGCAGCTTGGAATGAGCGGTCGTGCGGATGCCCGCCGTATTGTAGATGTCCTTGTGCGCGATGGGGATTCCGTCGAGCGGCCCCTTCGTGGAACCGGCCATCGCGCGCGCCTCGGACGCGCGGGCATCCGCGAGCGCCCGCTCCTCGGTCACCAAAAGAAACGCACTCAGCGCCGGATTCATCGATCCAATGCGCTCGAGGCAGGCTTTCGTCAGTTCAACCGGAGACAGCTTACGCGCGGCGATCAGCTTTGATGCCTCGGCGATGGTGAGGAAATCGGTCATCAGCGTATCTCCGCCGTGAACGTAAGCGACGGCTCTGCCTCTCGCGGCATTGGCGCGCCTGCCCGGGCGATCAGTTCCAGCAACGTCGGATACACAGCAAACAGTGTCGCTGTCTGTGCTGCCGACAGTGGCAGCCCGGTTTGTGCTACCAACGTGTCGAAGCTGTCTTTGGTGATTTTGGCCACGGTGATACTCCCTGCAGTTTCAGATGGTTTCCAGCTTCGCCGCCTTGACGCAGCGCGCCATGGCGCCGCTTTCCCGCGTCACAACAGGAATTTCGCCTTCGGTGCAGCGATCGGTCGTGTAGCGGCAGCGGGGTGCGAAGGCGCATCCGGGGGGCAGGCTGGCCAGGTTGGGCGGTGTACTGTCAATCAGCGTTGAATAGTTTCC
Source organism: Asaia bogorensis (assembly GCA_945873195.1). GTDB lineage: Bacteria > Pseudomonadota > Alphaproteobacteria > Acetobacterales > Acetobacteraceae > Rhodopila > Rhodopila bogorensis_A. The sequence continues at coordinate 4,055 of CAMCDA010000345.1, forward strand.
AGGTAACAGCGCCCAAAAGTTTCCAGTTGATCAGGCCGGTTTCGGCTGTTTTTTGCGCTGTTTGAAGCGGAAGGAATCGTTCCCGGTTTCCAGGATGTCGCAGTGGTGAGTGATGCGGTCGAG
>CAMCDA010000346.1 GCA_945873195.1 Asaia bogorensis
GCTTGCGTTGCGGATCAATCGTCTGAACCGGGACTGGGACGCTTATTGGGCGGCGCTGGCCGACAGGCCGTCGGCACCCGCCAATCTCAACCAGCCAGAAGCGTCATCGAACGCCGCCGCTTGATCCCACAACTTTGGTTCGCACCCGGTGCAACCCATGTCGCTCGATCATCTGCCCTCGCCCTATCAATTGGGGCTGATGCCGCATGGGTCCGTTGCCTATCTGGAAACGTTCCGCGGCTGCCCGCTGTCGTGCCGGTTCTGCGAGTGGGGCGTGCATGACCGCAACAAGGGCCTGTTCTCCGCCGAATACATCGAAGCCGAACTGATCGCGATCGCTCGACAGGCACCGCCGGCCCTGTTCCTGCTCGATGCCGGGCTGAACCTGAACATGCGGGCCTTCCGCAACCTGCAACAGGCCGCGGCGGCGACCGGATCGTTGCGGAACACGGCGTTCTGGGCGGAGATCTATCCCTCGGCCGTGCGCGATGAGCATCTGGCGTTCCTGAGCGAGGTCGGGCCGGCCTATCTGGGTGTCGGCCTGCAATCGATGGACCCCGAAGTCCTTCGGCTGCACCAGCGTCCAACCGATTCGCCCCGGTTCGAGGAAGCGGTGCGCCGGTTGGCGTCCGTCACGCACATGGAATTGCAGATCATCTTTGGCTTGCCGGGCGATACGCCCGACGGGTTCCGTCGCACTCTGGACTATGCGCTGTCGCTGCCGGCCGCGGTGCGGGCCTATCACTGCCTGGTGCTGCCGGATGCGCTGATGACGCGCGGGCTGCCGGGATGGGACATGGTCTACGATCCGCGCAGCCTCGCGATGACGTCATGCCTCGGCTGGTCGGCGCGTGACCTGGTGGGCATGCGGAACGAGTTGTCGCAGCGCACCCGCGCGGTGGGCGGCAAGGTGGGCGGGTTCTGGTGGTCGTTTCCGGCCCAGCGCGCCCGGGTTTCGGCATAGCGCCGATGCGCACCGGCCGCCGCGTTGCCTTGCTGGCTCGCTATCCGACGCATGATCCCGCCATGCCGCAGCGCATTCCCAATCTCGGGATGCGGATGGTGGAAGCGACCTTGCGCGCCTCGGCGATGGCCGGGTTGCAGGTGCGGATCTGGGACCTGGAGCCGGATGGGCCGGACGCCGCCACCGTCGCCGAACAGGTCGTGGCCTTCGATCCGGATGTGGTCGGGTTCTCGGCGTTCCTGTGGTCGTTCCCGTTCTTTCTGCGCGTGGCCGGACTGCTCAAGCAGGACGATCCGTCGCGGCTGGTGGTGTTCGGCGGCCCCTCCGCCCGGCCGGTGATGCTGGATCTGCCGCCGCATGACCGACTGGCCGGCGCCGTCGATGTGCTGGTGATCAATGAAGGGGAGGAAACGTTTCGGGAGATCGTCGCGGCCCCGGACCGGAGCCCTGATGCCCTGGCGCGCCTGCCTGGGATCGCGTCGCGGGTGGACGGGCGTTGGAAGGAAACCGCGACACGGCCGCTGGGCGATCTGAACCTGCTGGCCTCGCCCTACGAGATGCGGCTGATGCCGCCCACCGGCATGGGCATCCTGCAAACCTATCGCGGCTGCCCCTTCACCTGTTCGTTCTGCGAGTGGGGCACGCTCGAATCCCCCAAGCGGGTGCGCGATGTCGACAGTCTGACCGGGGAGTTCGACGCGATGGCGCGCCTCGGCCTGCGCGCTGCCCTGCTGGCCGATGCCGGTCTGAACCTGAATGCCGGCGCCTTCCGCAACCTGCATCGCGCCGCGCGGGACACCGGGTTCCTGTCGGGTCGCGGCCTGATCTGCGAGGTCTATCCGGCGACCGTCCGGCAGGAGCATCTCGATTTCCTGCGCGATGTCGGCAACGCCTATGTCGGTGTCGGGCTGCAATCCTTCGACACCGAGGTCCTTGCCCATGTCGACCGCAAGTACGACGAGGCGCGGTTCGAGCAGACGCTGGGCTCGCTTTCGGAAGTTTCCAAGGTCGCGGTGGAGATCATCATGGGCCTGCCGGGTGACTCGCCGGAACGCTTCCGCCGCAATTTCGAGCGCGCGCGCCGGCTGCCCTGCGCGCTGCGGGTCTATCATTGCGTCGTGCTGCCCTCGGCGCTGATGGTGCGGGCGCAGCCGGGGGACGCGCTGGACTTCGATCCGGTCAGTTTGAAGATGAACGCCTGCCTCGGCTGGCCGGATGGGTCGATCGCGGCCGAGGCCGCGTACCTCGACCGGCAGGCCGAACAGGCGGGCGGGCAGTCGGGAGATTTCTTCTGGGTCTTTCCCCCGCCCGCTGGGTCTTTTTGACCGCGGGCGACATCGCCTGATTTTTTGACCTTGGGCGTCCCGTTCTGTACCAAAGACCCAACCGCATCCACCAAGGGAAACGTCCTATGCCGCAATCCGTCTCCAAGCTCATGGTCGACAGTCTGGAAGCCCATGACATCGACATGATCTACTGCGTGCCGGGGGAAAGCTATCTCGGCTTCACCAACGCGCTGGCCGACAACAACCGGATGCGGCTGATCGTCTGCCGGCACGAGGGCGGGGCCGCCTTCATGGCCGCCGCCGACGGGCGGATGCGCGGCGGACGAGCCGGGGTCTGCGTCGTCTCCCGCGGGCCCGGCATCTCCAACGCGCTGATCGGGATGCACACCGCCTATCACGACGCGACACCCCTGGTCGTGCTGATCGGGCAGGTGGAACGGTTCGAGGCCGGGCGCATGGCGTTGCAGGAACAGAACTATCCCAAGCTGCTGGCCGATGTGTCCAAGGCGGTGATCGAGGTCAACGAACCCGACCAGATCAGCGAGGCGATCGCCCGCGCGTTCCACATCGCCGAATCCGGCACGCCCGGCCCGGTCGCGGTGGTGATCCCGGAAGACGTGTTCGACGACACGACGGATGCGGTGCTCAGCCGTCCGCGCCCGCCGGCGCAAGGCGGGCCGCTTTCCGAGGACATCGATCGCCTCGCCGCCATGATCGCGGCGGCCGAACGCCCGCTGATCTGGGTCGGGCCGACGATGCGCGAGGCCGGTCTCGCGGACCTGACGCGGCTGGCCGAGGAATGGATGATCCCGGTTTCCCCCACCCATCGCCGCCCGCATCTGTTCGACGCCGGCCATCCGAACTACGGCGGCTACATGGCCAGCCGCGTGCATGCCGACATGCTGGCGGAGGTCAAGAAATCCGATCTGCTGATCTCGCTCGGTGAGCGCCTGACCGGCTCCCTGACCCAGGGCTTCACCTGGCCGTCCCCCGAGCCGCAGGTGCCGCTGGTCCACGTCTGGCCGGACGCGAACGAGGTCGGGCGCGTGTGGCGCCCCGATATCGGCATGGCGTGCGAGCCCTGGGCGGTGGTGCGCGCGCTGCTTGCCCGCGGCGTGCCGGCCGGTGTCGAGAAGCGGCGCGGCTGGGTGGCCGGGCTGAACGCGATCCACAAGCGCGTGACCAAGCCGGAATGGGAGTCGATGCCGGATGGCGTGAATTTCTCGGCCGTGATCGCGGCGGTGAACAAGCGGCTGACGGATGACGCGACCGTGACGTCCGACGCCGGCAATTTCGCAACCTTCGTGCATCGCTACATGACGATGAAGCCGGGGCAGATGTTCCTGGCCTCGGTCGTCGGCGCGATGGGGGCGGGGATGCCGATGGCGGTCGCGGCCTGCCTGCGCCGGCCCGGCACGCAGGTGATCGGCTTCGCGGGCGACGGCGGGACACTGATGACCGGGAACGAGATCGCGACGGCCTGCCAGTACGGGGTGAACCCGGTGTTCATCGTGTCGGACAACAACTGCTACGGCACGATCACCCAGCATCACGACGCGCGCTACCCGGGCCGGCCCTACCAGGCGGCGACGCAGCTCACGAACCCGGATTTCGCGATCTGGGCGACGGCGTTCGGCGCCAAGGGGATGACGATCCACGAGGAATCGGAGGTCGAATCCGTGATCGAGGCCGCCCTGGCGGTGAAGACCCAGCCGGTGGTGGTGCATGTGCACACCTCGCTGCAGCAGATCAGCGCCTGGCGGAAGCGGTCCTAGTACTACAGTTGTGATTTTGTCCTTGCGCCCTGACTGAAAATTCGAATCGATAGGGCACCATGATTCGGAGTTCATGGTGTGGCAGGTGCATCGATTGAAGACACG
>CAMCDA010000347.1 GCA_945873195.1 Asaia bogorensis
GCTGAAGGCCGAGTTCGAACACGCCGGCATCCTGGATGAGGTGGGCGGCACCGCCTATCTGGCCCAGTTGCTGACCGCCATGGTCGGCATCATCAACGCCGGCGAGTATGGCCGCACGGTCCATGACGCCTGGTTGCGCCGGCAGTTGATCGATGTCGGAGAGACCGTCGTCAACAACGCCTTCGCCAGCGCGGACAGCCTGACCGGGACCGAGCAGATCGAGGTGGCGGAACAGGCGCTGTTCGACCTCGCGACCGACGGCACGACATCCGGCGGATTCGTGACGTTCGAGCGCGCCTTGACCGACGCGATCCTGGGCGCGGAGCGGTCGTTCCGCCGGGCCGGCCATGTGTCCGGCCTGACGACAGGGCTGCGTGACCTCGATTCCAAGCTGGGCGGCCTGCATCCGTCCGATCTGATGATCCTGGCCGGCCGGCCGGGCATGGGGAAGACCGCGCTCGCGACCAAGATCGCCTTCGGTGCCGCCAAGGCGCTGCTGGCGGAGGCGCGGGCGATCGACGCGAATGCCCAACCCAAGGCGCAGGTCGCGATCTTCTCCCTGGAAATGAGCTCGGAGCAGCTCGCGACTCGTCTTCTCAGCGAGGAAGCCCGGATTTCCGGCGACCGTATTCGCCGCGGCGATATTGGGCAGAAGGATTTCGACAAGTTCGTCCAGGTGTCGCGGGAAATCGCGACCCTGCCGTTGCAGATCGACGATACGCCGGCGATCACCATGTCGGCGCTGCGGACCCGCTGCCGCCGGTTGAAGCGGACCAAGGGGCTGGCGCTGGTCGTGGTCGATTATTTGCAGCTTATGCGGCCATCCGCCGGTACGCGGCCGGAAAACCGCGTGTTGGAAATCAGCCAGATCACCCAGGGGCTGAAGGCGATCGCCAAGGAAATGAGCGTGCCCGTGCTGGCGCTGTCGCAGTTGTCCCGCGCGGTGGAAAGCCGGGAGGACAAGCGGCCGCAGCTTTCCGACCTGCGTGAATCAGGCACGATTGAGCAGGACGCCGACTGCGTGATGTTCGTCTATCGTGACGAGTACTACCTGGAACAGCGCATGCCCAAGGAGGTCGGCTTCGAGGGCAGCGGCGACAAGTTCCAGGCCGCGATGGAGGAATGGCAGCAGAAGATGGCGCAGGCCCACAACCGCGCGGACCTGATCATCGCCAAGCAGCGCCATGGCCCAACGGGCGCGATCCCGCTGTTTTTCGAGGCCGAGTTCACCCGCTTCGCCGACCTCGACATCGCCCACAGCGATTACGAGGGGTAGAGGCGACCCTGCCCGGGCTAGAGCGCGTTCAGCCTGACCGGAAAGGGAGAACGCGCTCTAGCTCTTTGTTTGATCGCATGATTCACGGCCTGTGACGTTTACGCTCAGGCCGATCATGCTCTACCCCCGCACCACCGCGTTGGCGGTGGCGGCGGCGGCGGGCAATTGGATGCCTTCCAACTCGAATGCCTCTTTCATGCGGCGGTTGAACTCCCGGCCGACGGACCAGCGGCCGAACGCCGTGCACTTGATGCGGCAACGGATCGTGATCGACGTGTTCTCCATCCGGTCGATGCCGAGAACCTCCAGATCGTCGAGGATGATCCCGCTCCAGGCGGGCTCATCGCGCATTTCCTGGACAATCTGGCGGAGCACGCCGAGAACGCGGTCGTAGCTTTCCGCATAGGCGACCGTGACCTGCAACACGGTTCGGCTGAACTCGCGGGTCATATTGGTGACGGTGTTGACCGTGCTGAACGGGACGACGTGCACCGACCCGTCCTCCGACCGCAGGCGGATCGTGCGCACGGACAGGCTTTCGACGGTGCCGATCAGTTCCCCGACCTTGACCACGTCACCAACCTGCATCGCGTTTTCCAGCAGCAGGAAGATGCCGGTGATGAGGTCCTGCACGAGCTTTTGCGACCCCAGGCCGACCGCGAGGCCGATGATGCCGGCGCCGGCCAGCAGCGGGGCGATGTTCACCCCGATCTCACTCAGGACCATCAGCCCCGTGATCAGCGCGATGACCACGATCAGGGCGGACCGCAGCAGCGGCAAAAGGGTCCGGACGCGGGCGGACTTCGTGCGTTCGGCATCCCGCTCCAGCCGGGAGATATGGCTCTGGACGGCCGCGTTGCTCATTTCCCAGACCGTGAGCGCGAGGGCGATGGTCACCAGCACGGTGGCCAGGGCCGCCAACATGCGCTGGCCGAGCGCGGAGGTGAGGACCCAGGAAAGGGCGCCGAGGCCGTAAAGCTGGAGCAGCGACAGGACGGTCACGATATTCACCGCGATCGACAGCACGGTGTGCAGCACCCGATGGTAGGCTCGGACCCGCTGCGCCAGGATGCCGTAATCCTTCCCGTCGGCCGCGACGATGCTGAGGCCCTTTTCCAGCAGCCCGTGCAGCGCGAGTTGCACGATCCGACTGCCGACGATGATCAGGACGCTGAACATCACGGTACGCAGGAAATAGGCGGTATTTCCCTGCCGTTCGAGCGCCCAGATCAACCAGCCGCCGCCCAGCAGGGCGCAGGCCGCCCAATGCCAAAGCCGCGCGAGGCGGAGGCGCAGGGTTGCGAAACGGCCGGGCTTGTCCTGTGGGCCGGCCAGCCAGTCGCGCACCGGGCGGCGATACTGGATCGACAGCACCCCGAGGATCACCACGACATACAGGCCGACCGCCTTCTGCAAGGCCAGATGCGCGACCGGTGACAGGCCGAGAAGGAAGCCGACCTCGCCGAACGCATAGGCGACGATGGCCCCCACCGCGAGGCGGCGAATCCAGAGGATCAGGCGATCAGCGGTCTCTGGCGAGGGATTGGCCAGGGCGAAGTGGGACTCGGACGGCAGCAAAAGGATGCGGCTGACGCGCAGGATGGCGGTGCAGACGGCGTAGGAGTCGATCACGGCCAAAATGATCAGCCGTGTGCTGGACTGCCCGCCGAGGCCGGACCCGGCAAACAGATGGCCGGCCAGCGCGGTCGCGAGCACCGGCAGCAATTCCAGCCCCACCCGCGCCATAACCCTCGGCGCTCTGCGGATTGAGGCAAAGACGGCGTATCCCCGCGCATAGCGGGGCGGGGGTTCGATCTCCCCGGCCTCGGCGCGCACCATGCCGTCGTGGGGCGCCTCATCGACGAGTTCGTCGAGCGGGGTGGATTTTTCGGCGGCCGGCCAACCGGCGTCTTCCAGCCGCTGGATCGGGTGGCGCAGCAGATGGCGCACGCCGCGCTGCACGGCGATGGCGACGGCGAGGCCGAGCAGGACCCGCCATATCGTATCGATCAGGAAGTCCTGCGCGAGGGGGCTGGTAACCATCACCTCGATCCAGCCCCACAGCAGCGGCAGGCTGCGGATGGCGTGGACCGCCTGCCGGGCTTGCTGGCCTAGGGTGTTCAGCAGGCCGGAGGCGGAGACAAGAAGCTGCGCGCCCAGGCTGTCCGGTTCCAGCGGCAGGGCGCTGACCTCGGCGGCTGGCTTCGGTTCCGCCGGCGCGGCGGCGGGCGCCACGGCGGCGCCAGGAGCCGGAACGCCGGGGACAGGGCTGGCAGCGGTAGGGTTGGCGGCGGCAGGACTGGCGGGAACCCGGCTGGCGGCGGCCGGGCTAGCTGGGCCAGGCGCGGCACCGCCTTGGGGCGGGGTGGCGCCCTGCGCGCGGATGATGGCCTCCAGCGTCGCGGTAAAGGCTGCCCGCTTGGCCGGATCGTTCATCACGTCCAGCGCGAGGCGGGCCTGATCGGCGCTGATGCCGGCCTGGGGTGGAGACGCCGCTGGCGCCGTGGCGGGCGGCGCCGCGCGCTGGGCGAGGGCGGGGAAACCGGGCAGCAACAGCCCGAACAGGAGGATCAGCAGCAGGCGCATCATGGCGGTCAGGCACCACAGGGCCGCATGGCCGGTCAACGGCAAACTCGATGATTGCGGAAGATGCACCAGGGGAATCGGGTGAAGCCTTTTTCACCGAGCGATGATGCCCGCGAGAAAGTCATCATCCCATGCGGCGACTTTCCGCCGCAGGCGCAATGAGTCCTTGCCGCCGGCGGTTCGGAGCAAGTTGTGAGCCATATGCTTGATCGTCGTG
>CAMCDA010000348.1 GCA_945873195.1 Asaia bogorensis
CGCAGCGCCCGGAACCAGGAGGCCATGCAACGAGGCAATCCCCGCATCCTCGTGTCGAGGCAACCAAAAACAGCAAGCGATGGAGTAGGGATTAGTCATTCTATCGTTACTCCAGCTTGGCGACGGCCGTCTTGCCGTCAGGGTCGCTCAACTGGATGGCGCCCTTCAGGGCCTGGCCCCGAACCAGGCTCGCTTGGCCCGAGAGCCGGTCGGGATGTATCGCGGTCAGCGGGATCCGATGTTGCTTGCCGTTCGCAACCACGATCGCCGTGCCTCGGAATCCGGCGGCCGGCAGCGGCCGATCTTGCGCGTCGCTCACGAAGACATCGAGCGTGGCGGCGGCTACGACAACCTCCACATGGTAGGGGCCCGCATCGACCAGCACGCCGCCGCGCGGACCAATGCGCGGCTCGTGGGCAATGGCGGACATGGGAAAAAGGAGAAACAGGGCAAGCAAGGCGCGTCGTGACATGGGTCGCTCCGTGGTTGTCAGAAACTGGCGGCAGCCGGGGCGGTGGTCGCCGGCGGCATCGACGCGGACGCCTCAGTCAGCCGGCGCAGGGCGGACTCGCCATAGCGCAGAAACAGCACGGGCGTGAGGATTGCGTCGAGCAGCGTGGCGCTGACGAGCCCGCCGAAGATGGTGACGGCCACCGGGTGGAGAATCTCCTTGCCGGGCGCGGAGGCGTCGATCATCAGCGGGACCAGCGCCACCCCGGCCGACAGCGCCGTCATCAGCACCGGGGTCATCCGTTCCAAGCTGCCGCGGAGGACGAGGTCCGGACCGAACGGCAGCCCATCGTGCACCGCGAGGTTGATGTAGTGGCTGATCTTCAGGATGCCGTTGCGGGCCGCGATGCCGGTGAGGGTGATGAAGCCGATCATCGAGGCGACCGACAGTGGCTGGTCCGCCAGCCACAGCGCGACGATGCTGCCGATCAGGGCGAGTGGCACGCTGCCCATGATGATCATGGCCAGCACGGCCGAGCGATAGCGGCTGTATAGGATCGCGAACACCATCAGCAGCGATACGACCGACAGCGCGGCGATGGTGCGGCTTGCCTCCTCCTGCGCCTGGAATGTCCCCTCCAGGCTGACGAAGACGCCCTCGGGCAGGCCCATGGCTGCCAGCTCCGCGCGGATCGTGGCGATGATCGCGGCCATGTCGCTGCCCCCGGCCGCGTTGGCGAAGACCACCAGACGGCGCTTGCCATTCTCGCGGAGGATCTGGTTGGGGCCATCGGTCTCGCGCACATCGGCGATCGCGCGAACAGGCACCCAGCCATGCGGCGTCTCGATCAGCAGGTTGGCCAGGCCCTCGGTTGTTCGCACCGCATCCGCCAGGCGGACCACCACATCGAAGCGCCGGTTGCCGTCCACCAGGCGCGAGACCAGGCGTCCGTTGGACAGGCGCTCCAACTGCTCGGTGACCATGGCCGGCTGCACCCCGTAGAGGGCGGCGCGATCGTAGTCGATGCTGATTTCGAGCTGCGGGATGCGCACCTGCTTCTCCACCTGGAGATCGACCACGCCCGGGACCGCTTCCAGGCGCGCGCGCAGCCTCTCGGCGCTGATGCGCAACGTATCGAGATTCTCGCCGAAGATCTTGACCGCGATCTGGGCGCGCACGCCCGACAGCATGTGGTCCAGACGGTGCGAGATTGGCTGACCGACATTCATCGCCATCGGCAGCACCGCCAGGCGGTCGCGGATGTCAGCGATGATGGCATCCTTGCCCCGGCCCTCGCCGTGCAGTTCCACCTCGATCTCAGATGAATGGACGCCTTCGGCGTGCTCGTCGAGCTCGGCGCGGCCGGTGCGGCGGCCTACGGCCTTGACCTCCGGCACCTCCATGATCAGTCGCTCGGCAATCAGGCCTACGCGGTTGGACTCAGCGAGCGAGATGCCAGGATTGAACAGGGTGTTGATGGTCAGCGTGCCCTCGTTGAACGGGGGCAGGAAAGCCCGCGGCAATTGGCTCGCGCCCGCGCTGGCCGCAACCACGGCGATACAGGCCAGCGCAAGCAGGCGCCGCGGACGCGGCAGCGCCCAGCGCAGCATCGCCGCGTTGCCGCGCTTCAGCACCCGCACCAGCGCGCCCTCGTGTTCTTCAAGCCGGCGCATGTGTGGCAGCAGGTAGAAGGCCATCACCGGGGTGAGCGTGATCGAGACCACCAGGCTGGCCAGGATCGAGATGATGTAGGCCTGTCCCAGCGGGACGAACAGCCGGCCCTCGATGCCGGTCAGCGCGAACAGCGGCACAAAGACCAGCACGATGATCATGGTCGCGTAGACGATGCCGGAGCGGACCTCCTGGCTGGCGGCCACCACCACATCGAACACCGGCAGGGGTTCGGCCAAGGCGCGATTGCTGCGCAGACGACGAAAGATGTTCTCGACATCGACCACCGAGTCGTCGACCAGTTCGCCGATGGCGATGGCCAGCCCGCCCAGCGTCATGGTGTTGATCGACAGGCCGGCAAAGTGGAAGACGATCGCCGCGGTCAGGACCGATACCGGGATCGCGGTCAGCGAGATCACCGTCGTGCGGACGTTCAGCAGGAAGGCGAAGAGGATCACAGCGACCACCGCGGTGGCCTCCAGCAGCACGGTGCGCACGTTGCCGATCGAGATCTCGATGAAATTTGCCTGGCGGAACAGGATGTTGTCAGCTCGAATGCCCGAGGGCAGCGTTTGAGACAGCTCGGCGAGAGCGGCCTCGACCTCGCGCGTCAGGTGCAGTGTGTCGATGTCTGGCTGCTTCTCGACGGAGATGATTACCGAGGGCTTGCCCATGTATCCGGCCTCGCCGCGCTTGAGGCGCGCGGCAAAATCGACCTCCGCCACTTGGCGCAGATGGATCGGACCGCCCTCCGCGTTACGCACGACAAGCTGGCGCAATGACTCCAGGCTCAGCGTGCGGCCGATATTGCGGATGAGGTATTCGCGCGCGTGCTGGTCGGCGTAGCCGCCGCCGGTGTTGGTCCCGAACTGCGCAAGCGCACGCTCAACCTGCTCCAGCGTCACGCCAAGGGCGCGCATGGCGGCGGGGTTCGGGGCAACGCGGAACTGGCGCACCTCGCCGCCGATCGGGATCACCTGGGCCACGCCGGGGATGGTCAGAAGACGTGGACGGATGATGAAATCAGCGACCTCGCGCACTTCCATCGGCGAGACGCCGTCGGGCGCGGTGACCGCGGCCAGCACGATCTGGCCCATGATCGAGGAGATCGGGCCCATCTGTGGCACGGCGGTGGCCGGCAACTGGGCGCGCACCAGGGTCAGCCGTTCGGCAATCTGCTGGCGGTTGCGGTAGATGTCGGTGCCCCAGTCGAACTCGACATACACGATCGAGAGACCGACGCCGGACACCGAGCGCACGCGCGACACGCCCGGCAGGCCGTTCATCTGCGTCTCGATCGGATAGGTGACGAGCTGCTCGACTTCCGGCGGAGCCAGGCCCTCTGCCTCGGTCATCAGCGTCACAGTGGGGCGGTTGAGGTCAGGAAAGACGTCCACCGGCAGTCGGGTGGCGACGAAGCCGCCATAGCCAAGCAGCACCAGGGCGATCGCCAGCACCAGGACACGGTTGCGCAGCGACTGGGTGACCAGGAACGTGAACATTGTCTGTGCCTCAGCGGATCTGGTTCAGCAATTCGGCACCCTGCGTCACGATGCGCAGGCCCGGTTTAATCCCAGCCACCATCAGCACGCGATCGCCGCTCAACGTCGCGGTCCGCACCTCGTGCGGGCGGAACCGCTCTGCGGCGCTGTGTTCGTAGACGATGGCAACTCCGCTCTGCCCGCGCAGCACGGCGGAGCGTGGCAGGGCGATGCCCTCCTGCGCCTCCTCGGTTTCTGCCATGACCGTGACCAGTTGGCCCACGCGCAAACCGGCGAGATCGCCGGTGATGGCGAAGTGCTGCGGGATCGCCTGACCCGTCCCGGCCAGCCCGGACCCACGAAATTCCAGCGTTGCCGTGCGCCCGTCCGGCAATCGCGCGCTTGCCTGTCGCGGTTGACCCAGCGCCTCGAACTGCAGCGCCTC
>CAMCDA010000349.1 GCA_945873195.1 Asaia bogorensis
GCGATCAACGCACGCACATCGGGAGGCAGTTCCATCCCGACGTTGACTCATGTTCCCGCTCCGCACGCAATCAGCTTCAAGCGCGGACGCGAAAACAGGAACCCATTGTTGCCAATCGGACTCACCCAGGGGGTGCTTGGGAGTTACCAGAAATCCAGGACATCGGCCGGCGTGGTCATGATGGGTTCTCCCGTTGCGTGATCCCACAGATACGCCTGGGCGGCCCTTTCGCAAGCGAGCGGTTTGCCCGGGCCGGGGGCGCGGAGTAGGGTGCGCGCCTCATTTCGACCCGAAAGGCTACCGATGGCGTCCAACACCAAGCGCGTCTTCTATGTGAATGACGTCTCCCATCAGGTCTACCTCGACATCCTGGCCCAGCGGCCGGACATCCAGGTCGACAAGCTGGTGAATGACAGCCCCGAAGCCGAGGCCGAACGCGTGCTGTCCCTGGCGCATGCCTATCAGATCGGGTCGTCGCGGCAGGAACTGGCGATGAAGTACCAGGGCTATACGCCGCTGTTCGCGCGCTGCCCCAATCTGGTCGTGCTGTCGACGAATGGCGCCGGGTTCGACACGGTCAACCTGGAGGAAGCGACCAAGGCGGGCGTGGCCGTGGTCAACCAGGCCGGTGGCAACAAGGAAGGTGTCGCCGAACACGTGATGGCGATGATGCTGACGCTGTCCAAGCGCATCATGCTGTCCGACCACCAGATGCGCCGGTCCAGCGACTACAACCGGCGCGCCTATATGGGTGACGACCTGCTGGAGCGGACGATCGGGATCATCGGCCTCGGCCATGTCGGCACGCGCGTGGCGGAGCTGTGCAAGGGCCTGTTCCGCATGCGGGTCATTGCCTACGACCCCTACCAGACGGCTGAGCAGCTCGCCGCCAAGGGGGCTGAGAAGGCCGCGACGCTGGAAGATATGCTGCGGCAGGCCGACTATGTGTCGATCAACTGCCCGCACACGAAGGAAACGCGCGGGATGATGGGGGCGGCGCAGTTCGCCGCCATGCAGCCTCATGCGTATTTCATCACGACGGCGCGCGGCGGCATCCATGATGAGGTCGCTCTGGCCGATGCCCTAACGAAGAACCAGATCGCCGGCGCGGGGCTGGATGTTTGGGAGGATGAACCGCCTCCGCACGACCATCCGCTGCTGGCCTTCGACAACGTGCTGGCGAGCCCGCACACGGCCGGCATCACCCGGCAGTCGCGCTACAATATCGCGAAGATCGCGGCCGAACAGATGATCGACATCCTGGACGGCAAGCGCCCGCCGCGTCTGCTGAACCCCGAGGTTTGGCCCGCCTATCAGGACCGGTTCCAGGCGGTCATGGGCTTCCGGCCGGAAGACTGAGGCCCACCGGTGCGCGTGCTGCTGCTGCCCTCGGTTCCCTATGAACCGCTGTGGCGGCTGCACGCGGCCGGAGAGCACCCGATCCCCACCATGCCGCCGGCGTTGTTGCGGGCGGAGGGGATCGAGGTGGACTCCATTGACCCGGGCGCATGGCCGAGGAACCCGTTCGGGCGGATGCATCCGTTCTTCCGCGCTTTCGATCCCTTGCGGCTGCTGCGGGCAATCTTCACGCGTCGACGCTATGACCTGATCGTGTCCGGCAATGACTCGGTGGCTTTTGCCCTGGTCACGGTTCGGCGGTTCCTGCGTCTGCGCATGCGGATCGCGATCTGGGATTTCTTGCCATCCGAGACCTGGCGCGTGCGGCGCGGCGTCCAGGACCGGACGCTGCCCCATGTCGGTGGCGTGCTGGCGCTGAACCAGATCCAGGACAGCTATATCCATGATCGATGGGGTGCCCGGGTGATCGTCGTCGGGCATTGGGTCGATACCGCGTTCTATGTGCCCGGTCCGGATACTGCGGGCGACTACATCCTGGCCGTGGGCGATGATGACGGGCGAGACTACCCGACCTTGCTGTCCGCGCTGGAAGGGCTCGGGACGCCGACGCGCATCCGCACCGGGCTGTGGCTTGATGGCGCGGGACCAGAGGTCACGCCGATCCGGGCACGGGTGTCAGCTCCGGCGCTGCGGGATCTGTATGCGGGGTCCCGCTTTGTCGTTGTCCCGCTGCATCCCGACACGCGCAACGCCAGCGGGATCAGCACGATCATGGAGGCAGGTGCCATGGGCAAGGCGGTGATCGTGAGCGACTCCGACGGCGTGCGGGAATTTGTCCGCGATGGAGAGACCGGGCTTGTTGTCCCAGCCCATGACCCCGCCGCCCTGCGCGCGGCGATCGAGCGGCTGCTGGCCGATCCAGCGTTGTGTCGCCGGCTGGGGCAGGGGGGGCGCCGCTTCATGGAAGCAACCGCCGCGCCAGCGGTCTTTGCCCCGAGGCTGGCGGCGGCGTATCGGGCGCTGGTGGCCGGGTAGTCCGGCCTTGCCCGTGTTGCCTACCCGGCGCATAGTGCGGTTGACCAAGATTGGTCAGGAGGTCCCATGGACACCGTCAACCTTTACGACGCCAAGACGAACCTCTCTCGCCTGGTCGAACGCGCGGCTGCCGGGGAGGAGATCGTCATCGCCAAGGCAGGCCGCCCATTGGCGCGGCTCGTACCCCTCGCGACCCGGACCGCCCCTCGCGTGCTGGGGCTTTGGGCGGACCAGGTGCGGATCGGCGACGATTTTGACGATCCGTTGCCCGAGGACATCCAGCGCGCCTTCGAAGGGCTGGGGCGCTGAACCTTCTGCTCGATACGCATATCTTCATCTGGATGGTCGGTGAGCCCGACCGACTGTCGCCTGCGACACGCGCCGCGGTCTCCTCGCCCGACCAGCGCATATTCCTCAGCGTGGCCTCGGTGTGGGAGATCGCGATCAAGCGTACGACCGGCCGCCTCACCTTCCCGCTCCCTCAACTCGACGCCATCACCGCCTCGCTCGGACTTGAAATCCTGCCGATCCTGCCGGCCCATGCGATGCGGGTGGCCGATCTGCCCCGCCACCACGCCGACCCGTTCGACCGCATGCTGATCGCGCAGGCGCTGATTGAGGGCCTGACCCTGGTCACTGAGGATGAGATCATCCCGCGCTATGCTTTGCCCATCCTGGGGCGCGACTGAGCCACCGGATTGACCCCCTTGGCGGACCCGCCTTGGCAGACTCCCGCCATCGGCGGCAATGTCGCGCCGGCAACCCCGGGGACACCAGATGACCACGATCGACATGCAACCCGGCGACTCCAACCTGGCCCTCCGCCTCGCCCGCAACATCCAGGGGGAGGTCCTGTTCGACCGCGCTAGTCGTGGCCGCTATTCGACCGACGCCTCGATCTACCAGGTCGAGCCGCTCGGCGTGATCGTGCCCGAGACGGTCGATGACGTCGTCGCCGCGATGACGATCGCGCGGGAGAAAGGCATCCCCGTCCTGCCACGCGGCGGCGGCACCAGCCAATGCGGCCAGACGGTGAACCGGGCGCTGGTGATGGATTGCTCCAAGCACCTGCGGCGCATCCTGCACATCGACCCGGTGGCGCAGACGGCGCTGGTCGAACCAGGCACCGTCCTCGGCCATCTGAACACCGCGCTGCGTGAGCACAAGATGTTCTTCACGGTGGACCCGTCCACCCATGCCCGCTGCACGATCGGTGGCATGGCGGGGAACAATTCCTGCGGGTCCAAGTCCATCCGCTATGGGCTGATGGCCGACAACGTCCTGTCGATCGACGCGATCCTGGCGGACGGGACCCGCCACCGCTTCGGCGCCATCCCCGACAACCTCGGATGGGGCGTGCCGAACCGGATCGCCGACCTGATCCAGCGCATGCGCGCCCTCGGCCTATCGGAAGCGGATGAGATCGCCTCCCGCTTCCCCAAGCAGCTCCGCCGCGTCGGCGGCTACAACATCGAATCCCTCACCCCCACCGCCCGCGCCGAACGCCGGGACAACCTCGCCCGCCTCCTCGTCGGCAGCGAAGGAACCCTCGCCTTCTCCACCGCCCTGGAACTCACCCTGCACCCAATAAAACCGAGAAAAGTCCTAGGCATCTGCCA
>CAMCDA010000350.1 GCA_945873195.1 Asaia bogorensis
ACCTGCGACAGGCGCTGCGCCAGGACGGTATCGACCGCGTCATAGATCTGCGCCATCGAGAGCGTGTCGGACGACAGCGCCAAAGCCAGGATCGGCGCGGCGGCGGGGTTGAACTTGCGGTAGTACGGCCGGCGCGGCAGGTCGGTCGGCAGGTCGGTGGCCGCGGCGTTGATCGCCGCCATCACATCCGCCGCGGCGCCGTTGATGTCGCGGTTGATATCAAACTGGATGACGATCGAGGTGTTGCCGATCGTGGAAGTCGAGGTCAGCTCGGTCACCCCCGCGATTTCCCCCAACCGCCGCTCCAACGGCGCGGCGACGGAGGCCGCCATCGTCTCCGGGTCCGCCCCGGGGCGGCCGGCGAAGACGACGATGGTGGGGATATCCACGCGCGGCAGGGCGGCCACCGGGAGGAACCAGTAGGCGACGACGCCCGAGAGAAAGAGCCCGAACGCCAACAGCATCGTGGCGACAGGCCGAGCGATGAAGAGGGTGGAGAAGTTCATGGGTCAGGGGGTGGGGGAGTAGGGAAGTCGGGGTGGGGGTGGAAAGTCGTACTCGCCCCCTCCCCCCTTGAGGGGGAGGGTTGGGGTTGGGGTGGGGGGTGATGCCCCCAAGTCCGTGCCGCGATACCCCTCCCCCCGACCTTGGTCCGCTTCGCGGCCCAAGCCCTCAAGGGGAGGGGGGGCATTGCAGGCTGGCGCGCAACCCCCCTCATTCCGCCGCCACCGAACGGGCTGCCGGACCCGTGATCCGAGCCCACAGCCGGTCAAACGCCAGATAAATCGCCGGCGTCGTGTAGAGCGTCAAAAACTGCGAAACCAACAACCCGCCGATGATCGTCACACCCAGCGGCCAGCGCAGCTCGGACCCCGCGCCGTGGCCCAGCACCAGTGGCACCGCGCCCAGCAGCGCCGCCAGCGTGGTCATCATGATCGGGCGGAACCGCAGCAGGCAGGCGTCGCGCATCGCGTCCTCGGGGGTGGCGCCCCCGCGTTCCGCCTCCAACGCGAAATCCACCATCATGATCGCGTTCTTCTTCACGATCCCCATCAGCAGCACGATGCCCACCAGCCCCACCAGCGACAAATCGCTGCCGGTGATCATCAGCGCCAGCAGCGCGCCGATGCCGGCCGAGGGCAAGGTGGACAGGATCGTCACCGGATGGATCCAGCTTTCGTACAGCACCCCCAGCACGATGTAGATCACCACGATCGCCGCCAGGATCAGCCAGGGTTCAGCGGCGAGCGACTTCTCGAACTCGGCCGCGTCCCCGGCATAGCCGCCGATGATGGTCTCCGGCATGCCGATCTCGGTCCAGGCCTTGGCGATGGCATCGACCGCCTGCCCCAGCGACGCGCCGGGCGCGAGGTCAAAGCTGATGGTGACGGACGGAAACTGCGCCTGATGGGTCAGGACCAGCGGAGCAGTCGTCTGCTCGAACCGCGCGACGGCGGCCAGGGGCACCTGCGCGCCCCCTGCCCCCGGCACCCGCAGCAGCCGCAGCGACGCCGGGTCGCGCTGCCAGTCGGGATCGGCCTCCAGCACCACGCGATACTGGTTCGCCTGGCCGAAGATGGTGGAGACCTGGCGCTGGCCGAAACTGTCATACAGCGTGTCCTGGATCGCCTGCATCGACACGCCCATCCGCATCGCCAGCGCCCGATCGACCACCACCTGGGTGCGGAACCCGTCATTCTGCTGGTCGGAGGCCACACCCCGCAGCGCCGGCAGCGCCCGCATCCGCTCCAGCAGCCGCGGCGCCCACAGCGCGAGGCGTTCGGCGTCGGTGTCCATCAGCGTGTACTGGAACTGCGTACGGCTCATGCGCGTGCCGATCTGGATGTCCTGCACGGGCTGGAACCAGGCGGTGATGCCGGCGATGTCGGCTATGGCGGCGTTGAAGCGGGCGATCACGACATCGGCGGGATCGCGTTGGGCCACCGGCTTCAGCGCGATGGTCAGCCGTCCGGCGTTCGGCGTCGCGTTGATCGTGCCGGCGCCGACGAAGGACACAACGCCGGTCACCGCCGGATCAGCCTGGATGCGTTCGGCCACCCGCGACTGCAACGCCACCAGGCTGGGAATCGAGATACTCTGCGCCGCCTCGGTCACCGCGATGATCACCCCGGTATCCTGTCGCGGCATGAACCCCTTGGGCACGATCAGATACAGCCCGATCGTGCCCACCAGCGTGGCGACGGCGGTCACCAGCATCAGCTTCTCGTGCCGGAAGCTCCATCGCAGGCTGACCCGATAGGCCGAGAGCACCGCGTCGAACCCCGCCTCGGTCCAGCGCGACAACCGGCCGGGGCGTTCCAGGTGGGCCGGGCGCAGCATCCGCCCGCACATCATCGGCGTCAGCGTCAGCGACACCACCGCCGAGACGATCACCGCCACCGACAGCGTCACCGCGAATTCGTGGAACAGCCGCCCGACCACGCCGGTCATGAACAACAACGGGATGAACACCGCGATCAGCGACACGGTCAGGGAGATGATGGTGAACCCGATCTCGGCCGCGCCGCGATACGCCGCCTCCAGCGGATCGGCGCCCTTTTCGATGTGGCGAACGACGTTCTCGATCATCACGATCGCGTCGTCGACGACGAAGCCGGTGGCGACCGTCAGCGCCATCAGCGACAGATTATCCATTGAAAATCCCAGCAGCTTCATCACACCGAAGGTGCCGATCAGGGAAATCGGCAGCGCGATCGCCGGGATGAAGGTCGCGCGGGGGGAACGCAGGAAAAGGAAGATCACGCCCACGACCAGCACGATCGCCAGCACCAGGGTGAACTGCACCTCGGCCACCGAGGCCCGAATCGTCTCCGTCCGGTCCGCCACCACCGACAGCACGATCCCGTTCGGCAGGGCCTGCCGCATCCGCGGGAGCGCTTCCTTGATCGTCTCCACCGTCTGGACAATGTTCGCGCCGGGCTGGCGCTGGATGTCCAAAACGACCGCGTCGATGCCGTTGAACCTGGCCGAGGCGCGGTCATTCTCCACCCCCGGCACCGCGGTGCCGATATCGCGTAGCCGCACCGGCGCGCCATTCCGCCAGGCGATCACCAGGTCGCGATACGCCTCGGCATCCGCCAGCTGGTCGTTGGCGCCGAGGGCAAACGCCACCCGCCGCCCGTCGAAGCCACCCTTGGCGCCGTTGACGTTGGCCCCGGTGATCGCGGTCCTGACATCCGAGGTGGACAGGCCATAGGACGCGAGACGCGCGGGATCGACCCGCACCCGCACCGCCGCGCGCATGCCACCCTGCACCGTGACCCGCCCGACGCCGGAGATCTCGGCCAGCTTGGGTTGCAGCAACGTGTCGGCGGCATCGCTCATGAGATCGAGCGGCACGCTGTCGGAGGTCAACGCGATCGTCAGGATCGGCGCGTCGGCCGGGTTCACCTTGGCATAGGTCGGCGGATACGGGAGATTCGCGGGTAAGGTCGCCGCGGCGGCATTGATCGCGGCCTGCACATCCTGCGCCACGGAATCGATCGAACGCGCCAGCTCGAACTGCAAGGTGATCTGGCTGGTGGCCTGGGAACTCTGCGAGGTCATCGCGGTCAGGCCAGGGATCTGGCCGAAAGTGCGCTCCAACGACGCGGTGATCAGGGTCTCCACCGTCTCGGGCGCGGCACCCGGCATCTGGGTGACGACCTGGATGGTGGGAAAATCAACCTCGGGCAGCGCCGAGACGGGCAAGGCGCGATACCCCAAGGCACCGGCCAACACGACGGCAATGGCAAGCAGCCAGGTAGCAACAGGACGGGCGATGAAGGGCGCGGAGATGTTCAAGGGTCAGGGCTCCGCCCTGAAACCCGCCAGGGGCTTTGCCCCTGGACCCCACCAAAGGCCGAGGCCTTTGGAAACCATTGGTTGGGGGGAAGACTGGAGGGGCCTA
>CAMCDA010000351.1 GCA_945873195.1 Asaia bogorensis
AACGGCAGCGGCGTATTTTCGATCATGGCGGGTGTGGCACCGTCCGATTCGGCAGATGTTGGTCTCGACACCCAAATCTCTGCGTCAAATCAGACGATTACGCTACGCCCGCCAGCGAATCCCTGACATGCAGTGAATAAGATGGGCTAAGCGTCTTCTCGTCGAAGCCCGCTCAATTCATGGTTTTGGAATGGCTGGTCGGCCGCCGTGCGACGCCTCGCCTAAGTGCCCCGTAGATGGCACTTGGGCGAGGCGCAGTGCCGAACGACAACCGGAAATCAGACTGTCGTGTAGTATTGGTGGTTGGAAGAGGATTTATCGAGGATCTGTATTCCCAAATTTTCAGCCTCAATCTTGGCCTTAAACATCTTCCCAGCAATAATGCGAGCGGGCTTCGAGAATGCAGTCCATTGAGTTTTGGGAAATAGGTCTTGTAGTTTATATTGTGACCTCGGACCGCTGGTCTTTTTTTTGGCGGATGCAATCGCCCGTCTGACGATCTCAGTGGCCTCTTTTTGATCGGTCAGCACGCCGCACTGACTCAAGAAGAGGGCAGACACGCTCGGCACTCCCTTTCGTTTGCGCAAATCCACAAGCGTTGCGTAGGTGGCATCATCGACGGTCGTCTTGATTGTCGGCATATATCGGGAACCTAAAACAGTGACGGACCATACATAACAAAGGGACCAGACATATGCAAGGGCCGCGACAAAATTTTTGGAGCGGATCTGAATCCCGCTAAGCATATGCAAGCCGTGTCTCCACCCAGTTCAACGTTTCCCCACCATCTGACGCGACCCCTGCCTGTCCGCCATGACCGCCGCCCGCTATAATCCCCCCCTCGCTCAAAATTCGCGGAAAGAGTTCAACAAACATGGCGCCCCACCCCCAAAAACTCACAGTCACGCGCCGCTCCTGGCCGCTCGCTCGGCCCGTCATGACCGCGCAGGGGCTCCGGACCACCGCCGACGTCGTCGTCGCCGACATCTCCGACGGCGACTCGCGCGGCCGAGCGGAGGGCGTGCCGGTGGGACGGTTCGGGGAGAGCATCGAGAGCGTCTTCAGCGCGGTGGAGGCGATGAAGGGTGCGGTCCTCGGCGGCCTGAACCGGGAAACGCTGCAAACCGCGTTACCCCCCGGCGCGGCGCGCAACGCGCTCGACTGCGCGCTGTGGGACATCGACGCGAAGCGCGCCTATCAAAGCGTCTCGGACCTGGCCGGGTTCGCCGCGATGAAGCCGGTCGTGACGGCGTTCACCCTGCCGCTCGACACCCCCCAGGCGATGGCGGACCTCGCGTCAACCAATCGCGCTCGGCCGTTGTTCAAACTGGAACTGGGCGGAGACGGCGACATCGAGCGGGTGCAGGCGGTGCGCTCCGCCACCCCGGCGTCGCGCCTGATCATCGATGTGAATGAGTGTTGGACCGAGGCCCAGCTTGCCGCCTTCATGCCCGCGCTGCTGGATTGCCGGGTCGAACTGATCGAACAGCCGCTGCCGGCCGACGCCGACGACGCGCTGCTGCGCCTGGCGCGCCCGATCCCGATCTGCGCCGACGAATCATGCCGGACGCGCGCCGATCTGGACCGGCTCGCGGGGAAATATGATGTGCTCAACATCAAGCTCGACAAGGCGGGGGGGCTGACCGAGGCGCTGGCCCTGGCGGCCGAGGCGAAGCGGCGCGGCTTCCGCATCATGGCCGGCGGTATGGTCGGCACGTCGCTCGGCGTCGCGCCGGCGCTGGTTCTGGCGCAGCAGGCCGAGATCGTTGATCTCGATGGCCCGATGTTGCTGGCGTCCGATCGCGTGCCGGGGCTGCGTTATGATGGCGGGACGATCCATCCGCCCGAGGCGAGTTTCTGGGGCTGAGGCAATGGGGGAGGGGGGCAGGTTACGGGATCGCGGGGCGGCCGCGATCGGTGCGTGCGCGTTGTGCCGCGCCCCTCACTCCTCCGAGAACCCCACATCCACGTAAAGCTCGGCCAGCGGCACACCGATCCCGATCTCCGGCATGTCCAGGACGGCATCTCCCTCAACCACCACGCCGGCCCAGATGCCGTTCCGCCGAGCGAAGACGGTGGCGGCTTGGGCGCCCTGTTCGAGGATGACGTAGCGCTGGATGGACTCCGTCGCGCCATATTCGCGCGCCTTGGTGATGCGATCGGTGCGTGACGTGCCGGGGCTGAGGACCTCAAACACCACAACCGGGTCCCGGGCCACCGTTGCGGCACCGGCTTGCGGCGAGCAGACAACAAACGCATCCGGATACCGGACCCGCTCCGCCACTACGATCTTCAAATTGCCCCCAAACACTCGGCAGGGACCCCCGCGCAGACGGCCATGAAGCGCCGTCACCAGGTTCCCCTGAATGATGGAGTGCAGAACCGTCCCGCCCGTCATCGCCACCGGGCCGAACCCGTCAAACTCAAACCGCGCTTCCTGCCGTTCTTCCCAGGCCAGGAACTCATCCAAGGTCATCGGACGGTCCAGCGTCATCGCCCTAACCCCGCCCCCGAAGTCCAAGGGAAAGGACAGGCCACCGGCCCATCCTCTCCCCCATCCCATTACATCTGCGCGTAGCTACCGTTCTTCCAGACATAGAACACATAGCCCGAGCCCTTCGGGTCGCCCTTCTTGTCAAAGCTCATGGGCCCCAGCACCGACGCCCAATTGCCCGATGCCTTCAGCGCGTCGGCCACCTTCTTCGGATCGGTGGTCTTCGCCTTCTTCGCCGCCTCGGCCCAGATCTGGATGGCGGCGTAGGAGTAGAGGACATACCCCTCCGGATCGATGCCCTTGTCCTTGAAGGACTTCACGACATCGCCCGCCGCCTTGTTGAGCCGCGGATCGGGGGAGAACGTCATCAGCGTGCCCGTCCCGGCATCGCCCGCGATCTGCCAGAACTCATTGCTGACCAGCGCGTCGCCGCCGACCAGGGTCGCCTTCATGCCCTGCGCCTTGGCCTGGCGGATGATCAGCCCGGCTTCGGTATGGTAGCCGCCGACATAGATGACGCTGATGCCGGCCTGCTTCATGCGGCTGACCAGGGCGGAGTAGTCCTTCTCCTTCGGAGTATAGGCGGTGTACAGCGCCTCTTTCCCGCCGGCCTGGTTCAGCGCCTTCTGCGTCTGGTCCGCGAGGCCTTTGCCATAGGTCGTGTTGTCGTGAAGGATCGCGATCTTCTCGTTCTTGAAGTTCTTCGCCATGTACTGGCCCGCGACCAGGCCCTGCTGGTCATCGCGCCCGCAGACGCGGAACGTGTTCCAGCCGCCTTCATCCGTGTATTTCGGATTGGTGGAGGCGGGAGAGATCTGCAGCACGCCTTCCTCGGCATAGACCTTGCTGGACGGGATGGAGCTGCCGGAACAGAAATGACCGGCGACCAGCTTGACCTTCTTGGCCGCCATCTGGTTGGCGACGGAGACGGCCTGCTTGGGGTCGCAGGCATCGTCGCCCACGTTCAGGACCAGTTGCTGGCCGAGCACGCCGCCGGCCTTGTTGATGTCGGCGACGGCCTGTTCGGCGCCGGCCTTCATCTGCTGGCCGAAGGTCGCGGATTCGCCCGTCATCGGGCCCACGGTTGCGATCTGGATTTGCGCCTGGGCGGTCGCGGCTGTCATCGACATCGCGAACCCCACCGATGCGGCGGCGAGCAAGGATCGTCTGAACATCGGGAATCGTCCCCTTGAGAATTGAGCACCGCCCATCGCGGCTGGGTGAACGTTAACGCCGTCCTGGGCCGAGTGCCACGGGTGCGAACCAAAGTTGTGGGATCAAGCGGCGGCGTTCGATGACGCTTCTGGCTGGTTGAGATTGGCGGGTGCCGACGGCCTGTCGGCCAGCGCCGCCCAATAAGCGTCCCAGTCCCGGTTCAGACGATTGATCCGCAACGCAAG
>CAMCDA010000352.1 GCA_945873195.1 Asaia bogorensis
CGATCAACGCACGCACATCGGGAGGCAGTTCCATCCCGACGTTGACTCATGTTCCCGCTCCGCACGCAATCAGCTTCAAGCGCGGACGCGAAAACAGGAACCCATTGTTGCCAATCGGACTCACCCAGGGGGTGCTTGGGAGTTACAACATATCCTCCCAACCTGGCAGTGATGGACGAATGAAGGTCTTCGTCCCGCCGCCACGGCGAGCAAAAAACCAGTCTCCTCCGTCGGGAGAGCCGGATTGGCCTGACTGACCGGATTGACCTGACTGGCCAGATTGGCCGGATTGACCCGACTGCCCAGAAAGGATGTCGAGCAGGTTTCCGGCGCTAACGGGGGGAGATGCCATCGGATATCCTCACATACTATCTGTTTATGTATTCACTCTGTTACTCAGCTTGGAAAGCCCGCGATCGTCAGGTGATGTCCGTGCCGAATCCGTCGCTCGGGGTCGCGATACGGTGAGTTCGCAACAACATTCGATACCCCTCTGTCAGGCCAATTGCTGAGTATCCATCGCGCAAGTTCATGAGCCTCGGTTATCCGGCCAGCCGCGGCCATCGCGGCGGCTGCCCAGATTCGGCCTGTCCGACCCACCGCCGGTTCGGACAGCGCACGCCGTCCCCATTCAACGGCAGTATCGTATTCTTGTGCGGTGTAGTAAGCAATGCAAAGCCCTAGATAAAACCAGTAGGCTTCGCGATCGGACGGAGACAGATGCAGCGCGCGCTCCGCCCGCTTGACCGCATCGGCTGCCTGTCCAGTGTAGGAGTAGGTGTAACTGCTCCAAAGCCACGCCTGGGCAGATCCCGGTGCAACCTCAACAGCCCGCTGGAACATCGCCTGTGCCGCGTCGTGGTCACGATGAAAGATCGTCTTGCGATGCCCGTAAAAAGTCAGCGCGCGCACATTGTCACTGTCCAGGGTTAGCGCAATGTTCGAGAGCCGGTCGATTTCAGCGATGTGATGCTCCCGGGTGCCCGACCAGCCCTCGGCCAACAACAGCCCGTGACAATCAGCGGCAAGCGCATACGCCTCACCCCAGTTAGGCTCATGCTCCAGGACCTCATCCATGATGAGCTTGGCCTTTACGAAATTATCGCCGCCCAGCCGAGCAAGATAGCTTCGCGCGAGCAGTACCTTTTCGTAGACGGAGATACTATCGATACGTTTCCCACGAATGCGGTGCAGTTCCGTCTCAATGATTCGAGGCGACAGTGTATGGACAATCTGGCTGACGATGCGATCCTGCTCCGCGAAGGACAGGGTCACCTGCCCGTCATAAGACCGTGCCCAGATGACCTGACTTGTCGCGATATCAGTTAGTTCGGCCGTGATCCGGATCGACGGACCGGAGCGACGAATAGTACCGCGAACCGCGTAACGCGCGTCGAGACTACTCCCTATCTCCTGGATGCTGGCGGAACCATCTCGCAACCGCACAGTTGAACCGTGCGAGATGACACTGATCTCGCGCAATCCCGCAAGTTGGCAAATGACATCTTCAACCAAGCCGTCACTCAGGTGCTCGGGAACGTGCTCCGCCCCCCGAGAAATGAGCGGCAGAACGGCAATACGGGGCGGCCCATCAAACATCCGGACACCGGACCCCGGCGCTTGGTAGCGTGGGGACTCGGAATCTTCACGTCGCGCACCGCTTATCGCACGAATCCCCCGAACAACCTCCGTCGTCTCCTCCGAAGGCCCAACATCCAACTCCCGCCGCAACACCTCCACGCAC
Source organism: Asaia bogorensis (assembly GCA_945873195.1). Lineage (GTDB taxonomy): Bacteria > Pseudomonadota > Alphaproteobacteria > Acetobacterales > Acetobacteraceae > Rhodopila > Rhodopila bogorensis_A. Next base: position 1,745 of record CAMCDA010000352.1, read on the forward strand.
GCCTCATACTGCCGGATCGCATCCGCCCGCCTGCCAGCGCGCAGATAAACCTCCATCAGCAATCGATGGCTGTCCTCCCGCAGCAAATCCAACGCCAGCATCCGCTCCGCCGCCAGCACCGCCGGATGCACATCCCCCTCGGCCAGGCAGGCATCCGTCAAACGATGCAGCACATCGATCGCCGCATCCGTCACCTCGGCCCGCGCCGTCACCAGCCAATCATCAAAATCCCCAGACACCGGCGGGAACCGGTCCAACAAAGTCCCAGCGTAAACCTCCGCCGCCTCGGCCAGCGAAGCCCGGTCGCTCGCCCGCGCCAGAAGCCGGAACCGCCCGACATCCGTCTCTACAATGCCCGGAACAAAGGCCACCATGCGCAAAGGCGTATCGATCACCTCGGCGCCCGCGTCCCGCAAGGCCTGCCGCGTCACCAACAAATTCTGTCGCAAACTGGCCTTCGCCTGCCTCGCACCGCGATCCGTCCACAGCAGATCGGACACGGTTTCCCGTGACACCGGCCGACCATCCTGGATGGCGAGATACGCGAGCAATGCCTGAGCCTTTCGCGGAAGTGACGTCACCTCCCGCCCCGCCACGCTCAGGCGAAAGCCACCCAAGAGACGGATCAGGACAGGCGATGTCATCGTAACGGGCTGACTCATTGCATGCGGAATTGAAGCAAACCATCCCCGCCCGGAGGACACAAGTGCCTTTGACGGTATTTTTGACGCTTCCGTGAATCCGCCCCACCCATTTTTGACGCCAATTTCGCCCTCCCCGTGACGCTCGGCTTCGTTCAATGCCCATGCGCCGGCGAAAGGCCCTCGAAACAGCCACGGCGCAGGGGAGTTTCATCATGCAGTTACCTCACAACAGCCTTCCGCCGCCCGCCGTGACAGCAACCGCCGTCAACGGCATCCCGGTCACACCGCTCCCTGTCACGATTCCAGGACTCCGAAAGATGACCCGGCGCGGCTTCGACACGATGGCCCTGACGACAGTCGAGACAATGACCGGCGCCGATATCCTCGCGCTGCGGGAACGGGAAGGGATCAGCCAGGCCGTGCTCGCGCTGCACCTGAACGTGCGCACCAAGCTGGTCAGCGACTGGGAACGCGGCGTGAAACACCCCAGCGGCCCGTCATTGAAGCTGCTGGCCCTGATCCGCGCCAAGGGCATCGGCGCGATCGCGTGATCCAGAACGGAGCAAGACCCATGTGGAAAGCCATCACCCGACTGACACGAACCGCCCTCCACCACCGCGCCCCCGCCCTGGCCCTCGCGCTCGGCCTTGCGGCGGCGGCCGCGCCGGCCCAGGCGGCTCTGGTCCAAAGCGACTTCGCGACGCCAAACGACGGACGCCTGATCACCGACACGCTGACGCATCTGGAGTATCTGTCGCCCTTCGTGACCCGGGGTCGCAGCGTCAATCAGATCCTGGGGGGACATGGCGGCCTGCTGACGACCGAGGGCTTCCGCTATGCCGGAGCAGCCACGGTGCAGGGCATGATCGACACCTATTTCCCGGGGACGACCACCACCCATCCGGGGACAGTCCCCGGCTTCGCGGTGGCGACAGCATTCATGAACCTGTTCGGGCTCAATGAATTCGTAATCTGCAACAACGGCTTCAGCCCCTGCCCCCGCACCCAGGGCTATGCAATCGACGGCGCGACGGCGACCGGCCTCGGGATGCTCACATTCGGCAGCACCGGGTATCAGATCCTGCACACGAACCCGGTCTCCACCCTCGCCGCAATCACGGACGGGCAGATGGGTCATTGGCTGATCCGCGACGCCGAGGTCGAGGCATCGGCGGCACCCGAGCCTGGCACGATCGCTATTCTGGGCAGCGGCCTGGCCGGACTGGTGGCCTACCGCCGCCGCTCGAAGCCCGCGGCCGCCGGGGTCTGATCGGGGCCCCGCGATCCCCTTGACCCCTCCCCCACCGGCCCGGCATGTCGATAGCTAATTAACTTGTCCGGTTTAGGTAGCACACGAAGTGGCCGCTCGTTCCTGATTTGTCTGCTGGCGGAGCGGTGTCGCCAACAACCATTTCCTGGTGAGGCTGTCAGGACCATTTCCCGGAGCCGGCCTGTCTTCCAG
>CAMCDA010000353.1 GCA_945873195.1 Asaia bogorensis
ACGCCACGCACATAGGCGCGGGTGGTCGCCGCGGTCTGGTTGAAGCTGAACGTGCCCGCGAGCGCGGTCGAACTGCTGCCGCTCGTCGCGCCGCTCGGGCTCGAGAAGATCAGCGAGGCGGAACCGGTCCCGACGATCAGGTCGCTCGAGTCATCGGCCAGCAATTCCACGCTGTCGGCGTGCAGCGTGCCGGCGTCGTTGATGAAGCTTTCGGTCGTGCCGGTCAGCCGGTTGACCGCGACTGAACCCGAACCCGAGAAACCCTTGGATGTCTTGGCGCTGGCCGCGTCGCCGAACAGGCCCGGCAGTGCCAGCCCGTCCAGCGCGTCGTCAGGCGAATCGCCCACGCCCTGGAACTGCTGCACCACGGCGCCGGCGATGGTGAAGGCGTAAAGACCGCCGCTCGCATACGATTCGATGCTGACCTTGGTCGCGTCCATCTGCAGCTTCGCGGGCGGCGCGGCCGCGGTGATCGGATCGGCACTGCCAGGATCGACGCCGATAAAGCTCCGTACCGTGCGGTTGACGTTGTTGACGCCCACCGAAATGCCGATCGCCGATCCGCCGCTTTCCGTGGGCGCCGGCTGGCCGGGCTTGGGCGGTTCGGGCAACGCCGTCGTGATGGCGCCGGCGACGGTGATCTGGATGATGTTGCTGGTGGCGTCGAGCGCGACCGCCCCGCCGATGATCCGGGTCGTGCCGAGCGCTGGATCGGTCAGGATGGCGGCGGTGGTCTCGCTCTCATGCGCGAAGCCCAGGCCCGACCCCGAGAAGCCGAAGCCCGAGCTGCCGCCGGCCGTGCCGCCCGATTGGGCGATGCCGAGATGGAACACATCCTCGTCGGCCTTCAAGGCCAGCCCGGACCCGGCGGTGCCGGTGCGCAGCGCGACGCCAGCCTCGATGACCGCCTTTGTCGTGTTGCTCACGAACGAGACGCTGATGACCCCGCCGATGCCCTTGTCCTTGGAGCGCGAGGACGTCAGGTCCATGAAGTCGCGCGCCAGCAGACGGTTCTCCGCCTGGTATTTGTTGATCAGGTCGGGCTTGAGACTGAACTTCGCGTTGCCGGCGATTTCCACCAGCGCCATGGTGGTCTTGGCGTCGAGCGAAACCGCCTGGATCGGGGTCTGGAACAGCGCCTTCTGGTTGATCTGCGCACCGCTCTTGATCACCGCCTCGGAGGTGTTGAGATAGGCGATGCCCGATCCGGCCAGCGCGAAGGACAGCGTGCCCTCGCCTTTCGCCGTGGCCATGTTCCAGTTGTTCGCCAGCTTGGTCGCGATGCCGCCGGTGCCGTCCATGAAATCGGTCAGCGCCTTCAGCCCGCCCGAGCTGATCTGGTCCTTCAACGTGGCGCCGAGCGCGGTGAAGAACGAGTCGCCATCCTTGCCCTTGGCGAGGAGCATCAGCGGATGCAGGTTCTTGGAATCCAGCTTGATCTTGCCCGACGCGTCCACCGAGGCGCCCGACTGGATGATCGCATGCACGTCGGTGTTGTAGATGCCGATGCCGAACTGGAAGGCGAAGGCGTCGCCGCCGCCCTTGATCGAGATCGCGGCGGCGCCCTTGAGCTGCGTGGCCTTCTGCTTGGACTTCGCCTCGATCGTGACGTCGGACCCGCTTTCGACCACGCCGGTGGAGCCGACCTGGGCCAGCACATGATGGCTGAAATACTGCCCCATGCCGCCGCCGGTGCCGCCGTCGGACTTGGTCTTGGTCGCGTCCTGGAGCTTCTTGATCTCGCCGAAATACTTGCCGGCGCTGAAACCCTTGCCCATCAGCCCGTTCGCGACGCCAGACAGGAACAGCGCGGGGAATTCCGCCTGCCCGCCGGCGGTGCCGGCGATCGCGGACAGGGCGGCGATGTCGTTGCCGACGGACGGTTCGGCGCCGGCCTTGTTGGTCGATTCGAGCGCGGCCTTGATCTTGACGCCGCCCTTGGCCTCGGTATCGAAACCGTGCGAGGCGCCCGTGCCGGCCCCGGTCAGGTCGACCGGCGCGGCGGCAAGCGCTTCTTCAAGTGAATCCGCCAGACGCACATGCAGAGCGTCCACCCGGACGATGTAGTAGGCCTGACCATTCGCCAGCCCGAACAGCGCCGCATCGGGGCTGGTTACCGTCAGCGGATCGATCGCTGGCGTGGACGTATCGGAATCGATCTGCACATACAGCCCGTTCGCGTCGCGGGCATAGATCGGCGTGGTCGACACGGTGGAGCGGGTCGGATCGGTCGCGTAGCGCACAATGTCGCCAGTCTGGAATCCGTGCGCCGCGGCAAAGGCGATCGTGTCGGTGTCGGCACTGACATCGGCGACCGCGTTGAACGTCTTTAAGGTGGTCGTGTAGATCAGATACTGCGTCGAATCGACGGATGGTTTCGTCAACGTCAGGATCGTGCCGTCTACCGGGTTGCGCAGCTGGAACGTCTGGCGGTTGTTGACGGTATCGGTTGTCAGATTGGCGATCGTATAGGCGGTCTGGTCGGTCAGGCCGCCCACCGCTTCCTCGTTTTCGTCGCTGTAGACGACCGTCATGCCGTTGCTGAATGCGGTGCCGCCGACGGTCATGGTCGAATTGGCGTTGTTCACATCGGCGGTGGCGAAGGTCGCGGTGGCGCGCACGGCCAGCGAATGGACCGACAGCGGGTCGGCGCCGGGCCCGATATCGACCGCGTCGCCCTGGGTCAGATAGAAATGGTCGGCATCGACGCGCACCACCTGGTAGTCGGTGTCAGCCGTCAGCCCGCCGATCGCCTGCCCGCCATTGGTGCGGTACTTGACGAACTGGCCCGTGCCGAACCCGTGGCCCGGAAGGGTAATGACGTTGGTATTGGCGTTGACGGCGGTCGCCGGGTCGATCGTCTTGACGGTCTGCGCATGTCCGGCGGCCTTCACCGTGCCGTCCACCAGCGCATCCACATTCGTAATATCAAACCCAAACGCAACCGCCACCCCCGCTCGGCCGTTCCCATAGGTGGTGGTCTTGGCACTCGGGTTGTTGTTCACGGTGACCGGCTTGCCGGCCGCATCGATCCCGCCCGCGAGGATGGAAACATCGCCGCCGGTCGACTGCACCGTCGCGCCCTGGCCGACCTGCGCCTTGACCGTCGTGTTCGTATAGGCGGCGGCGATCGCCACAGAAACGTTCTCGCCGTTCGGGTCGGCGCCGAACAGGCCCAGATTGGCGACCGTGCGCGCTTCGACCTTGGCGCGGACATTGCCCTGCGCGCCCACCATTACGTCATCGGCGGCGGTGATGATCGATGCCCCACGCACCGTCGTCTCGGCCGTGCCGGTGGCCTGGCCATAGCCGATCGCGATGGCCGGCGCGTTCTTCCCGGCCAGTGGCCCGAAGGACGGCGGCAGGGCGAGCGCGCTGACCGAACTGTCGGTCTGCGCCTCCGACGTGATGGTCACGGTGCCGTCGGCGGTCACGGTGCTGGCCAGCAGATCGACCGTGGCGGTGCTGGCGCGGACCTGCACGGTGGCGTCGAGACCGGTGACCGAGGACAGCGCGATGCCCAGGAACTGGTCGAGCAGGCCCGACAACTGCCCCACGAACCCCTTGGTGAAGTCGCCAAGATCGGTGGTGCCGAGGTCCTTGGCTTCCGCGGTGATGCTGATGTCGCCGCCGCTGATGCTGGCTCCAGTCAGGCTTATCGAGGCATTGTTCTGACGAAACGTAACTCCCAAGCCCCCCACCGTGAGCAAGAAAGGCGCTCGTGGAGGTACGGCGGGGCCAGCGTTATCCGGATAAAGCGAGGATGAGTGAAGCCGGCGTGGTCGAGAGGGCCGTGAGAAGATTCCAACCTTGTTTCCGGGCGGTGGA
>CAMCDA010000354.1 GCA_945873195.1 Asaia bogorensis
GATTCGATGTGCATGGGAGGATGAGGGCATATTTGACCCTGGTGTACGAGTCTCAAGAATGATTTTACATGACTACATTCTGGAGGGGTTTCAGGTGCTGAGTCGAGGCGTTTCAAGGAGTTGAAGTATAGGGGAGAAGGAAGCTCGGATTAGGGGAGGGCTGTCTTCCAGGGGGCAGTGCGGCGAATGGTCCCGGCACAAGGCCGGGATGACGATTGGGCGACCGAGATGACGATTGGGCGGCCGGGATGACGATGTGGCGGCTGGGATGACGGGCAGAGGGCAGCCGAGCGCCGCTTTGCCCCCATTCGCCAAACCCCCATCCCATGGTAAGCAACCTCCCCCATCGCCCGCCCCACAGGTTCCCGCCCCATGCCGCAATTCTGGCTCGTCAAATCCGAACCGGACGCTTTCTCCTGGGACCAGCAGGTCGCCAACGACGTCGAGCCCTGGACGGGCGTGCGCAACTACATGGCGCGCAACAACCTCCGCGCCATGAAGCAGGGCGACCTGGCCTTCTTCTACCACTCCAACGAGGGGAAGGAGATCGTGGGCGTGGTCCAGGTCGCGCGCGAAGCCTACCCCGACACGACCGCGGAAAAGGGAGACTGGTCCGCCGTCGACATGAAAGCCGTGGGGCCGATGCCAATGCCGGTGACGCTCGCCGCCATCAAGGCCGACCCGAGGCTCGCCGATATCGCCCTGGTCCGGCAGTCGCGGCTGTCGGTGATGGCGATCTCCCCCGAACACTGGGACATCATCTGCCAAATGGGAAAATGGTCGGGACAATGGAAAAGCTGATACCAGACGAGATGCGCGCGCTCTGCCGGATCGAGGACGTCCCCGACGGCCAGGGCAAGGGCTTCCCCGCGGTGCCCGGCGGCTTCACCGGCATCTTCGCCGTGCGGCAGGGCGACGTGGTGCGGGTGTGGGTGAATTCCTGCCCGCATGTGGGCACGCCGCTCGACTGGACGCCCGACCGGTTCATGTCCCGCGACGGCCAGCACATCATCTGCGCGACGCACGGCGCGCTGTTCTCGACCGAGACCGGGGAATGCACCCTCGGCCCCTGCCGCGGTGACTTTCTGGACCCGGTGGTGACCGAAATCCGCGATGGGGTTATCTACGTGCCACAGGATGCCGGCCTATAGGTCCGGCGCGACATCGAAAGGGAGGACGCCCATGGCCGACAACAATCCGACAACCGGACAGGTTTTCCCCGTCCTGCCGGCCTTCGCCGCCTCGGCGCACGTGAACGCCGACCAGTATCGCTCGCTGTATGAAGCGGCGGACCGTGATCCGGACGCGTTCTGGCGGGCGGAGATGAAGCGCGTCGCGTGGATGAAGACGCCGACGAAGATCAAGAACACGTCCTTCACCGGCGACGTGTCGATCAAGTGGTTCGAGGACGGGACGCTGAATGCCTCCGTGTCCTGCCTCGACCGGCATCTGGCGACGCGCGGCGACCAGACGGCGATCATCTGGGAAGGCGACAACCCGAACGACAGCAAGCACGTCACGTACCGTGAACTGCATGAGCAGGTGTGCCGCCTCGCCAACGCGATGAAGGCGCTGGGCGTAAAGCGCGGCGACCGGGTGACGATCTATATGCCGATGGTGCCGGAGGCGGCCTCCGCCATGCTGGCCTGCACGCGGATCGGGGCGATCCACTCGGTCGTGTTCGGCGGGTTTTCGCCCGACAGCCTGGCGAACCGGATCCAGGATTGCGACTCGACCCTGCTGATCACCGCGGATGAAGGGCGGCGCGGCGGGCGGCCGGTGCCGCTGAAGGCGAACGCGGACGCGGCGCTGGCGCAGTGCCCGTCGATCCAGAACGTGATCGTGACGAAGGTGACCGGCGCGGATGTGCCGATGGTGGCGGGGCGCGATCATGATTTCGCGACGATCTGCGCCGCGGCTTCTCCCGACTGCCCGCCGGCCGAGATGTCGGCCGAGGACCCGCTGTTCATCCTGTATACCTCGGGCAGCACCGGCAAGCCGAAGGGCGTGCTGCACACGACCGGCGGCTACATGGTGTGGGCGAGCTATACGCATGAACTCGTGTTCAACTACCGCCAGGGTGAGATCTACTGGTGCACGGCCGATGTGGGCTGGGTGACCGGCCACACCTATATCGTCTATGGCCCGCTGGCGAATGGCGCGACGACGCTCATGTTCGAGGGCGTGCCGAACTACCCCGACAGCAGCCGGTTCTGGCAGGTCGTGGACAAGCACCAGGTCAACATCTTCTACACCGCGCCGACCGCCATCCGCGCCCTGATGCGCGATGGAGAGGCGCCGGTCGAAAAGACCTCCCGCAAGTCGCTGCGGCTGCTGGGCTCGGTCGGCGAGCCGATCAACCCCGAGGCCTGGCTGTGGTATCACCGCGTCATCGGCGATCACCGCTGCCCGATTGTGGATACGTGGTGGCAGACGGAGACGGGGGGCGTGCTGATCAGCCCGCTCCCGGGCGCGACGGCGCTCAAGCCCGGGTCGGCCACGCTGCCGCTGCCGGCGGTGAAGCCGATGATCGTCGATGGGGAAGGGCACGAACTGCACGGGGCGTGCGAGGGCAATCTGTGCCTTTCGGACTCCTGGCCTGGCCAGATGCGGACCGTGTTCGGCGATCATGAACGGTTCGTGCAGACCTATTTCTCCACCTTCAAGGGCCTTTACTTCACCGGCGATGGCGCTCGGCGGGACGCTGACGGGTATTACTGGATCACCGGGCGCGTCGATGACGTGATCAACGTGTCGGGCCACCGGATGGGCACGGCCGAGGTCGAGAGCGCGCTGGTCGGCCATACCTCGGTCGCCGAGGCGGCGGTGGTCGGTTTCCCCCATGATATCAAGGGGCAGGGCATCTATGCCTATGTCACGCTGAAGCTGGGGGTGGAGCCTTCGGACTCGCTGCGTAAGGAACTGGTGGGCTGGGTGCGGAAGGAGATCGGGCCGATTGCGTCTCCGGACGCGATCCAATGGGCGCCGGGGCTGCCGAAGACTCGGTCTGGGAAGATCATGCGGCGGATCCTGCGGAAGATCGCGGCGAATGAGACGGACTCGCTGGGGGATACGTCTACGTTGGCTGATCCGGCGGTGGTTGATGATTTGATTAAGAACCGGGTGGGGTAGGGCTTCTTCGGTCGCACCGGCGGTGCAGCCTGTACCGCCCTCTGACCGCTTGGCGATGACGATGCGTTGCCAAAGACGGAAGGCGCGCTGGGTCTTGTTCTGGGCGGACGCTTTGCCCGCATCATGGCCCATCGTCCGCCTGCCAAGCTGTGGCACACATCCTCCTAATCTAAGTGCTACACCGTCCAGGCAATGGTCTCACGGATAGAGTGATGCGCGGTCTTGTTCGCCCGTGTTCCCACAGGTCCTGAATTGAGGCGGCCTCCTCAGCCTCAGAAACCGTACACGGCAAATGCTCAGCACGAGGGTGCTTTATATTCCGCGACGCGCCGAATTTTATGTCTGCCGAATGAAGAGTATTTGCGGGGGAGATATATTTTTCAGGTGGGTTCGTCATTGACGCGAAAACGGTAGCTAGGTATAAATCTAGCACCTAAAGGTGCGGATTTACGTGGGCATGCGTTGACCTGGGGGTAGCGATGAAGGCTAAATATGTAATAATAATGTAACTCCCAAGCACCCCCTGGGTGAGTCCGATTGGCAACAATGGGTTCCTGTTTTCGCGTCCGCGCTTGAAGCTGATTGCGTGCGGAGCGGGAACATGAGTCAACGTCGGGATGGAACTGCCTCCCGATGTGCGTGCGTTGATCG
>CAMCDA010000355.1 GCA_945873195.1 Asaia bogorensis
TGGTGCTGTTCCTGGCCGGTATCGTGTCTATCCCGAAGCATCTCTACGAAGCCGCCGAAATGGACGGCGCCCCGAACGCCTGGGACCGCTTCCGGCTGGTAACCTGGCCGATGCTGGGTCCCGTGACGGTGTTCGTCGCCATCATCTCCACCATTCGCAGCTTTCAGGTGTTCGACACCGTGCACGCGCTGACCAAGGGCGGGCCGGTCAAATCGACAGAGGTGCTGCTCTACACGATGTACGCCGAAGGCTTCGAGTTTCTTCGTTCGGCTTATGCCGCCTCCATCGCGGTGATTTTCCTGGGATCCGTGCTGGTGCTGACCTTGATCAAGACAAGGCTGGTCGACCGGCACGTGCATTACTCATGATCCGACCTTGGAATGTTCTGCGCCACGCGGTTCTGCTGGCGGCATGCGCGCTGGTCCTGGTGCCGTTCGCCTGGATGCTGTCGACGGCCACGAAGCCGGAGACGGAAATCTTCCTCGACGAAATCCGCTGGATTCCGGAACGCTTTCATTTCGTGGAAAATCTGACGATCGCGTTCACCAAGGCCCCGCTGGGCCGCTATATCCTGAACGGGGTTATCGTCACCGTCACCATCTTCGTCCTGCAAATCGTCATCGCGCTGCCCTGTGCCTATGCGCTGGCTAAACTGCGCTTCCGCGGTCAGAAGACGCTGTTCGCGCTGGTGTTGCTGTGCATCCTGATCCCGGCGCAGGCCATCGCGGTGCCGCTGTTCCTGCTGTTCCACCATCTCGGCATCCTGGACAGCTATGCCGCCCTGGTTGCGCCCTGGATCATCTCGGTGTTCGGCATCTTCCTGATGCGGCAATTCTTCCTGACCGTGCCGAACGATCTGATCGACGCGGCGCGCATGGACGGATTGTCCGAACTCGCCATCGTCTGGCGGGTGATGCTGCCCAGCGCCATCCCGGCGGTGACCGCGTTCGGCATCTTCTCTGTCGTTGCGCACTGGAACGACTATTTCTGGCCGCTGATCGCACTGAACAGCGAGCATCTCTACACGCCGCCTCTCGGGGTCACGGTGTTCCGCAACCAGGAGGCGGGCACCGCGTACGGCCCGCTGATGGCGGCGGCCACCGCGATCGTGGCGCCGCTGGTCGTTGCGTTCCTGCTGGCGCAACGCCGCTTCATCGAGGGCATCACCTTCACCGGGCTAAAGTAAAAAGGGACAATACATGAAAAGCCTTCTGCTGACCGTCGCCGCCATGGCGATCACCGTCGGGATCGCGCAAGCGGCACCGACCGAGGTCGTGATCCAGTATCCCTACGGGGAACTGTTCAACGAGACCCAGAAACAGATCGCCGCGGAATTCGCCAAGCAGAATCCCGACATCAAGGTGACGTTCCGGGCGCCGTATGACTCCTACGAGGAAGGCACGCAGAAAATCCTGCGCGAATCCATCACCAAGACCCTGCCCGACGTCACGTTCCAGGGCCTGAACCGGATCCGTATCCTGGTCGAGCGCAACATCGCCGTGCCGCTGGACGACTTCATCAAGGCCGAGAAGAACTTCGAAGCCGAGGGCTTCCACCAGGCGATGTTCGACATCGGCACGCATCTGGACAAGGTCTACGCGCTGCCCTTCGCGATCTCCTTGCCCGTGGTTTACTACAACCTCGACCTGGTGACGAAAGCCGGCGGCGATCCGGCCAACCTGCCGAAGACCTGGGATGAGATCTTCACTCTGGCCGCCAAGATCAAGGCGCTGGGCGGCGATACCAACGGTGCCACGATCGCCTGGGACATCACTGGCAACTGGCTTTGGCAGGCGCCGGTGTTCTCCCAGGGCGGGACGATGCTGAACGACAAGGAAACCAAGGTGGCGTTCGACGGTCCGGAAGGCCAGTTCGCCATCGCCACCCTGGCGCGCTTCGTCACCGACGCGAAAATGCCCAATCTCAGCCAGCCGGAAATGCGGTCGGCTTTTGCCGCGGGCAAGACCGGCATCCATTTCACGTCGACCTCGGACCTCTCCAAGGTCACGGACATGGTCGGCGGCAAGTTCGCGCTGAAGACCTACCTGTTCCCGCAGGTAAAGCCTGAAACCGGCCGCCTGCCCGCCGGAGGCAATGTCGGGATGATTGTCGCCACCGATCCGGCGAAGCAGAAAGCGGCGTGGGAAGTGCTGAAGTTCTGGCACGGCCCGTTGGGTGCCGCGATCATGGCCCGCACCACAGGTTACATGCCGCCGAACCGCAAGGCGAACGAGGTCTATCTGAAGGACTTCTACGCGCAGAACCCGAACCACTACACCGCCGTCAGCCAGCTTGCGTTGCTGACCAAGTGGTATGCCTTCCCGGGTGAGAACGGCCTGAAGATCACCGACGTCATCAAGGACCACCTGCAATCCGTGATGAACGGCCAGCGCGCCGCGGAACCCCAGGCGGTGCTGAAGGACATGACGCGCGACGTGCAGAGGCTGCTGCCCAAGACCGGGTCCTGATCTCCCACGCGCGGGTCGCCCCGATCGGCGGCCCGCACACCCGTGCCTCCATCCCATTCGTAAACGCGGAGGGCAGACGATGAAGTTCATCCACCTAACCGACCCCCATCTCGTCGAACCGGGGCTTCGCCTGTTCGGCCTGGACCCGCTGGCCAGGCTGGATGCCGCGGTGACCGACATCAACATCCACCACGCCGATGCCGAGGTCGCCGTCATCACCGGCGACCTGACCCATTGGGGAGAGGCTTCGGCCTATGCCGGTTTGCGCCGCACGCTCGACCGGTTGCTGATCCCGTATGTGCCGATGATCGGCAACCACGACGATCGGGCGGCGCTGCGGGAGGCATTCCCGAACGCCCCGGTGGACAGCCAAGGCTTCATCCAGGGGCATCGCGACAGCAAGGCCGGGCGCATGGTGTTCCTGGACACGCATCAGCCCGGGACCCATGCCGGGTGGTATTGCGAGGACCGGCAACAATGGCTGTTTCGTGAACTCGGGGCGGCGACCGGGCCGGTCTTCCTGTTCATGCACCACCCGCCGTTCGATGTCGGGCTGGCGCCGATGGACCGGCTGGGGATCGTCCAGCGCGATGCGGTCGCAGAGATCATCCGCCCTTTCCGGACCCGCGTCCGGCATCTGTTTTTCGGCCATGTGCATCGGCCGATCTCGGGAAGCTGGATGGGCATTCCGTTTTCGACGTTGCGCGGCACCAGCCATCAGGTTTGCCTGGACTGGACAGCGACGGGGGACTCGATCCCCGGCAGCCATGAACCGCCAGCCTATGCCATCGTGTTGGCGGGCGCCGATACGGTTGTGGTGCACACGCATGACTATCTCGATCCCAGCCCCAAATTCTCCATGGGCAGCCAGACGCCCGATCAGCGCGCGTACGCGTTGAACATGGACCCGAGCGCTTTGTCGTAGGGGCCGCAGCTTATTCCGAACCAACCGAGTTGGTTGGAGCGGCGGACCGGCCCTTCCCCGTCATGGTGGGCGAAGGCCGCCCATCCACGATTTTCTGCGCCAGTTGAAACAAAATCGTGGATGGCGGGCATCCGATCGCCATGACGGGGTTTGGCGTCCCCGCCTCAAGTGAAGCGATTATTTGCCGACAGAAACTTATGGATGCGGCAGTGGGGTTCCGATTGGCGCGTCAACTGGACCGATGAAGCAAGTCGTCAGTGTTCCGATCGCGACCGCTCGGGGAACCCGGTTGCCAACATCCGCGAGCCAAGACGAGATCACACACCGACGCCACGCCCCGGGACGGGATGGATCCAGCAGTCGGCGACCATGCCTC
>CAMCDA010000356.1 GCA_945873195.1 Asaia bogorensis
TGCTTGCGTTGCGGATCAATCGTCTGAACCGGGACTGGGACGCTTATTGGGCGGCGCTGGCCGACAGGCCGTCGGCACCCGCCAATCTCAACCAGCCAGAAGCGTCATCGAACGCCGCCGCTTGATCCCACAACTTTGGTTCGCACCCGATGCAACACGAGGGATGCAAGACGGGGGATGCCTTATTGCGCCGCGGCCGCTGGCTTGGCCGGGATCGCCAGCCCCCCATGCTCCCCCGACATTGGCTTGACGGTGCCGGACATGACCTCCAGCACCTTCGCGCGAATGGTGTCGTAGTCCGGCAGGTCGGCATAGGCGGCGTACATCGCCTGGGTTCGGCGACCGTCAGGCGTTTCGTAGATCGAATCGAGGTGGAACACGCGCTTGCCCGAGCCGATGATGCCGACCTCCCGCCAATTGGCGGTGGTATGGGAATCGCACATGACGACCAGGAAGGTCTTGGGCTGGCCGGTCGCCGATTCCGGGACGAAGACATAGCGCACGGCGTCGGGACCGTGGGTGTCGAAATGCTCCTGGACCAGCAGGACATGGCCGTGAGCGTCGATCCGATCCCGCAGGATGAAGCCGCGCGCGCGCAAATTCCGGTCGATCGCCGAGGCCTGGGTGTCGATCAGCTGGCGCAGCGCCATGTCGCGCCGGTCCTTGTCGCCCGCGGCCTGATAGAGTTGCGTCGCCAGTTCCCAGGTGACGGCGAGGCCCGGATGATGGCGCACCATCATCTGGACATAGCGGATGGCGTCGTCGACCTTCCCTCGTTCCTGGTTGACCCGGATGGCGACATACAGCGCGGTGATGTCGTTGGGTTTGGACTTCAGCATCTCCTGCGCCGCGGCCAGGGCCTCGGTCTTCTTGCCGGCTTCAAACAGCGGCAAGGGGGCCACCAAGGGGGCCTGCTGCACCACGGGGGCCGGCGCGGCTGGGGGGCGGGTGGGCTGCGCGTGGACGGGGGCGAGGAAGGCGCAGGTTATCGACACAACCATAGGGGCGATGGATCGTCGCATGGCTTGTCTCCGTACGCTGGTCAGAGCCGCCGGACCAGCTTGCGGGCCAGCAGCCAGCCGGGCACGGCGGAAACCGGGGCGCCCGGCAGCAGCAGCAACCACCCGAGGGGTTGGCCGTTGACGATGAGATCCATGCCGATCCCCAGCATCATGCCGCCGACGAGGCAGCCCATGACGCCGGCGGAAACGCCAAGCCAGATAATGTCACTGCGTTCGATCATGATCGCACTTTAGCGGGCGGCGACATCGACTGGAAGGGCAGGGGGTGGCGGCCGGAAATGACGCACGCGGACGGTGGGTGGTGGTTCGGTTCACGTCGGCCCCCGTTCACCTGAATATAGGTCGGTCCCCCGTTCACCTGAATACCGGTCGGTCTCCCTCCACGATAATCCGCCACAACACCCGCGCCTGGGTGCGGTCGTAGTCACCGTGCGCACGGTGCAGGGTCGCGCGGTCGTCGATCACCAGCACGTCCCCCTTTCGCCATTGGTGGTGGTAGACGATGCCCGGCTCGATCATCCGGTCCAGCAGATCCTGCATGTAGGCCTGGCTCGCCTCGGGGCTCATGCCCTCGATGCATTTGGCCTTCTGGATGTGGAAATAGACGGCGCGGGAGCCATGGACGGGATGCGTCCGCACCATTGGATGGCGGATGGCGCTGTCGTACCTGGCGCGGTCCTCGTCCAGGGTTTCCTGGTGGCCATCCAGCCCGTTGATCGTCACCAATGTTTCCATGCGCCGCCGTTCGGCCTCGGGCAGGGCCTGATACGCGGCGCGCATGTTGGCCACCGACGTGCCGCCGCCGGCCGAGGGGATTTCCACCCCGTACAGGATCGTCGCGGCGGGCGGGCGTTCGCGGTTCGTGTGGTCGGTGTGCCAGGCCTCGGCGGGGCGCTGGCCGTTGCGGTGCCAGATCAGGCCGATATCGGGATGATCCGGCATGTTGTGCTGGGAGTAATGCTGCCGCATCGGTGGCCCGAACGCGGTTGCCGCCGCCATGTATTGATCCGGCGTCAGGTCCTGGTTCGGAAACACCAGCGCCAGATGTTCGGCCAGCGCCTGGGTCAGCGCGTCCCGCGTGGCCGCGTCGAGCCGGCGGGACAGGTCGACCCCCTCCACCCGGGCGCCGAGTGAGGGATGCAAGGGCGTGATCGAAAGGGTCGTCATGACGGTTCCTCCCATCAGGGTTAGCGCGGCCGCGGCCCCTGGCCAGGTCCACCCATTGCCGGCATGTCCATCTTCTGGAACCCGGGCGGCACGATGAAGTTCGCGGCGGGGATCGGGTCGAAGGAGACCTTCGTCGCCTCCAGCCCATCGCCGGCCTTGGTCCGATAGCGCAGCATCGCGCCATCGGCGGTGATGCAGGCGACCCCGTCGCCTTTCGGTGTCGCGACCTCCCAAAGATCGCAGGCCTGGCCCGCTACCGTGTCCGTGCCCTTGCGGGTGAAGCGCGCGTTGTCCTCGGACAGCGGGCCAGTGCCCAACGGTGCTTGGGCGGCGCTGACTTCCATGTACATCCGCAGCGGCGCCATCACCATCGTGCTGCGCTGGCGCGCCCGGTCGATGATCGCATAGCCGCCCATCTCGGGCGTATCGACCCGCATCAGGCCGCTGGCGGCGCCATGGCTCATTTGCATCGACTGCCCATCTCCGCGACCCAGCACCTTGTAGGTGATGGTGACATCGCGGGTCGGCGTCAGCGGCGGCCGGTCCTGGGCCTGTGCAGCCCCCAGGGTTCCGGCCAGCATCACGAGGCACAAGGCATGGCGCATGAGGCGGTCTCCTTCCGTCAGCGCGAGATACCGGTCGTTCCGGCGGGCACCGCGTAGAAGTTCATCGTCATGGACACCGAGGTATAATACCCCATCAGCACGATCATGTCGGTGATGCTGACATGGCCCAATGTTTCCACCGCCCGATCATACAGCCCGTTGGGCACGATCCGCCGTTCGGCCAGCGCGAGCGCGACCTCATAGACTGTCTGTTCCCGCGCATCCGCGAAGGCCGCGGGGCGACCGGTGATGATCGCCTCCACCGCGTCATCCGGCAGTCCCACTTCCTTGCCGCGCTTTTCATGCGCCCAGACCGGATAGTCGGAGTTCGAATGGGCGGTGATGACCAGGACGGCGATCTCCCGCTCCCGCTCCGACAGCGACGACGCGCCCGGCGTGAAGTGCCGCCCCAACGGATCGGCGGCGCGAACCAGGTCGGGGTTGTGGATCCAGACCTTGTAGGGACCGGGCAGGCGGCCGCGCGGGCCGTCAACCAGGTAACGATAACCAGCCTGCTGCTCGGGCGTGATCTGGTCGAGCGGCAATTCGGTGTAACGGCCAAAGGTGGGGGTGTTGGTCATGGTATGTCCCTCCGTGGCCACATTGGCGCGGCCTTTGGGTGGCGACTGTGTCACGTCCGGCGGGCTGGGGCCAATGGTGTGGCCAATGGTGTGGGTTGAAGGGCGGGGCTTTGCCCCGGACCCCACGAGGGGGACGCTGTCCCCCTCGACCCCCTGCCAAGGGCGACGGCCCTTGGAACCGGTCAGTTTGGGGGGATTCCGGGAGGGACCTACCCGGACCCATCACGGTCCGGGTAGGTCCCTCCCGGAATCCCCCCAACCAATGGGTTCTAACCCATCTTTAACGCCTTTTTGACCACTTACCGTAACGAACAGCCCGAAAATGGTGGAAATCCGCCATTTGACTCCGGGAATTCATTTGTAGTGCCATAATGTTTT
>CAMCDA010000357.1 GCA_945873195.1 Asaia bogorensis
CTCGACCACGCCGGCTTCACTCATCCTCGCTTTATCCGGATAACGCTGGCCCCGCCGTACCTCCACGAGCGCCTTTCTTGCTCACGGTGGGGGGCTTGGGAGTTACGTAATATCCCATCAACAAGGTCCCGAATGTCTTGTTGAGGATCGGCGGAACGGTGGTTTCGAAATAATCGTCCAACAGGTCGGGCGTCTTCGTGAACAGGCCGAGTTCCCGCCTGTGATACGGATTGAAGCCGATCGTATAGCCGTCTCGCAGCAAACTGTCGGGGCTGGTGGAGCGCCGGTGGTCGGCCCCCATCGACAGCACGCGATAGGCGTCGGCGTAGTAGGTCATGAGCTTGATTTCGTGCGGATACGGGTCCGCAACGACAATGCCGGGGTGACGCGCCAGATGCTGCATGAGCACCGTGGTGCCCGATCGACCGGCCGCCACGACCAACAGCGGCATCAGCGGCGCCTGGCCATGCTCGGGGGCCGCGATCCGGCCGCTACCGCGGGGCAGCAGGGTGCCGGACCGCTCGAACCGAACCTCGATCTCGTGCGCGCGAAACACCGACAAGGGAGGGTCGAGGGGGATCGAAAACCCGTAGCGCCCCGACATCGCGGCATGCAAGTCCGGCCTGATGCGTTCCTTGAGCAGTTCGATCAGGCGCGCGTCGTCGCGCGGCAGGTCGGCCATCACGCGGCCGTGCACCTGGCCGTTGACAGTGACGACGATCGTGACCGGTTGGTCCGGGTGGTCGGTATCGAGCGCCCACCCGGCAATCAGATTGCGCTTGATCTGATCGACCCAGCCGGATTCGGGCATGCCTCACCATTCTCGTGTGCTCACGGGGACCGTACCGGATGCGGTTTCGCCCGGCAATATCTCTCCCCCGGGCGCCAGGGCAATCGATTGAAACTCGGTTACCGTCTTGCGGCGTGGCTGAAGGCTTGATTGACACGGCCGTATCCCCGCTATTCCGCGATCTCAACCAGCACGGTGCTCTGGTGACGATCAAGATTTTCGGAGCGCAGACCGATTGGAAGGATGATTACCTCGCAACACGCATCCGGCAGGCCGCGCATCCGGTAGGCCGCTGGGTGTTCGGACGCTACGCCTAGTCAGGCTCGGTTGACGATGTGCAGTCGCGCGCGGGCCGTGAAGTCAGGATAGTGGCGCACGCTGTTGCGGTCCTTGTTCTTCTCACGGTCGGACAGGTCCGCGTAGGGGATCATGGAGGGATGGCGCTTGCGCGCGTCGTCTCGTTCCGCCGCCCATTCCCAGCCGGCCTGTTTCTTCTGGAGCATCCAGCCATCGTGTTCGGCCTCGGCCATCGCCTCAATGGCGGCTTCGATACGGGACGTAACAGCGTCCGCCGTAAGACCATCGGGTTGTTTGCCGATGGTGAGGCCCGCCATGGCCAGGATGGCAGGCATGCGGCGGGCGGCGGCGAGGTTGTCGGCCTGATCCTCGGGGGCCAACAGAGCATAGGGCTGGTCGAGATGCGTCTGCATGCGCCATCCCTCCGCCTGGGCGAGCGCGCGCCAAGTTTCATGAATCGCGGCCGCCATCGTCGCGGCGATGCCGTCATTCCATTCGCTGTCTTGACCGGTGCGCACCATGTCCGTTGATCCTTCAACCAAGCCTGAACTTGGGCATTACCCGACCCGGTTTTCAATGGGACGGTGGCGGTGATCCATCAGCCAGCCCGCTGTCTCGTTCAGTGCTTCCTTGCCCAATTCAAACACCAGGTGGCGAAATGCCTCATCGTCACCCGCCGTGATCCTCTCAACGGCCAGGGCTCGGCTGAATATCCCGTGCATCATGTCATAACCTTGGGCATGCCCTTCATACGCCCTGATCTCGCTGGACAGACCGAAGAACGCGGCGATGGCGGGCATCGCCCCCATGACGATCACAGCCACGTGATGAAGATCCTTGACGATATCCTTGGTAAGCCACTTGCAACCGATCCAAGCGTTGACCCGCGCGTGATCCACAACTCCGACCCAGGGCAGTTCGCCCCGCGCGGCCAGTTCCGCACACAGCAGGATCACGGCTGTTCCAAACCCGACCTTCAGCGCGCGGTAGGCCCACTTTCGAGACCTTGCCGCCGATACATGGTTCCGGCGAGCCGCCCGCGCATAGTAGTCTCTCTGGTCAATGATCCACCCTTGTTTGACCAGGTCCCTGTGGGGCTTCCCGAGGAGATTGACGAGGCCCGTTGACCAGGGCACCAAGCCTCGGAGCGCGTATCTGATCCATCCGAGTTCCGCTCTATGCTTGTACAGATAGTGGTCACCGACGTGGTAAGGCATGTTCGCGAGACACCAGAATACCTGGACGCGCAGGGCCTCCGCCAGGACCCGATAGTCCTGGAATTGGTTCTGCCACTGTTGTTTTCTTACTACAAGTACGTAAGTACCGTAACCGACGCCGAACAGCACTATGTACGCAAGAAGCAGATAGTGTTTATATTCCTCCATGTGCAGAAAATGCGGCGTATGCGCGTATATCTCGAATAATAAGACAATGGACGGTACCAAAAGGCAGAATATCAGCAGTGTATTAACGGACAGGAACCACCCGCCGTTCATCCAGTTTCCCTTCGCCTGCCGATACCAATCAGCAAAGTTTACGGCCGGAACGCCAACGCCAAGAAGCCAACGCTGGTATCCCCGAGCGACCGCGTCGACGCCGGATTGCACACACCGAAGATACGTCAGGAGTGTTCTCGCATGACCGGCGGGATCGGGAACGCCCTTTGCGGACAGGTATCCGTATTGGTCCCAGAAATTCCTCTGGTCGAGCAGTGTCAAGGACCGCAAGGCAGCGTTCAGACCTCGGATCGCCTGAAGCGCGGTTTTGGTATCCTCCGGTAAACTGCCGAACGGCTTCCTGACATCAGTCAGGTAAACCACGCTCGTCGGTTTGCGGAGATCAAGCATTACGCATGCGCTGACTGCGTCCGTGCAGTCAGGATCGAGGTCCTCTCCGATGATTTGCAGCCAGGGTACGGTCGTGCCGCTATCAAGTCCGGCCTCGACCCTCAGCGTCATGGAAGCCTGACGTGGGCTCGTCGCCATCATGGGGGCAAGCGGGCTGCCCAATGATTTATGGAAGATGGCCGAAGCATCCCGTTCACTTGGGCCGTCGGGGCCGATGCTCAGGATGATGTGGGCACTCTGGAGCAGGATGTCGCGTAACGCTCCCTCGCCTGCCTTTGGATCGAATGGGATCGAAGACGCCGCAGGGCGCATGAAGGGAACAACTTGGAGCGCATCGACCTGCGAGGGATCAGAGGGATCTCCGAGCATCCCGGCTTCCACGACCACGATGAAGGGGATTTTTAGTTCGCGGGCCAGGCGGATTGCCAACTCGCTCGTTGGTGTATTCGTAGCGGTCATGACACGCAGGGCACCATGGCATGCCTCGTGCAACCCTCGCATAAGGTCCTTCACTGTACGAAGGATGCCGGGCGTCTCAAGCGACTGGCCAACCACGGACAGGATGATCGGATAATCCTCGGGAAGTGCAACCGCCGCGGGCATCTCGTGATTCCAATGTCTCATATCTTCGCCGACACAGCTTCACACCCGGCGCAACGAACGGCAACCCACCCAGGGTCATTCGGTTCTCGGCTGCATGACGGCGGCGATGGCCTGGACCCGGTGTTCGGCGAAGTGCTCGAAGCCCTCGACGATCCGCAGTCCCATCCGGCGCAGCAACGTCAGCGCCGTGTTCCGGCACGCGGCGAGCGCCTG
>CAMCDA010000358.1 GCA_945873195.1 Asaia bogorensis
CTCCGGATCATTGCCGGTGATCGCACGCATATAATCTTCCTGGTTCACCGCCATCAGAACCGCTCGGCGCAGTTTGACGTCATTGAACGGCGCATGCAGGTGGTTGAACCGCAAACCACCGTAGTACCCCTGAGGGTTCGACGGGGCGAGCACGATGTCACGGTTCCGCTTCAGCAACGGGACCAAATCGGCCTGCGCCTGCTCATACCAGTCGATCTCACCGGATTGCAGGGCCGCGGCCGCGGTCGCCGCATCGGGGATGATCTTCCACTCGATCCGCTCGAAATGCGCGACTTTCCCGCCCGATGTCCAATCCGCCGGCTCCTGCCGCGGCACATAGTTGGGGTTCTTGGCCCAGGCGGCGCTACTGCCGGAGTTGTATTCGTCCTTGAGAAACCGATACGGTCCCGAGCCGACGATCTCCGTGATGGTCTTGAACGGATCGGTCTTCGCGATGCGCTCCGGCATCATGAAGGGGATCTGCGCGTCGGCCTTTGCCATGGCTGTGATCAGCAACGGGAACGGCTTCTTCAAGGTCACCTTGATCGTGCGATCATCCGCGGTGCCCCAGCTATCCACGATCTTGGCAACCGTCTGGCCAAACGTATCACGCGCGGACCAGCGCGCCAGGCTCGCGGCGCAGTCCTTGGCCAGCACGGGTTCCCCGTCGTGGAACTTCAGCCCTTCACGAAGCTTGATGAAATAGGTGCGACCATCATCCGAGACGGTAAAGCCGTCCGCCATCTGCGGTTGCGGTTGCTGCGCCGTGTTCATGGCGAACAGCGTGTCCCACACCATCCAGGCGTGATTGCTGGTCACCGCCGCCGTGGTGAGGATCGGGTCGAGCACCGTCAGGTTGGACTGGGGCACAAAGCGCAGCACACGTGAATTGGCCGGTTGCGCGATCGCGAAACGCGGCAGTGCCGTCGCCGCGAGACCCGCGGCGGCGCCGTGAAGGAGTGACCGTCGTTTCATGATGATCTCCCAGGTTTGTTGCAAAGCAGCATGTCGCTTTCCCAACAGTGCCGCAAGCATTTATGCACTCGATGTTTTTGATATCCGCCGGTCCCTGCCGGCGCAACGGAACCGCAATGAAGCGAGGGACGGTTCCCACATCGCACGGATCGACGGGGGGACTTGCGCCCGGCCCAGCGCGCATGTCACGCCCCGCGCGGAGGCACCGTCGCCTCCATGGCCCCCTCTGGATCTGGCAAGCCCCATGACAGTCATCGGCGTCGATTTCGGCACGACCAACAGCGTCGTGTCGATGCTGGGTCCCGACGGAGCGGTGCATTCGGCCCGCTACCCGATCGGCGCGGCGGAGCTCGACGTGATCCGTTCGGTGCTGTGCTTCTGGAATGACGGCGCGAAGGACCGGGTCGTGATGTGTCACGCGGTCGGTGCGGCGGCGATCGAGGCCTATCTCGATGATCCGCTGGAAAGCCGGTTGATGATGTCCCTGAAAAGCTACCTCGCCCAGCGCAGCTTCCGGGAAACCCGCGTGTTCAGCCGGACCTTCTCGTTGGAAGACCTGATCGGCCTGTTCCTGCGGGGTATCCTCCCCGATCGGGGCGCGCATCCATCGGACACGATCCTCGTCGCCGGCCGGCCCGTGCGCTTCGCCGGGGACCTGCCGGACGACGAATTGGGGGAAACACGCCTGCGCGGGGGCTACGCCGCCGCGGGCTGGACCGATGTGCGGACGGCGCTGGAACCCGAGGCGGCCGGCTATCGGTTCGTGCGCGGCCTGGTCGAACCCGCCACCGTGCTGGTCGGCGATTTCGGCGGCGGCACGAGCGACTTCTCCGTTCTTCGCTTCGAACCCGGCGGCAATCGTGCCGTCTCCGCGCTCGGCCATGCGGGGATCGGCATCGCGGGGGACACGTTCGACTATCGGATCATCGACCACGTCGTCTCCCCCCGGCTGGGCAAGGGCAGCACCTATCGGGTGTTCGGCACCGACCTGCCCGTTCCGCCTGAGTACTATTCAAACTTCGCCCGCTGGCACCGGCTGTCGCTGATGCGCGCGCCAAAGACCTTGCGCGATATCGAGGCGGTGGCCCGTGCCGCCCGTTATCCGGAGCGGCTGCGCGCCCTGCTGCGACTGATCCAGGACGAACTGGGCTATGCGCTGTATCGCGCCGTGTCGGGCGTGAAGGCCGAACTCTCTCGTGCCGACACGGCCACGCTGCGCTTCTCCCACGCCGATTTCGTGATCGATGAAACGATAGACCGGCGCGACTTCGAAGCCTGGATCGCGCCTGACATCGCGCAGATCGGGGCAACGGTCGATGCCGCGCTGGCGGAAGCCGGACTGCGGGAGGACGCGATCGACCGTGTGTTCCTGACCGGCGGCACATCGCTGGTGCCGGCTGTCCGGAACGTGTTCCTGTCTCGGTTCGGGAAGGATCGTGTCACCGGCGGCGGGGAGTTCGTGTCCGTGGCCGAGGGCTTGGCCCTGATCGGACGCGACGGCCACGCGAGACCAGGCATCTGATATCGGTTGCGTCCCCTGGTGGGACCGGCAAGTCTGGACCGACAGGCGGCCCTCATGATCCCAGAACCTTCCCCGACCGATACGCATGACTTCGCGCCCTTTGTCCGCACCGTCGGACGTGGCCCCGGGCGGGCGCGGTCCCTGACCCGTGCCGAGGCGGCGCATGCCATGGGCATGATGCTGCGAGGGGAAGCCACGCCCGAGCAGATCGGCGCCTTGCTGATGCTGTTGCGATACCGGGGTGAATCCGCCGGCGAGATCGCCGGCTTCCTGGACGCGACCCGGCTGCATGCGGGGCTGCCGTGGCGGTTCGCCCAACCCGTTGATCTCGATTGGCCGAGCTATGCGGATGGGAAGACGCGGGGGGGGCCGTGGTATTTGCTGGCGGCCCTGCTGCTGGCCCGCTCCGGGGTTCGTATTGTCATGCATGGACCATTGGCTGGTCCCGGCCGGCGTGCCCTCGCCGCCACCCTTCATCGCTTTGGCCTGACACCCGCCACCGGCCCTGGCGATGCCGAGACGCTGCTGGCATCGACCGGGTTTGCGTTCCTGCCGATCGAGACCCTGGCGCCGGAACTCTCGGCCTTGCTGGCCTTGCGCGGCGTTCTGGGCCTGCGATCCCCCATGAACACGGCCTGCCGGCTGCTTGATCCGGCCGCGGCACGGACCTCGATCGACGGGGTTTTCCATCCGAATTACATCAGGCTGCACCAGGACGTCGCCGCCTTGATGGGCCGTGACGTCGGCATCCTGAAGGGCGGCGGCGGGGAAGCCGAGTGGAGCGGCGCGAAACCGCTGGTTCTCCACGTCAAGGGCGCCGAAGAAACCTGGCCCGCCCTCGACACCGCCGGCAAGCCCGAAGGCCAGACCCCGGATGACCTGCGTGCGGTCTGGCTGGGGGAACGCTCGGACCCCATGGCGGAGGCCACGATCATCGCCACCACGGCCATTGCCCTGCGTGTCACGGGCAAGGAAACCAGCCCGAGCGCCTGCCTGGCCATGGCGCGCGCGCTGTGGGCCGCCCGCCGCCGCGACTGACCGGCGCGGGCCCGCCTCTGTCGGTGACGCGTAAAGATGTCCGCCGTTTGAAGCGGGTGAGTTGTCCGCCCTGCCTTCCGCCATCGCAATGTTTTCCTGTTCGGCTGAAGTGCCGTTTTCCTGCCCCGGCCTGAACCTCTGCTGGCGGCGGGTGGGGCCGCGGT
>CAMCDA010000359.1 GCA_945873195.1 Asaia bogorensis
CGGCTGGATCGCGGAAGGTGATGTCAGCCCCATCCGTGAAATCATCGGAGCAGCGGTACATCAGCCGGTCGCTGACGTCGAACAAGGCCGTGTCGATGAACTGATATTTCCGGCCCGTGGTAGGGGTACAAATCTCCAGATAACGCCGGAAGCCGAACTCGCGCGCCAAGCCGTTAATGATGTCGTATTTCTCCATCACGCCCCAAATGTGCCGAAGCCGGATTGTGAAATCCACTTGCGGAAAGACGAAACAGTCGTTCGGGTTACACTTGCGCCCGACGAAAATCAATACGCGTGAACCGCTTCAGGAATACAGCGGAAGGTCGAATGAATTCAGTCGATCCGAAGTCGATGGGAATACGACGAGACCAAACGCATGGGGGCCGATCCCATCCATGCTCGGCCCCCAGAACCGCTACTTCCGCTCGATCAGTTCGATAAGATAACCGTCCGGATCACGTACAAACGCGATGATCGTCGTGCCGAACTTCACCGGGCCGGCCGGACGGGTGATCACACCACCAGCCTCGACCGCAAGATCACAGGCGCTGGCGACGTCGGGCACGCCCACCGCGAGGTGACCGAACGCTGTACCGGGTTCGTATTTCTCAACGCCATAGTTGTAGGTCAGCTCAATCGCGGTGTTGCTTTCCTCATCGCCGTAGCCGACGAAGGCCAGGGTGTATTTCCCATCCGGAACGTCGCGGCGGCGCAGTTCATGCATGCCAAACGCCTTGGTGTAGAAGTTGATGCTCCGCTCCAGGTTACCGACCCGAAGCATGGTGTGCAGGAACCGCGCCATCCTTATTTCTCCCCATGGACGGTCTCGGGATCGAGACCCAACAGAAACAGCCCCGCCGCGTCAGCCGCGGCGATACAAGCGTCCTTCTCCGCCAGGATGGTGCCTTCCGCCTCGAACGCAACCCCCCTCAGCCCGGCCGCGATGGCGCCCTGGATCGTGATCGGCCCGATGGTCGGCAGATCGGCCCGCCGCTCCTGTTTCGGCTTCACCAGCTTGACCAGCACGCCGCCCGGCCCACTGCGCGCCAGGTCGCCGCAGCGGGACAGCATGGCATCCGTGCCCTCCACCGCTTCCACCGCCAGCACGAATCCCTGCTGCACGACGCAGCACTGCCCGACGTCGACCTGGCCCAAGGCGCGCACGACGGCGACGCCGCGCTCGATATCCGCCATCGCCTGGCCATCAGGCGACGCGCGGGTCAGGACGCCGCGGGGGCCCAGCGCCTCCCGCAGGATTTCGTGGGCGCCGATGACGCGGAACCCGTTTTCCCCCAGCACGCGGACAACCGCGGCCAGCAAGCCGTCATCGCCGGCGATCGCCATGCGGCCGGCACGGGCGAGCAGGCGCGCGCCCTCGGCATCCGGGCGCAGGTCGAAGATCGAGGGACGGCGCACAGCCCCGATCATCACCAGGTCCTGGCACCCATGCGCGCGCAAGGCCGCGAGGATGCGACTGACCGCGCCGATGCGAATGACCTGATGCTTGTAGGGCGCGATGACGGCGGGTTCGGCGAATCCCTCCAGCCCGACGATGAAGACGTCGCGGCCGGCGGCGCGGGCCGCGGCGGCGACCTGGCCTGGGATCGGGCCGCCACCGGCGAGGATTCCCAGGGTGGGGGGGGCAGTCATGCCGAACTCTCCTGCCATCAGCTTGGGTGCCATGCACGGGGGCGGAGGATGTGGCAAGGGAAGAAGTGGGGCGCTGCCCCATACCCCGCCAGGGACGCTGTCCCTGGACCCTGCCAAAGGGCACAGCCCTTTGGAAACCATTGGTTGGGGGGATGCCGGTTCCAAGGGCTCGGCCCTTGGTGGGGTTCCAAGGGGCAAAGCCCCTTGGCGGGGCCCTTGGCGGAGCCCCATCTTTCCTCTCGCAACCGCGAAGGTTGCGTCCGCGCGCGTGGCGCCATAATTTCGCCCCAAGCCGAACCACGTCGCGGCGGTTCAACACGTCACGGCGGCGTCCGCCCGTCACAAGCATAAGGACACGCGCATGAGCGCCACCACGCCTAGGACCGTCACGATCACGCTTGACGGGACCAACAAGAAGACCACCATCCCGTTGATGTCGGGCACCGCGGGCGCGGACGTCTTCGATATCCGCAAGATTTACAATGACCTGGGTCTGTTCACCTATGACCCCGGCTACGGCGCCACGGCATCCTGCGAAAGCAAGATCACCTATATCGATGGTGACGAAGGCGTCCTCATGTATCGGGGCTACCCGATCGAGCAGCTCGCCGAGAACTCCAACTTCCTCGAAGTCTGCTACCTGCTGCTGAACGGCGAACTGCCAACGGCGGAGCAGGGCAAGGAGTTCGACCTCGGCGTCATGCGGCACACGATGCTGCACGAGCAGATTCGCAGCTTCTATAACGGCTTTCGCCGCGACGCCCATCCGATGGCGGTCATGTGCGGCGTCGTGGGCGCGTTGTCGGCGTTCTACCACGACAGCCTGGACATCAATGATCCGGAAAGCCGCCGCATCAGCGCGTTCCGCCTGGTCGCGAAGCTGCCCACGATCGCCGCCTGGGCCTATAAGTACTCGATCGGCCAGCCGTTCATGTATCCGCGGAACGACCTGACCTATGCCGAGAACTTCCTCTACATGGTCTACGGCGTCCCGACCGAGGAGTACAAGATCAATCCGATCCTGTCGAAGGCCATGGACCTGATCATGATCCTGCACGCGGATCATGAGCAGAACGCCTCGACCTCCACCGTCCGCCTGGCGGGCTCGACCGGCGCCAACCCCTTCGCCTGCATCGCGGCCGGCATCGCCAGCCTGTGGGGCCCGTCGCATGGCGGCGCGAACGAAGCCGTGTTGACCATGCTGACCGAAATCGGCCACGTCGATAACATTCCGGAGTTCCTGTCCGAGGTGAAGGACAAGAACAACCACGCCAAGCTGATGGGCTTCGGCCACCGGGTCTATAAGAACTACGACCCGCGCGCGAAGATCATCCAGAAGGCCTGCCACGACGTGCTGCGCGAACTCGGTATCAAGGGCGACCCGCTGCTCGACCTGGCGATGGAACTGGAAAAGATCGCCCTGAGCGACCCGTACTTCGTCGAGCGGAAGCTGTATCCGAACGTCGATTTCTATTCGGGCATCATCCTGAAGGCGATGGGCTTCCCGACCTCCATGTTCACCGCCCTGTTCGCGGTGTCGCGGACTGTCGGCTGGATCAGCCAGTGGCAGGAACTGATCGAGGACCCGCAGCAGCGTATCGGCCGTCCGCGCCAGATCTACACCGGTGCCGGCGAACGCGCCTACGTCCCCGTGGCGAAGCGCGCCTGATTCCACCCACCGCGTTTCAGGAACGGGCGTTCGCCATCGCGGGCGCCCGTTTTTTTTTGGCGGCGCCCGTGCACAACCATCCCCCAGGGTGCATGTCGGAACGCTTCAATGGCCGATATCAGATTTCATTCCGTAAAATGATTTTGGCAACAGCCTGTGGATATCGTTATCCACAGGCTGTTGATAAATGGGGGTAACTCAACCGCTTACCGCATGAGAAAGTAATAGGGGCAAAACCACGGGCACCGCCGCATTTTTCTCTTGCACCGATTCGGCGTCGTGGACTCTCTGCATCATGTGCCGCCGCCGCCCGCCCTTTCCGCGCTGAGCCGTCCGGATCTTGAAGCTCTTCTGATTGAACTATTCGGT
>CAMCDA010000360.1 GCA_945873195.1 Asaia bogorensis
TTGCACAACACCCCGGGGCGACTCGCGATCCGTGCGACGCCAGCGAAAAAACCGGTGAACACCATGCGATAGCCAGCCCGGATCTCCGATTTATGCCTCAGACTACCGGCCCGGCGACGCTGCCGGGATTTTGTTCGGGAATCCTGGCTTCCGGATGATCTTGATTTTTACCTCAATGATCACGATAGTCAGCGGCAGGAACATGAGAGACTGCAGCATCTCATACTCCCTTTGGTTGACCGGCGGGGGTATTCCCGCCGGTCTTCCTGTTTTACGGCCGATATATGAAGAACTGGTTGATGGCCGCCCCCGCGCGGGGCGTGAAATGGCGTCCGCAGCCGGCTTAGCGCTTGCCTGAAACCCCCTTGTGCGCCAACCATCGTGCCCATCGCCTTGATGGGAAGAAGCACCATGGAACTGACCGCCGCGCAGCGCGCCCAATTCGAACGCGAGGGCTTCCTTGTGTTCCCCGACCTGTTCTCGGCCGCCGAGGTCGCGGTCATGCGCCAGGAAGTCGAACGCCTGTCGAAGATCCAGGCGGAAGAGGTCGTCCGAGAGCACACCGGCGGCGTGAAGGCCCTGTTCCGCGTGCATGAGGATGATGGCGTCACAGCCTCCGCCCCCTTCCGCGCCTTGGTCCGCACCCCGCGGGTGCAGCGGCCGGTGCGCCAGGTCCTCGGGACCGAGGAAATCTACGTCTACCACACCAAGATCAACGCCAAGCCCGCGATCGAGGGCACGCATTGGATGTGGCACCAGGACTACAATTCCTGGAGCAAGGACGACTGCCCCACCCCCAACATGGCAACTTTCAACGTCATGCTGAACGACACGACCGAGTTCAGCGGCGGGCTTTACATGCTGCCCGGCACGCATCGCCTGGGGCTGCTGGAATCGGTGATGGATACGTCGACCGGCTACAAGCTCTGGACGATCCCGAAGGAGAAGATGATCGGGGTTCTGCGCGCCTCCCCCCCGGTCGTGCCGGTCACCGGCAAGGCGGGGACGGCGGTGCTGTTCCATTGCAACGTGCTGCATGCCTCGGGCCACAATCTCTCGGCTGAGGATCGCTGGCACATCTATATCTCGTGTAACGCCTCGGCCAACGCGCCGGCCTTCGGACCGCAATCGCGGCCGGACTGGGTGACATCGCGCAACACCGGGCCGTTGCCGATGGAAGCCGACAGCGCCATCGTGAAGGCGGCCTGACCCATGCCGATGAAACTCTGGCACCAAAGCTTCACCGTCCTGGGCGACCTGCCGGGCTATGAGGACGCGATGCGTGCCCACCTGTCCAAGGTGCTGCGTCCGGATACCGAGGTCGTGTTCCATGGCCAGGCGGAGGGGACGTACCCCTCCAACTACCCTGGCGATGATATCGGCTACGGCTACACCTTCTGGATTCACGGCAACCAGTGGATCGCCGCGGGACGCGCCGCCGAGGCGCAGAAATTCGATGCCTTCGCGATGTGTACCCTGCCGAACCCGATGCTGCGGGAAGCGAGGTCGCTGATCGACATCCCCGTGATCGGCATGGGCGAAACCTGCTGTCATCTGGCAACGATGTTCGGGCAGCGTTTCGCGATCATCCTGTTCATCGACCGGATGATTCCGCTGTATCAGGAGCAGGTGCGGAACTATGGCCTGACCGATCGTTGCGCCGGCGTCGTTGCCTCCGGCCTGAAATTCGCCGATGTGTTGCCGGCCTACGAGAACCCCGGTCCGCTGATCGAGAAGTTCCAGGAGGTCGCCCGCCGCGTCATCAAGGAAACCGGCGCCGACGTGATCATTCCGGGCGAGGTGCCGCTGAACCTGTTGATGGCCCGGAACGGCATCAATCGTGTCGATGACGTGCCGATCATCGATGGCCTGGGCAGTACGATGAAGATGGCCGAACTGATGGTCGACCTGTACCGCGCCACCGGCATCCGCCACAGCCGCCACGGCTGGTTCAACTCCGTCCCCAGCCAGGAACGGGTGGACCAGGTGGGCGCGTTCTACGGGGTGGATCGGTTGAAGTTCTGACCTGACGCCATCGTCATCCCCGCGCTCCCACCACTGTCATCCCCGGCCTTGTGCCGGGGACCAACCCCCGCACCCACGATGACCCGACCCCCCGCCGGCCACAAAGGACAAGAATGAACACCGAAACAGACATCATCGTGGTCGGCGCCGGTGCGGCCGGCCTCGCCGCCGCCTTGACCGCGGCCGATGCCGGCGCCCGGGTCCTGTTGTTGGAAAAGATGCCATCCCCCGGTGGATCGTCGCGCATCTGCGGCGGCCTGCTCGCCTTCGCCGGCACCAACATCCAGCAGGCCCACGGCATCGAGGACTCCAGCGAACTTCTGTTCCAGGACCTGATGGAAGTCGGCCGGCACGAGAACGATCCCGCCATCGTCCGTGCCTATACCGACAACCAGCTCGCGACCTACCAATGGCTGAGCGGCCTCGGCGTCCAGTTCTCCCCCCGCCCCGATGCGTCCTCCGGCCAGTCGGTGCCGCGCTGCCACGTCGTCGATCCCGACGCCATGATCAACGTCATGGCAGGCCACGCCAGCCGCCACGCGAATATTGAATTCGTGACCGGTGCCTCGGCCAAACGCCTGCTGCGCGACGGCAACCGCGTCACCGGCATCCGGATCGAACAGGATGGCCGCACCACGGATGTCACGGCACGCCGACAGGTCGTGCTGACCGCCGGTGGTTTCACCCGCAACGCCGAACTCCTGAAGACCTTCGTGCCGAAGCAGGCCAAGGCCTGGGTCTCGGGCGGGGAAGGCAATACCGGCGACGGCCTGCTGATGGCCTGGCAGATGGGTGCCGGCGTGCGTGACGTCGCGTATATCCAGGGCACCTTCGGCAAGCACCCGACGAACCACACCTGCCGCCACAGCCTGCTGGCCGTCTACAAGGGCGCGATCGCGGTCAACCTCCAGGCCCGCCGCTTCGTCGACGAATCCCTCTCCTACAAGCTTCTCGGCACCGCGTCCCTGGAACAGGACGGCGACCACACCTGGCAGATTTTCGACCAGCCCATCTATGATTCGCACGAGGAGGAGGTGTCGATCTTCGACGTCCGCCACCGCCACGCCGACGGCATGCTGATCGAGGCCAATACGCTGGACGAACTCGCCGTGAAGACCGGCCTGGACGCCAAGACCCTCAAGGACAGTGTCGTCCGCTACAACGCCAATGTGCGCGCCGGCGGCGATCCGGATTTCCACCGCCGCCATCTGGTCCATAACCACGGCGCGCTGGTTCCGATTGAAACCGCCCCGTTCTACGCCCATGCCTCGACCGCCGCGCTGTACGGCACCTATTGCGGCGTCACCGTCGATCCCTTCATGCAGGTACTGGATGTGTTCGGCGAACCGATCCAGGGCCTCCGCGCCGCCGGCGAAATGGTTTCCGGCTTCCACGGTGCCGCCTACATGACCGGTTCCGCCCTCGGCAAGGCCATGATCTTCGGACGCATCGCCGGACAGGCGGCCGCCCGATGACCGCCGAGATCGGCATCGACATCGGCGGCACCTTCACCGATGTCGTCTGCCGCCTGTCCGATGGCAGCACCCGCATCGCCAAGATCCCCACCACCCGAGGCGATCCCAGCAAGGCCGTGCTGGCGGCGTTGGAGATGGCCGGGCGGGACTGGGACGTTCCCCCGGCCTCGATCAGCCGTTTCAC
>CAMCDA010000361.1 GCA_945873195.1 Asaia bogorensis
TTCCCGGCGGCGTCGAGCACGCGCAGATAGGCGTCCAGCGTCGATCCCGCGCTGGCGGCCAGGTTGATCTGGTAGGTGTTGCCGGCGGTCAGGTCGACCCGGTACCAGTCTTGGTCCCCGGCGAAATCGACGGCCGAGGCGCGGGTGGCGCCGGCGGCCAGGTTTTCCGTCGTCGTGGTGTCGCCGGCGATCAGGTCGGTGGGGACGGGCGGGGGCGGCGGCTCGGGCGCCGGCGTGCCGGGCGCGGTGGACATCAATTGCCCGATATCCAGCCGCCCGCCGGTCGCGACCTTGCCCGCGAGGGACGCCGTGGGGGCGACGCTGGCCAGCAAGGCGGCGCGGATTTCGGCGGCGGTCGCGCTCTGGTGCGTGGAGGCGTAGAGCGCCACCGCCCCGGTCACGTGCGGCGTGGCCATCGAGGTGCCGCTGAGCGTCCCATACCCGCCGCCGGGCATCGTCGAATAGATTGACGACCCGGGCGCGGCCAGGTCGACCGTCGTCTGCCCGTAGTTGGAAAAGCTGGAAAGCCCGCCGCTGCTGGTCAGGGAGGCGACGGAGATCACGGACTCATACCCCACCGCCGCGGTGGTGGAGTAGTTCGCCGGATAGCTGGCGGTCGTGTCGTTGTTGCTGGCGGAATTGCCCGCCGCCGCGATGAACAGCACGTCCTGGCGGGCGGCGCGGACGATCGCGTCCGACAACTGCTGCACATAGCCGCCGCCGCCCCAGGAATTGTTGGTCGCGACGTAGTTTTCCCCCGCGCTGGCGTGGGCGGCGAGGTTGGTGAAATAATCCACCGCCCGGATCGCGTTGGACAGGGTGCCCGATCCGCTGGAGCTGAGGAATTTCAGCGGGACGATCTGGATCGACCAGTTGACCCCGGCGACGCCGATCCCGTTGCTGCCCATCGCGCCGATCGTGCCGCTGACATGGGTGCCGTGGCCGTTGTCGTCATAGGGATCGTTGTCGTTGTTGACGAAATCCCAGCCGATCAGGTCGTCGACGAAGCCATCCGCGTTGTCGTCGACCCCGTTTTCCCAGCGGCTGTCGGTCAGCAGATCGCGCGCGTCGATGAAACCGTTTGCGTTGCCATCCCGCACCCAGTCCGCGTTGGCGGCGTCGTTCAGGTCGCGCAGGGTGATCAGCCCGTCGGTGTCGATGTCGGACAGGCTGACCCGCAGCGTATAGGGAATTTCCCGCTGGTTCAGCCAGACATTGGCGAACAGGTCGGGGTGCGTGTAGTCGATCCCGGTGTCGATGACCCCGACGATGGTCGAGGTCGAGCCGGTGAAACCGTTCGCCCAGGCCTCTCCGGCCTGGCTGCCATAGGGGTTCGCGACCGTCGTCGTATCGCCGTACATGCCCCACAGCCCGCCGCCGGTATAGCCGGGATCGGTGCTGATCGCTGCGATCGTCGGCACCCCCAGGTCGACCGGGGTCACCTCATGCGTCTGGGTCAGACGCGCCTCATCGGCATCCCAATGGCCATCGGTGGGACGGCGCAGGTTCGTGGCAGTCGATCCCCAAGTCTTTGTGATCATTGATATTTGAAACCTGTTGTCGGCATCTATTGACGCTCATTCCGATTAATAGCAAGACAGTAAAGAATACGGTATCAGATAAAAGTAAAATCTTGCAAAAAAATGTAACTTCCACTTGCAAAAAAATGTAACTCCCAAGCGTCCCACCGTGAGCAAGAAAGGCGCTCGTGGAGGTACGGCGGGTCCAGCGTTATCCGGATAAAGCGAGGATGAGTGAAGCCGGCGTGGTTGAGAGGGCCGTGAGAAGATTCCAACCTTGTTTCCGGGCGGTGGAGAGGACGGACCGGATCGTGGCGAAGGTTTCGGCGCCTGATTGGGTGGCGTCGGTCAGCGATCCCAACTTGGTGCTGGACCTGCGGGCGAAGCTGGAGGCGACTGGGCTCTTCGATCGGTTCGAGGTGGACCGGGTTGCCAAGGTCGCGGTAAAGCCAAAGGCGACTCAGGGGGAATTGGATGCGGCGATCACGCCCGTCAGCCTTCGGTTGTTGACCCGGTTCAAGGCCGCGAAGGCCGCTTCGCTGGTGGAGCCGGAGGGCAGCCGAGCGTTTCAGGCGGCCAAGGATGAGATGGCGGCGCTGGTCCTGTTCAAGGGCGACCTGGGGACCTATGCGCGGGTCTACGAGTTCCTCGGCCAGATGTTCGACTACGGGAACACGGATTACGAAAAGCTGTATTTGTTCGCGAAGCTGCTGGTGCCTCTGTTGGAGTATGGGCGGGAGCGGGATGGGGTCGACCTGTCGGCGTTACGCCTGACGCATCATCGGATGCGGGACCTGGGACAGCGGCAATTGAACCTTGGGGCCGAGGACGCGGCGGACAAGCTGAAGCCGGTGACGGATGCCGGTTCAGGGGCGGTCCAGGACAAGCAGAAGAAGCGGCTGGAGGAGATCATCGCTGCTCTGAGCGGCCTATTCGGGGACGACCTGACGGAAGGCGACTTGGTGTCCTTCCAGGAGGCGGTTGAGCGGAAGATGATGGAATCGGATGTCCTGCGAAATCAGGCTGCGGCGAACACTAAGGAACAGTTCGTGCATTCCCCGGCGCTACCGGATGAATTGATGAACGCGATCATGGATACGATGGCGGTACACCAGTCCATGAGCCGACAGGCTCTGAACTCGGACGCGATCCGGGCGGCCATGCTGGCGACGATGTTGGCACAGGGTGGATTATGGGAAGCATTCCGTCAGCGGACGGATGCCGCGGGTCACATGTGAAGGCCGTTGACCTTGGAGAAGATTGCAAGAGGCACACGCAAGACGGCCGCACCGTCGAATTGCCGGCCGGGCGTGTCCGAAAACACGGCGTTATTTCAATAGACTAAAGCCGTTGACCAAATCGTCCAAGTCAACAGGTCCGGAGACAACTGCCGTATGGAGACCGGTTTTCCTGGTTCGTTCCGCCAGTGTAGGTCAACAACCCACACCGCAAACCCACGGAACCATTGGGCTTTTCTGTGTAGGGCGGTGCCGCAGAGACACCTCTATCGGGAGGAACTGGCGGAGGGAGAGATACCGGGAGCAAATGTTCTCTGCCGCCCGCTATTCAGTTTATTCCATTATATCAACTGGATATGATTCCGCCCCCGACGCGCCGCGGTGACGGGCGAGGTTGGCGCCTGCCGACCCCGCCCGTATGCCGATCAAAGCACGAAGTTGGCCCCGCCCAGCGTATGCGACCCGGTCAACCGCACCGCGAAGTCCGCCCCAAGGTCCGCGTTCACGTTGCCAGATACGATCGTGTCACCGCCAATGACCTCCGCCCGAACCTGGCCCGCGGCCGAGAACGCCGCGTTGCCGATGAACGTGAACGCCCGGTCCCCACCGGTCCCGCTGTTCGCATCCAGCGCGGCCAGGCCTCGGCACAGGGTGCCAATGGCCTGCCCTGCCCAAGGATCTGCCTCCAAAAAGCACTGTGAATGACTACTTTCGTCGCTGGACCGATGACCGGACGCTGGATCGCATCCATCATGCGCCCTACGTCGCATGTCGGGAGAAAGCGGATCGAGAAGTCAGCCCGACCGTGGCGATCATCGACAGTCAGAGCGTGAAGGGGGCAGAAAAAGGGGGGCCTCGATCGATCCGTCCGGCTATGACGCCGGCAAGAAGATCAAGGGAAAGAAG
>CAMCDA010000362.1 GCA_945873195.1 Asaia bogorensis
ATCGGAGAGGTCCGGGTCCATGGCGCACATGTGGCACAAGGATACTGGTGCAACGCGGAGGTTTCGGCCGAAACCTTCCAGGTCAGCGGCGACGGGCCGTCAACCGAGCGCGCACTTCGCACCGGCGACCTCGGCTTCGTGGATGAGGCCGGGGAGCTATTCCTGACCGGCCGGATCAAGGACCTGATCATCATCCGGGGCATGAACCACTATCCGGCTGATATCGAGCGGACCGTGCAGGACAGTCACGAGGCATTGCGGCGTGACTGTGGCGCGGCGTTCGCCGTGACGGGCGACAGCCACGGTGAAAAGCTGATCATCGTGCAGGAGGTGGAACGCACGATGCGCCAGAGCCTGGACGCGGAAGACCTGGCACGGGTGGTCCGCGAGGCCGTCACCAAGGCGCATGACATCGCGGTCGAGGCGGTGGTCTTCATCCGCCCCGCCAGCCTGCCAAAAACCACCAGCGGTAAAATCCAGCGCGGCCTCGCGCGGCGCCTCTGGACCGAGGAGCGCCTGGAAGTCATCGGCGTCGGATGATGCCGGGGGATGGCTGGGGGATCGACGGATCATCCCGGCCTCCGGTCTTCCGGTTCGTTAGCGAAACCCCTCCAGTTCATGCTTGGCCCAGGCGAGCACCTGCGGGTTCGTCTGCCCCGTGAGCATACGCGCCATCCTGGGTGGCACCACCCCGCGGCTTCCGAACCGCCAACGGCACCCGCACAGTTATCATGTGCGCAGGGTTGGTTCAGACCCCGGTCCGTCGCGTGATCGTGCCCGTGGCGACAAGGTCCATCAGCAGCGCCATTGTCGCCTGACCAGTGATGGCGAAGGGGTCGAGGCTAGCGGTCTTGGAATGTTTTAGAAGCAGCGAAGGATTCACCGCGTTGGCGTCCACCTGCCCCATGGTCCAGTTGCCGAAGCGCCGTTCGGTGATCTCCTCATAGGCCAGCAGCCGGACCTGGCTGTGCCGTTCGTCGCGAACGATCGCGTTGTACAGGTCGCACACCTCGTCGCGGCCGCCTTCCAGCACCTGCACGAAGACGTCGCTAGTGAAGCACAACAGCCCGGTGATGCCGCGGCGCGGGTTGTTGCGGTGCGACTGCGCCAGGATTTGGTCAAGAACGGGAGCCGGCAGCGGCATGGCGACACGGCTAGCGTAAAGACAACTGACCAGCATTTGGGCCTCAGTTCTGCATGGAGATCAGCGAAAGGAATTCACGTCGCAACGCGGGGTCCTTCAGGAACGACCCGCGCATGACGCTGTTGGTCATCTTCGACCCGGTGTCCTTCACCCCGCGCCAGTGCATACAGAAATGGTCGGCTTCCATCACCACGGCGAGGCCGTCGGGCTTGACCTTATCCATAAGGAGTTCGGCGATCTGCGTAATCGCCTCCTCTTGTATCTGCGGCCGCGACAGGATCCATTCGGCCAGCCGGGCGTATTTGGAAAGCCCAATCAGATTGGAGTTTCGGTTCGGCATCAGACCGACCCACACCCGGCCCATGATCGGGCAGAAATGGTGGCTGCACGCGCTGCGCACGGTCATCGGCCCCACGATCATCAGCTCGTTCAGGCTCGTGACGTTGGGAAACTCGGTCACCGGCGGGGCCGGCCGGTAGCGGCCCTGAAACACCTCGTTCAGGTACATTTTTGCGACCCGGCGCGCGGTGTCCTGCGTGTTGTGATCGTTTTCAATGTCGATCACCAAGCTTTCCAGAACGCCGCGCATTTTCGTCGCGACCTCTTCCAGCAGCAATTCGAGCTCGCCCGGTTCGATGAACCCGGCGATGTTGTCATTTGCGTTAAATCGCTTGCCAGCCTGCTGCAGCCGGTTGCGTATCCTGTCCGATACCGGTCGCTCCGTGTTCAGGTCCTCGTCTTCCAAGTCTTCCATGCTCGACGTCCATCATCCCCCGCTTGCCTTGCTGGCCCGGCTTGACCTGCTTTTCCATTATGTCTGCCATCACGCTCGAAGGCGTAGGATGACTGCGGCCCCAGCGCAAGTGCGCTGCCGATCCAGGGCGTTCGGCGAGGCAGGCGGTCCTGCACAACACCTAACCATGGAATTAGTCGTGTGGTGGTCGAATGCCCGACCGTTATCCGCGGGGCTAAACGCGTTTATCACCGCCAGCCGCCGCGCCGCCGCGACGGCTGGCGACCGGACTACCGTATACACGAGATAGCCCTGTGCGTTGGTAAGCTAAGCCCGAACCCATGCAATGGCATATGATGAATTTGCCTTTTCACGAACAGCCTTTCTGTCTAGTCCACTCCACCGGAAACGGCCTCATTAACCCCCGCAGCGTCATCTCCGGCGCCTGCCGCCCGTCCAGGATCGTTTCCACGATCTCCGGCGCCAGCAGCGTCAGCCGCAGCACCCGCGACACATAGGATTTGTTGATCTTCTCACGCACCGCGATTTCGCCCACGGCAGAAACCACCCCGCTTTCCAGCATGCGCCGCCACCGGAACGCCCGAGCCAGCGCCTTGACCAGCGTGCTGTCGATCCGGGCGGCGGCGATGACGGGGGCTTCCGTCCCGTCCGGCGCAATCACCACCTTCCGCCCACCCCGCCGGCGGATCGTCAGCGGGATGTGCACCGTCAGCATCGGCGGG
This sequence comes from Asaia bogorensis, assembly GCA_945873195.1. GTDB lineage: Bacteria > Pseudomonadota > Alphaproteobacteria > Acetobacterales > Acetobacteraceae > Rhodopila > Rhodopila bogorensis_A. Next base: position 2,621 of record CAMCDA010000362.1, read on the forward strand.
GTCGCGGTCATGCGGCCTCCTTGCGATCACGGGAACCAAAGTCGCGCACGAGGCTTGCCAGCCCCTCCAACCGCAGCCGGACCGTCGCCCCGCTGGCGCCGATCTCCACCCGATCCACCAGCAGGTGGATGATCCGGGCCTGCTCCACTGGGAACAGTTCGTCCCAGAGCGGCTCCAGTTGGTCCAACGCCTCCCTGACTGCGTGCTCCGTGAGGTCCGGGGACGCGGCGCGCGCGGCCTGCCAGGTGCCGACGATCACCTCCGGCTGGCGCACCAACGCCCTCACCTGCGTGATCACCGCGTTCTCGATCTCGGCGGCTGGCACCCGGGCGACTTCCGGTCCATCCGCCGCGCTGCCCTTCAGCACCGACTGGCTGACGTAATACTTATAGATCTGGCCGTGCTTGCCCCGCGCATGGGTCGGCGACATCGCTCGGCCGTCGGAGCCGAAGATCAGTCCCCGCAGCAGCGCAGGCGTCTGGCCCACCGTCTGGTTCCGCCGCACCCGCGGGCTGACCTGCAACACCGCATGCGCCGCCTCCCACTGTTCCGGGCTGACGATAGCCGTGTGCTCACCCGGATAGGCGGTCCCCCTATGCACGGCCTCTCCGCGATACACCCGGTTGTTCAGCACCCGGTAGATGTCGGTCTTGGTGAACGGCTTGCCTCGCTTGGTGGTCGCCCCTGCCTCCCGCAACTGCCGCAGCAGCACGGTGCCGGAGCGGGTCTCGACAAAGCCGGTGAACACCGCGCGCACCAGGTCCGACTCGGCGTCGTTCACCACCAGCTTGCGGTCGCGGACGTCGTAGCCCAGCGGCACGAACCCACCCATCCACATGCCGCGTTTGCGCGAGGCGGCGACCTTGTCGCGGATTCGCTCGCCAGCGACTTCTCTGTCAATCAGCGTTGAATAGTTTCCAGGTAACAGCGCCCAAAAGTTTCCAGTTATTCAGGCCGGTTTCGGCTGTTTTTTGCGCTGCTTGAAGCGGAAGGAGTCGTTCCCGGTTTCCAGGATGTCGCAGTGGTGAGTGATGCGGTCGAG
>CAMCDA010000363.1 GCA_945873195.1 Asaia bogorensis
CGCCACCTGCAACGGGAAGCTGGGCCAGCTGACCGGGTCACACCCCGAGTCACGTAACCCAGCCTGATACAAAAAGCGGTGTCCAGGAGAGTCGCGGCCTGCATGGACATAGTAATGCGGGAATCAAAAATGAGGGGAGTCATGAGGGAGGCCGGATCAAATATACTGCCGTCGGAAATTATACTTCTGAGGGTACTCAAATCGAGCAGGTTCAGCAATCTGACTATATGAAAGCATGCTATGATAACTCGGCTTCCGACTGGAGGGCGGACCTCGGCCAGCGCAGTAGTTGACGAGGTTGCCCCATAGAATACGGAAATGCCGTGCGCATTCATGCGACCGGCTTTGGACAGGCTTGATGGTGGAGCACACAGGTGCAGGTCCGGCCGCTCCAATGCCCTTTCAAGGTCTCCTGACGATTGGAAGACACGCGCACGATAGATAGTGGATATGGTATGCTCTGGTCCCACTTTTACAATAGTGCTCTTTCCATTCCATGTCTGCATCCTGTCAATGCCTTCAAAAACCTTAGCCAAATGGCGTGCAGCGGATTGACTAAAAAAGCGTGCTTCTGTTTTTAAAGATTGTTCAAATCGCCTCCACTCAGACTGCCACGCTCTATCGTTTGCTCCTTTTGCCTCGTAGTGCACCTCGGAGCCAAATTCGGTTTCCTCTCCCGCTTCGTCAGCGTGGCGATTGGAGAATTTGTCCTCGAGTATAATCTGGATATCGGAGGCAATTTCCGATTCCACTTGAGTTGCTTCTTCAATCGCCATGACCGTAGGGCTGCCAGCTCGCTCCCAATTGTAGTCTGACTCGCGATCGGAAATCATCATCGATTCATACGCATCAGGTTGGTCAGAAGTTCGAGTATAGTGTTCATCGAAGGCTACTTCAACGCGCTCTGATAGCACCCCAATCGTATAGGTCCGATCAACAGTTCCACAATATTTGCATTTTCTGCGTTGCCCTTTTTGTTGTATCTCTGCGCATAAAAACTTATCTCCGACGCAATTATGGCAGACCCTCCTGAGCGCTATTTTATCAAAGTCGTTTTGCAAGTTGAATTCCTACGACTTGGTTGTTGACGACAGGTGGGCAACCAATCAAGAAATTTTACCGAGAACAATTCTTGGAATGCGGACGGCCTGCTCGTAGTACCCGTCCTCTGCCCGCGCTCACCCCCTCGCATCCTCCAGCACCAAATCGGAAACCTTCTCCCCAATCATGATCGACGGCGCGTTCGTGTTCCCCGAGGTCAGCGTCGGCATGATGGAGGCATCGGCGATCCGCAGCCCCGCGATCCCGTGCACCCGCAGCCGCTCATCCACCACCGCCATCGGGTCCTGTCCCATCTTGCAAGTCCCGACCGGATGATACGTCGTCTCCGCCGCCGCCTTCACCCAATCCAGGATTTCGTCATCCGTGTTCCGGTTCGTCCCGGGCGCGATCTCGGTCACCTGCAACGGCGCCATTGCCGACGACCGCATGATTGAGCACGCGATCCGCACCGCCTTCACGGTCAGTTCCGCATCAACCGGAGACGACAGGAAATTGAAGTTGATCGCCGGCGCGCGCCGCGGGTCGGAGGACGTGATGTGGATATGCCCCTTGCTCTCGGGCCGCATCACATGGGCATAGCAGGTCATGCCCGACTGCTTCGACAATACCGGTCCTTTCGGCCCCGGTTCGGTCAACATTGGCACCCAGCCGAGCAGCAGGTCGGGCGCTTCCAACCCCTCCCGCGACCGCACAAACGCCCGCATCGGCGCCGCCACCATCGCCAGCATGCTCGGCTGCCCTATGACATAGCGGAAGGCCTGGTTCACCAGGCCCAGCCCACGGCCGCGATCGTTGAAGGTGGTACCCCGTGCGCCTACCGCCCAGCGAGTGCGAGGCGCGAAGTGGTCGCGCAGATTCTCCCCCACGCCCGGCAGCGCGTGGCGCACCTCGATCCCCAGCGCCTGCAACCGTTCAGCCTGACCGATGCCCGACAATTCCAGCAATTGCGGGGAGTTGATGGAGCCCGCGCTGACCACGACCTCCCGTCCGCACCGAGCCTCCCGCGTCACGCCGGCCACGGAGTACCGGACGCCGACGCAGCGCTTGCCGTCCAGGATCAGGCCCTCGGTCAGGGCGTCGGTTTCGATGTGAAGATTCGGGCGGCCGCGGATGGGTTCCAGGTAGCAGGCCGCGGTGCTCATGCGCCGGCGGGACGCGATGGTCGCCTGGCTCATGGCGATGCCTTCCTGGCTGGCACCGTTGTAGTCCGGGTTGTGCGGGATGCCGACCTGTTCGGCCGCCTTGATGATGGTCGTCAGCAACGGTCCCGTGGGCTTGGGGTTGGTGACGCGCAGAGGTCCCTCGCGACCCCGGAATCGGTCGTCGCCATCCGCCTCGTAGCTTTCCATGCGCTTGAACAAAGGCAGGACGTCGTCATAGCTCCAGCCCTTGTTGCCCATCTGCGCCCAGGTATCGAAGTCCTGCGCTTGCCCACGCACGAAGGCCAGGCCGTTGATGGAGCTTGATCCGCCCAGGATCTTTCCGCGCGGCACGGGCAGCTTGCGGCCATTGGTATTGGCCTCGGGCTCCGAGCTGTACAGCCAGTTCGCGGCGGGGTTGGTCAGCAGCTTGGCAAAGCCGATCGGGATGCGGGACCAGGGATGGCTCGCCGGGCCGGCTTCAATCAGCAGCACCTTGTTGCCAGGATTGGCGGACAGCCGGTGGGCAACGACCGCGCCGGCCGATCCGGCGCCGACAACGATGTAGTCATAGGTCTGCATGGCGTTCAGTCCCCAAGGCTCTCATGCGCCACGGCGGGGGAACCGCCACGGGCCGCGGATATCGTTACACGCCCAGCGGGGCATCCATGCCAACCACGCTTCTATACGCGGCCCGCACTTCGTCGGACACACGCTGCGTGTCTTCCCGCAGATTGCGTGGCGTGATCGCGATGAATGCGATTTCCCAGTTCTCTGGGATCGGCTGGCCGACCTTCGGCAGGAAGGCGTGCGGTTCGCCCGGTGCGTTGTGGAAATGATCGCCGCCGGTGACCGGGGTCAGAAAGGGTTGGCCGTTGCCGTCCAGGGAGAAACCCTCGGCCTCTCCGACCACATACATCGGGAACTGATCGGTGCGGCTCTTCGCGTGCTTGTGCAGTTCCACCTTGGGCAGGAACACCGCGGCGACAAACCGGTCGTGGCGGTTGCGGCCGTTGCGCCAGGGGCCGGGGCCGGTCAGGTCCATGGGGAATGGCAGCAGATGTTCCGGGCGGCCCAGGATTTCGCGCAGGGTTTCCTTGGGATTGAACGTGCCCTTGGGGCCGGCATGGGCGGCGCGCGCCTTGCTGAAATCCGCGTGGACGGCCTTCATCCAGGCCAGTTCGTCATCGGCCAGGTCGTGATCCAATAACGGAATATTGGGTTCCTCGGACATCTGGCATCCCCTGGGCTATTATGACGATCCCAAGGTCGCTACCACCGAACGGAAAAGGCGGCAAGCGAGCCGCCAGCCCAGGATTCCCGAACAAAATCCCGGCAGCGTCGCCGGGCCGGTAGTCTGAGGCATAAATCGGAGATCCGGGCTGGCTATCGCATGGTGTTCACCGGTTTTTTCGCTGGCGTCGCACGGATCGCGAGTCGCCCCGGGGTGTTGTGCAA
>CAMCDA010000364.1 GCA_945873195.1 Asaia bogorensis
GAAGGGCCGCCATCGACGCCCTGGCTGTATCCACATCGCGCAAGTCGTGGATGGCCCGCCTGCGCGGGCCACGACGGGGGGCGCCGGTCCGGGACCCGTCCGCCTGACTACAGCGACAGCACCGAATGGCGCGGCCGGCCCCAATCGGCCGCGGCGTCCTCGCAGCGGGCGACGTCTTCCTCCAGCATGAACCGCTCCGCCACCAACTGGCGCGCCGCGGCCCCGATCGCGGCCTGGTACGCTGCCTTGTCGGGATAACGTTCCAGGATCGACGCCCGCGGATCACCGGTCGCGGCCCGTTCGGATTGCGTTTCGGGGAAGGGGATATACGACCCCTCAAACCGCCACTGCATTCCGTGGCCATAGCCCCGCGCGCGGGGATTCCAGCCGGTATAGGTCCCCAGCGGCGCCTGCACCATCGGAGCACGGACGCCGGGGATGTCGTTGCCGTCGGCATCCACGGACGGCACCAACACCGTATAGCGCGGCCCCGGCCCGGTCAGGTCGTTGCGGCCGGCAACACGGGGCGGTTCGGTCAGGATGCCTTTGTCGGCCTCGGGGCCAAAATCCAGCAGGGTCAGGGGATTGGCCTCCACCGGGACGGCTGTTCCGGGGATGGACGGATATTGCGTGCGCCAAACGTCATAGCCGACCAGCGTGCCATCGGCGCGGGTGGGGATGCGGCTGTCGGGCGGCGTGGTGCCTTTCGTCGTCCAGTCATCCATCGCCACCAGCATGGCGCGGAAGAACATCGACGTGGCCACGTTGTTGGAGAAATGCTGGCCAATCCCGCTCGCCGGCGCCTTCAGCAGCGGATCGGCGCCGTGCTGGGAACTGGACCAGCAATAGACGCGCACCGTCTCGGGCTGGGGCAGGTCGTTGCCCTGCGTGTCGGTATGCGCCAATGAGCCACGGCGGACCCAGTATTCCGTGGCGCTCTGGATATGGAACACCAGCGGATCGGTGTCCGGCCGTTTCAGGATCGCATCTTCCTTCCCGGTCAGGTGATCCGTCGACAGCGCATAGGAGAACGGGAAGGAGTCGGCGATGTTGAAATGATCCTCATAATGTTGGCCGCCTGACACGATCGGGTTGGCGAAGCGATGGTTCAGCCATTTCCGTCCCGCGCCGGCGACATGCGGCAGCACGCCATCGAACACGCGCCGGCCGGCGGCATCGGCGTTGTAGCCGCGATAGACGAAATCGCGCAGGCAGCGCCCGGTCTGGGAGCGGCCCCAGCCATAGGCTTTCTCCAGCCCACGCAGCGGGTTGGCATCCGACTGGTCGTATTTCAGGAAGCTCACATAATCCCGCACCGCGACATGCCCGAGGCCCATCGGCTTCGGGTCCTTCGCCGTGTAGTGCAGTTCGTAGATCCAGCCCGGCTGGAACCCGGCCGGATAGTAGATGTGCCAATCGGAGGGAACAACGGCATGCTCCGGCACCTTGGTCTCGGCGCCCATGCCGGCCTGCAGCACGGCGAAAGACCATTGGTCGGACGGGATGGTTTCGGGCGTGTCATAGGGGTAGCGGCGGCGGGTAAACGTGGCGTCCCGCGTGTCCAGCGACACGGTCGGGTAGGAATGCGCGGCGAAGCGTCCCGACAGCGGGCTGCACACCATGCCAGGTGAGTCCGGAATGAACTCCACCCGCATCCGGCCGGTGATCGGCCTTCCATTGTCGGTGGCAACCGGCAGGTCCAGCACCAGGCGGCCATCGCCGGCCAGCATGTCACCCTCCCACCCCAGCCAGACGACCGAGTAGCCGTGCCGCATGAAGAACCCGTTGCCGGCATGGGCAAGGCTGCTCGGATCGTTGCTGTGCGGCGCGTCGTTGAAGAACTGCAACGCGCGCTTATGGCCGCGATTGCCGTAGTCATAGAAGACCCGCCGGTTGCCCCGCGCCATATACAGCGGCTTCAGGATCATGAAGTCGGACTCGAACCGCACCAGCCCGCGGGAATCGCGCGGTGCCTTGTCCAGATCCACCACGTCCCGGTTGGCCTCCGTCAGCGGATCAACGGCGAACAGCGCGCGCCCCGACAGACGCTCATACGCCCCCGTGGCGGCGAAGATCTGCCCGCCGGCAAAGGGACGTCGGTCGTCGATACGCAGTTCGATCAGATTGGTCATGCGCGCCTCCCACGGTCAGTCGGGGAGTTTGCGCCTCATGGCCCGCCGGTCAACCTGTTCCCGGCATGGCCATCATCGCCGTTGTCCTGTCGGTGGTGTCAGGCCGCCGGCCGCACCCACTCGGCAATCTGGCGGGATCGCATGACGCCACTGTGGCGCGCGCGCTCCTGCCCATTGATGAACAGCGCGAGCGTCGGGATGCTGACGATATGCAGCATCTGGGCGATCTCCGGGGCGTCCTCTGTGGAAAGCTTCAGCAATCGCACATGCGGTTCCAGCACCTTGGCGGCGGCGGCGAATTCCGGTGCCATGGTGCGACACGGGCCGCACCAGGATGCCCAGAAATCCACCAGCAGAGGCACGCCGCTATGGTCGAGTTGGCGCCGGAAGCCAGCGGCGGATACGGCGACCGGTTCTCCCGCGAACAGCGGGGTCTTGCAGTGACCGCAGCGCGGCCCGTCCGCCAGCCTGTCGGTGGGCAGGCGATTGAGGCCCTCGCAATGTGGGCAGACGATCTGGGTGGTATCGCTCATGACCGTGTTCCTCAGCCCAGCGCTTCGATCGAACCATCCTTGGCCTTGACCGGGATCCGCAGATAGCGGACCCCGTTCTCCTCCGCGGCGGGGAAGCGCCCGGCGCGAATGTTCACCTGGATGGACGGCAACAGCAACAGCGGCGCGGCGAGCCCCGCATCCCGGGTCGCGCGAAAATGCACGAACGCGGCCTCGGTCACCCCATCCTTGACCTGCACATTGCCGGCCCTTTGTTCGGCGACCGTGGTCTGCCAGGCGTAGGTGTCGCGGCCGGGTGCCTTGTAGTCGTGGCACATCCACAGCCTTGTATCCGGCGGCAGGGCGAACAGGCGCTGGATGGAGCGGTACAGCATCGCCGCGTCGCCGCCCGGAAAATCGGCCCGCGCCGTGCCATAGTCCGGCATGAACAGCGTATCGCCCACGAATACATTCCGCCCGATGCGATAGGCGACATCGGCGGGCGTATGGCCCGGCACGTGCAGCACTTCGATCTCCAAGCGGCCGAACGCGATCCGCTCCTGGTCTTTGAGCAGACGGTCGAAATCGGCGCCGTCCGGCTTCAGGTCCCGCGCGTTGAACACGGGCTGGAAGATGCGTTGCACATCCCGGATGTGCTCACCGATGGCGACCGGCGCGCCCGTCCGGGCCTTCAGATAGGGCGCGGCGGTCAGGTGGTCGGCGTGCGCGTGGGTTTCCAGGATCCATCGGATCGTCACCCCTTCGGCTTCCGCCGCCCGCAGGATCAGGTCCGCCGAACGCGTGTCGGCTTCGCCCGAGCGGTTGTTCCAGTCGAGCACGGGATCAATGACCGCACCATCCTTCGTCTCCGGGTCCCCAGGGCAATCGGGTGAAGGAGTACGTGACAAACGGCTGACGTGCTGAATCTATGCGGTCCCTCGATTCGCGTTTGGGGATCACGATGGACATGCCAGCACAAGAGGAAGGAGGAATTTTCGAGGCCACGGTCTTTCTCGACTATTTCA
>CAMCDA010000365.1 GCA_945873195.1 Asaia bogorensis
AGGGGGCGATGTGCCTCAAAACCAGTCCGATCCCGTCAACCCTTACGCCCAACAGATACGATCCGCATGAGCGATGGAATTGCGCACCGCGATACCGCGTCCGCAGGTCAGGCCATCGATCACGCGATGGAGCGATGAATAGGATGGGCTATATGGCCAACAAGGCCTCGGTCAGCGGCTATGGCGCCGGACGGGCGGCGCGGGCCGGTGGCCAGACGCCGATCGCGATGTTCCTGTCCTGCGCCGATTCACGCGTGCTGCCGGAACTGATCTTCAACCAGGGGCCGGGTGATATTTTCGTCTGCCGGGTCGCCGGCAATGTCGGGAACGAATACGACCTCGCCAGCCTCGAATTCGGTGCGGCGGTGCTGGAGATTCCGCTGCTCGTGGTGCTGGGGCATTCGGGCTGCGGCGCGGTGGACGCGGCGATCAAGGTACATCGCGACGGGGCCAAGCTGCCGGGTCATCTGCCGGGGCTGATCGACAAGATCGTGCCGGCGGTCAAAATTGCCGAGGCCGGCAATCCGAAGGACCTGGTGGCCGCGTCGATCACCGAGAACGTCCGTCACACCATGCGTACCCTCTCCACGTCTCAGCCGTTGCTGGGGCCCAAGGTGACCAGTGGCGCGTTGAAGGTTGTTGGCGCCGTCTACGACGTCGGCACCGGCAAGATCAGCATGGTCTAGACGCGCCGAGGGCCGGCGACCGCCGCCTCAGCCGTTGCGTTCAAGCCGGGGCCGACGGCGGATGTCGGCCCGGACATGGCGGAAGTTCAGGATCGCGGGATCGGCGACCACCGGTCCGGGGGCGATGGCTACGATGATCTCCCCGGCGATCGGGGTGAAGTCGGCGCGGAAATGCACCGAGGATTTCAGCGCCAGGATCGGGCATTCCGACGGCTCGATCCCGACGTGGCGAATGATCGCCTGATCCAGCGCCTGCATCTTCCGCGTCGTCACGATCACCCGCACGCCAGCGATGTCGATCAGGGCGGTCGGCCCGAGGTTCCCTGGATTGCCGGCGCCCATCGGGCCGGTCAGGGTGAATTCGCCGTTCGTCAGTTTCTCCACCCGCGCGGCGGTCACGAAGGGCATGCCGTCGGACTTGCCGCCCAGGGACAGGGAGACGAAGGAACCGACGCCGGCCGTGTGGCAAGCGGCGGCGCTCTCGGAATCGTTGATCAGGCAGACCACCGCGCCCTTGGCGCCCTGGCGGACCAGTTCGCTCAGCAGTTCCGTCGTGTCGCCGTGGCCGCCGCCGCCGGGGTTGTCCTGGGTGTCGGCGAGCACGATCGGGCCGGTCTTGGTGGGGGCCAGGCGGATCGCCTCGGCCACCGCCAGTTCGGACGGCATGGTGTGCTGGACGAAGGTGGCTTCGCGGCCGTTCAGTTCGGCCAGCAGCGCGTCGGCGGCTTCGTCCGCCTGCGCCTGGGTGTCACCGAAGGCCGCGATGGCGGCGCCGCAATCGGCGAAGTCGGCGTAGGGAAAGCCGAAGCAGAAGGCGAGTTCAGCCAAGCCCGTCCGCGCCGCGATCTCGGTGCGCGCGTCCATCACCGGGGACATCGGCGGCATCATCGTGCATTGGCTGCCGAGCGGGATCCAGAAATCGAGTTGGCGGAAGGCGCGGGCCCAGGGGGTGCCGCGCTCGATCCGGTCCAGCAGGAGTTGCATGGCACGCGCCCCGGCCTCCCGCATGTCGATATGGGGATAGGTGCGATAAGGGGCGACGGCGTCGGACAGGCGGACCATCGCCGCGGTCACGTTGGCGTGCGGGTCGAGACTGATCGTCAGCGGCAGGTCGGGTCCGACGATGGCGCGGACGCGGCGGAGCAGTTCGCCTTCGGCATCGGGGAAACTGTCCACGACGGCGGCGCCGTGCAGGTCGAGGTAGACGCCGTCCAGCGGTCCCTCATCCAGCGCCATCGAGAGATGGCCGCAGATCAGGCCGCTGATGCGCTCGAAGGCTTCGTCCTGCACGGGGCCGGCGGGGTTGGCGAAGGTCCAGGCCAGGGGGACAAGGTCGACTCCGGCGGCCTCGGCCACCGCGATGGCGCCGGCGGTGCCGATCGAGCAGGGGCGGAGCGCGGGGATCAGCGCGTCGCCGATCTGCAGCGGCGGCAGGCCGCCCGGTTCGCGGAAGTCCCGGTAGGTGGTCGGGCGCGGGGCGAAGGAGTGGCTTTCGTGCAGGAAGCCGCCGATGGCGATGCGCATGGGGATGGATCCGATCAGCCGAAGAACAGACGGTGCATCAGGCGGCCGGGCGCAAACGTCAAGGCGCCGGCGATCAGCAGGCCGCCGATATAGAGCCCGAACATGGCTCGCTTGTGGGCGAGGATGTCGCCTCGGCGGGCGGAGGACAGGCCGGCCGCGACGCCCAGCAGCGTGGCGGGCACGAACAGGTGGACCAGGCTGAAGCCGCCGGCGTTGATCTCATGGATAAAGAGCGAGGAGATCGCCGTGATCGTCATCAGCGCCATGTAGGTCGCGCCGATCATCCGGTGCGGGCGGGCGCCCTTGGTGGACATGAGAATCAGCCAGGTGCCGAGGACGAAGGCCGGCACCACGGTCGCCAGATGGATCTGGACCGCGAGCGGCGCGGTCAGGACCAGGCCGAAATTCATGTCCAGAGCGGGTCGATCGCCCCTTTGCCGGCCAGGACGGCGGCGATGTTGTCGAGCGCGCGGTAGCCCATGGCATTCCGCGTCTCGCGTGATGCGCTGCCGACATGCGGGGACATGATGACGTTGTCCAGGGCGGCAAAGCGCATGTCGAAGTCGGGCTCCTGCCGGAAGACGTCAAGGCCGGCGCCGAACAGGTGCCCGTTGGTGAGGGCGGCATACAGCGCGTCCTCATCCACCAGCCCGCCGCGGGAGACATTCACCAGCACGGCGCCCTTGGGCAGCAGCGATAGCGCCTTTGCATCGATGATCCTGTCGGTGGCGGGGGTTGCCGGGGCGTGCAGCGACAGAAAATCGCAGTGCGGCAGCATGGCGTGGAAGTCGGCGAAGTAGGTGGCGCCTTTCTCCCGTTCCGGCGGCAGGCGGTTGCGGGCGTGGTAGACGATCTTCATGTCGAAGCCGCGCGCCCGCTGCGCCATGGCCTGGCCGATCCGGCCCATGCCGAGGATGCCCAGCGTCTTGCCGGTCACGCGCACGCCCAACAGGTCGCCCTGGCCGATGCGGAACCGCCAGCCCTTCCGCATGATCTGGTCATACTCATAGGCGCGCCTCGCGGCGTTGAGCAGCATCATGAAGGCGTGGTCGGCGGTGCATTCATCCAGCACGCCGGGGGTGTTGGTGATCATGATCCCGCGCGCCTTGGCGGCCGCGACGTCGACATGGTCATAGCCGACGGACGACGTGGCGCCGACCCGGACGGAGAGCGGCAGTTGTGCCAGGGCCTCGGCGGTCAGCGGCAGGGTGTTGGTGAACAGGATGCCGCTGGCCTGGATGCGGTGCGCGGCCTCCACCACCTCGGAGACGGTCATGTCGTTGGCGCTCTCGACGATGATGGCGTCGAAGTCGCGGCGGGCACGCTCAACCACGTCGGTGGGCATCAGGGCGGCGAAGACGAGGCGGGGTTTCATGGGTTGGGTCCCTGGGGGCGGGGGTCCGTGGCGAGGG
>CAMCDA010000366.1 GCA_945873195.1 Asaia bogorensis
CGCCCTCCTACGACCCGGAGCCCCGCCGGGCGGAACCCGGTCGGGGCCGTCGCGGAGTGAGGTCGTTCAAACCCCGAGGAACTCGGTGATCTCCTTCAAGCGCTCTGTGATGAAGCCCAGGCTGCCGGCATCGCCCCAGGTCACGCGCTCGGGGTTGGTGCCGAAGTGGTCGTCGCTGGCGGCGGCGATGCGGGCCAGGAGGGCGTCGATCTCGGTCTTGTCCGCCATGAAGGCAGCCAGGGCGGCTTCGTTGGTCTTGGGGGTGGTGGTCATGGGGTGCTCCGTCCGCAGCGGGTTGTTCCCTCCGCGTGATGGAGCATTCGCGCTGGCGCGCGCGGCAGCCAAGCGGGATCGGTGATCATCTCATTGCTGAGGTTCGAGATTTTCGGTCTGCGCTCGTGCCGATTGAACGGCATGACCCCGAACCAGGAACTGAATTTGGGGTGCGGCATCCTTGTCAACTTGGCCTATGAAGGCCCACGAAGATTGGATACGGACGACACCACCATGGCAGTCGAGTGGACCCATGCGATACTTGCCGCCCTTCAACAGCCTTCACGACCTCCTCAAGCTCACCGTCATACGGGGCAAGCCAGTGCCCAGCATGACCCAGGAAGATGTGCGGCAACTGATCTCTCGGCTGCTCTGGATGGTCGACGTCGATGAGGAATGGTACCTGGCCCGGAATCCCGATATTGCCGAGGCCGCGAGGGCGGGCTTGTTTAAGTCCGGCCGAGATCATTTTATCAACAACGGCTATTTCGAGGGCCGACAACCGTTTCCCATTGTGGTTGATAGCGACTGGTATGCGACCCGCTACCCTGAGATAGGAGATGCTATCGAAGCGGGCACTGTGGAATCAGCACAACTCCATTTCGAACGACATGGGTATCGCGAGGGCCGATTGCCGTTTCCTGTGTGACCCAACAAGCCTTCGCTGGTCGCGCGCGACGGGTACAGCCGGCTCTCGTCCGACCGCCGCATCCCGGTTGTGCAAACGGGCGCCGATCCCGCCGCGCGAAGCCTGACCGATCTGCGGGCAGCGATCGAAGCCGACGACGTGACAAGTGCAAGATCATGAGCGAGGACGAAACCGCCGCACGCCTGGCCGTGCATGAGGCGGTCTGCGCCGAGCGCTGGAAGCAGGCGAGCGATCGGCTCGCTCGCATCGAGATCGTGCTCGCCGCCATTGTCTGTCGCGCTGGATATCGACGGCACCGTACAAGCGGCATACAAACGGTAGCTCGAATCCGAGCGCCTCTACCATTCTCCATAACGTTCCAAGCTTTTCAACCGAGTGCGCGGGCCGCTCAGCGGCTCGCGATCTGTGCCGTTGCCACGAACTCGTTTAGCAATGCCATCGTGGCCTGACCCGAGGTGTTGAAGGGGTCCAGCCTCGGTTTTTCGGAATACTTCAGCAGCAATGCCGCGTTCACCTTGGCGATGTTGACCTGGCCCATGTTCCAGTGGCCGAAGCGACGCTCGCCGATCTCCTCGAAGGACAGCAGGCGCAGGCCATGGTGGCGGTCGTCGCGCACGATGGTGTTGAACAAGTCGCACACGGCGTCGCGCCCACCCTCCAACACCTGCACGAACACGTCATCGACGAAGCACAGCAGGCCGGTGATGCCGCGTGCGGGGTTGTTGCGCCGGGATTGCTCGACGATCGTGTCGATCGTGGCCGACAGCAGCGGCTGGCGGGCGCGGCTGGCATAAAGACAGCGAACGAGCATCAGGGTATCAGTCCTTCAAGTTGATAAGCGATAGGAATTCTCGGCGCAACGCGGCGTCTTTCAGGAACGAGCCACGCATCACACTGTTGATCATCTTGGAGCCAATATCCTTTACGCCGCGCCAGTGCATGCAGAAATGGTCGGCCTCCATCACCACAGCCAACCCATCCGGCGTGACCTTGCTCATCAGCAGGTCGGCAAGCTGGATGATCGCCTCTTCTTGAATCTGCGGGCGACTCATCACCCAATCGGCCAGGCGAGCGTATTTTGATAGCCCGATGAGGTTGGAATGCTCGTTAGGCATCAGCCCTATCCAAACGCGCCCCATGATGGGGCAGAAATGGTGGCTGCAGGCACTGCGCACCGTGATCGGCCCCACGATCATCAATTCGCCGAGGTTCGCGGCGTTAGGAAACTCGGTCACTGCCGGCGCGTTATGGTAGCGGCCACGGAACACCTCATTGAGGTACATCTTGGCTACCCGGCGAGCGGTGTCCTGGGTATTGTGGTCGCTTTCGATATCGATCACCAGGCTTTCCAATAAACCCTGCATCTTGCCGGCCACCTCGTCGAGCAGCGCCTCGAGGTCGCCGGGCAGCAAGTGGTCTGCGATGTTATCGTTCGCGTGAAACCTGTCGCGGGCGCGAAGAATGCGCGCGCGGATGCGGGCCGAGACCGGCATTGTCGGATCGTCACCATCAGGCGGAGGGGAAGAGAACATCACTTAATTATTCGCCCTATTTCTATCTTCTGTCTACCATTGGTTGGGCCGTGTATCAATTACCTTGAGATCGGGTCGATTGCGCGCCCTCGGTAGGACGGGACCGGGATAGCTGACCGTGCGGGTGCTTCGGCTTATGGTTCCGGCGCCGAGAGCCACGCTAATTAGCTGATCTGGTTGCTTACATAGGGGATCCAGGCGGATGCGTGACCAATGACATCCAGCCCAGGGCCCTGGGTTGCACTTCGGCCGCGGCGTCGAAACTGGCTTTGATCAACAGCAGCCAGCTCGTCGTGTATAGCGCCGAGATAGCCCAAAACGTCGCGCCCTCCGCCCGCCATCAGACGAGTCCCGAGGAGGTCCTGAATGCGAACAACGCCAGAAGCTGGGCCGAGGTGATGATGGCGAGCGTCATGCCATGCGGGCCGGATATCAGACGCGTCAGCCGTCCGCCACGCCGGGTCAGAAGAAGCGAATGGACAAGCGGAAACCGCACGATCAACGCGGCATTAGCCACCACAGCCCAAAGTCCAGGCACGGTTCCAAGGCTCCTGCTCAACCCGAAGAACACGGCGGTCATCATCGCGAGAACCGCCGCTGCGAACAGTGTGTGGCACAGCAGGCTCATGCCCCGCGTCAGCGCGATCCGCCCAGCCCCCGGTGGCGCGCGGGTGGTCGCGCTGATCGTGGAGATCAGCCGGCTGATCTGCGGCGGAATCGGCGATCACCGGCCTCTGCCCCAGCAGATACTCGGCCACATGCCGCACCTGATCCGCCGCGATCCGCAGCCTGCCGCAGAGCAGTGGCGGCATTAGGGTGACGATCATGGCGGTATCGCTTGTCAGATGCCGTTCGCTGAAAGAAGACACGGCTTCACCACCCAAGCAACGGCACCGCCCGAGGGGCGACCTTGCTCGCTGCTGTCCCCAGGGCTGTTCAACGCTCTCAACTGACGCACCACTTCAGAAGGGGATCAAGGCCCTGCAGAGCCGCGGCGTATCTGTCTTGACTGAAGGTACTAGCCCATCCTATTCATCGCTCCATCGCGTGATCGATGGCCTGACCTGCGGACGCGGTATCGCGGTGCGCAATTCCATCGCTCATGCGGATCGTATCTGTTGGGCGTAAGGGTTGACGGGATCGGACTGGTTTTGAGGCACATCGCC
>CAMCDA010000367.1 GCA_945873195.1 Asaia bogorensis
CCTCCGGGCGCTTGGGTTGCCGTGCATAGATTCGGACATTGTGCCGCGCCGGAAGCCATCCGCCCCGCGCGTCGATACGATTTTCCCATTGTGTTGCGGCGCAGACTCACTCTTTCAGCACCGAGGCATAGAGAATTCAACAGCCCTGAACAACCCGGGCTTCCTGCTTGACTTGGCCACCCGCGTCTATGCCCACAACTACTGGCAGGAAGCGATCGCCGTGCTGCGCCGAGCGCTCGAGTTGCGGCCGAATGATGTGTCGATTCTGCTGAGCCTGGCGCGCATCCAGTCCGAGGTCTACGAACTCGCCGCCTGCGATGAGACGCTGGCGCGGGTGCGGGCCCTGGCGCCGGAGCATTCCGCGCTGCCGCTGCTGGAAGCCGGCCAGCGCGGCCGCGTGGGCGACGCGCAAGGGCATCTGAAGACGTTGCGCGAGGTATATGAGCGTGGTGGCGACCCGCGCTCTCGGCTGGCATCCAGCATCGCGATGACGGCGCTGTATGATGACACGCTATCGCCGCGGGACGTTGCTGATCTGCATTGTCGGCTGTGTGTGCCGATCGAAGACGGATTGCCGCCGCCGCCCGTGTTCGCGCCCCGTGCCGCGGGGCGGCGGTTGCGTGTGGGGTTCGTGTCCGGCGACCTGCACCGCCAGCACCCGGTGGCGATCTTCATGCTGCCGATCCTGGCTCGGATGGAACGGACTTATATGGAAGTCTGTATCTACCACACCGGTACGATGCACGACGCGCACACGCGCCAGGCCGAGGTGCATGCGGATCGGTGGCGGGAAGCTGCGGGGCTGGATGACCAGGCCTTGCGAGAAGTCATCCTGGCCGACGAGGTGGATGTCCTGGTGGACCTGGCGGGGCACACCTCGACGCATCGGCTGGGCCTGTTCGCGATGCGGGCAGCGCCGGTGCAAGCGACGTTCCTCGGCTATCCGCACTCCACCGGCTTGCGCGCGATCGACTGGTTGGTGGGTGATCCGGTGGTCAGCCCAGACGAGCATGCGGGCCTGTTTTCCGAGGGGCTGGCGCGGATGCCCCACAGTGTCTTCTGCTGGTCACCGACCGCGGATTACCCGTTGCCGCCGCCCCGGTCGGGGGACGCGCTGGTGACGTTCGGTTCCTTCAACAATGCGATGAAGCTGTCGGCGTCGACGATCCGGCTCTGGGCGCGGGTTCTGGATGCCGTTCCGGGATCGGTTCTGTTGCTGAAAGCGCCTTCATTGCGCGATGCTTCGGTGTGCGCCCGTTTCGCCAAGCTGTTCCGTGCCCAGGGCATCGAGGCGGAGCGGTTGGTGTTTCGTGGCCCGACGGGATTGGCCGACATGATGGCGGAGTATGGCGATATCGACATCGGCCTCGATCCCCTTCCCTATAACGGTGGCACGACAACGTTCCAGGCCCTGTGGATGGGCGTGCCGGTGATCACCCGGTCTGGCGGCAATTTCGTCGGGCGCATGGGGGCGAGCTTCATGCGCAGCCTCGGGCGACCGGAATGGGTGGCGGCGGATGACGCCGAATATGTCGCGATCGCCGCACGGCTGGCGCGAGACTGCGTTGGACTGCGGAACGAACGGGCGGCGTTGCGGGCGCGGATGGCGGCGTCTCCGATCTGCGATATCGATGGCTATGTCCGGGATTTCCAGGCACTGCTGCATCGGATGTGGGACCACCATGTGTCCGGTGCCGCGGGCCGTCTGATTGCCATTGACCCGAAAGACTGATGATGGAAACCACGAAAATACCAAGCTTCGCCCGGCGGCCCGAGATGTCCGACCACGCGGACCACAATCCACCCCTGGCGACCGGGTGCCTGCCGCACGCCAATCGACTACGTGCAGCCGTGACCGGCTGGCTCAGGCTGCCGCCGGAATGGCCTGCCTCGTCATACCCCGTTCCCCCTCGGCCGCGTCAACGCTCGGCGCCACGACATAGGCATCCAGACACCCGGCCGTGATCTCCAGGATCCTTGCGCCGCCGTTCCCGACGGGAAGCCTCGCATCCCCATCCGTCCAGCGGACGACCGCCTGGCCGTGGCGCTCGACGCCCCACCAGCCCTGGGTCAGATCGGGGCGATCCAGGGGCAGATCGGTGATCATCTCGCCCGCGCGCAGTTGGATCCGACGCACACAAAGCCCCAGCCGCCGCCGATCTTCCGCCCACGGAACAACCTCGTTCGGCGACGACGCGCGGGAGACCAGGCGAACCGTGTCACAGCCCGCTGGCAACAGGAACGTATAGCGATCCGGGCCGGATTGGATCGGACGCAGGGTGCGTTCGCCGGCGATCACCACGGGTTCCGGATCCCGGGTCAGCACGGGCTCGGGAAGCGTGTGCCCCAGGCGCATGGCGCGGTCGGCCAGGCGTCGCCACACCGGCTCCACATCCTCGGCGTCGGAGGCGAAGGGCAGGCACGAGCCGGCCTCTCGCCGTTGTTGGCCATCCAACCCGGACAGGTCTGGATGCAGGATCAGCGGTGCGCCACCGTTCTCGAAGATGCCGCGATTGCCGGTGTCGAGGTAGCTTTCCGCGGGCGTGTTCTCGGCCAGCAGGATGCTGTGCTGGTCTGTTTCAATATGGAAATAAGTAACCGCCGTGACATGCTCGTCGCGCAGGATCGTGGCGCCGTTCACCAAAAGCCGAGCGGGGATGAGGCGATTGTCGATGGCGATGGCATGGTCGGGGGAGACGCGCAGCTCTCGGTTCGGCACGTTGTCGCCCAAGGCATCGGGCAGGATGCGGATCGGGCGCGCGGCGTTGGGATCACGATGGCGTGTCAGGTCGATGTGGCGGTGCCCGATCCAGGTGACGCGGCGATGGGCGTGTGACGTGCCGTCCAGGGTGATGACGCGATCGCCTTCGCGCAGGTCCTCCACGGCGATGTCGCCGCTTGTGGTGCGGATCAGGGTGCCCTCGGCGAAACAGGCTATGGTGATATCCTCATCGATCAGGACGGTCGCCTGGCCGAACGTGAAGGTGTTGTAGCCGCCGGAGGGACCGGATTTGGTCCAGGATTCCAGCCCGATGTCGGCGATGTCCCCGGTATTGCCATCGACCTTCAGCGTGTTTGTCGTGGACGCGAGGTTCAGCACCTCCCGCGCCGACAGGGTCAGCGTGTTGTTGCCGGCGCCGGTGAGGTCGATGACCTCGATGTTCTGTAGTTTGGAATTGGCAATGGTCGAGAGATCGAGCGTGATGCCCTTGCCGTCCAGTGCCAGCGTGTCGGTGCCCGACCCGCCATCGACGCGCAGGAAGGTCAGGTCGGCGACCTTGATGGTGTCGTTGCCGCCGCCGCCGAGCAGGGCATCGGCGCCGCCCTTGCCGTCGAGCGTGTCGGCGCCGAGTCCGGCCACAATGTCGTCGGCGCCGACGGTGCCGGTCAGGGTCTCGGACGCGACGGTGCCGGGTTGCGTGACGGTGCCGGTGAAGTCCCGGCCGAAGATGGTGTACCCATCTTATTCACCGCATGCCAGGGATTCTCTGGCGGGCGTAGCGTAATCGTCTGATTTGACGCAGAGATTTGGGTGTCGAGACCAATTCCTGCCGAATCGGACGGTGCCACACCCGCCATGGTCGAAAATACTCCGCTGCCGTTCT
>CAMCDA010000368.1 GCA_945873195.1 Asaia bogorensis
GGTTTTCCGTCCGTAATACCTGGGTCATGTGGCGCGCTCGGCTGGTTTGCGCACTTTGCTATCCGATGGTCCCATCAAGCCCGAGGGACGAAGAAACAGGAATACCAGAACCAGTGACGTGAAAAGGATGCCCTGCATTGGGGCCATGATGTTCGGCGGTAGCTGCAGAAAGGTGATTGCTTGCGGGATCGCCAGCAGCAGCAACGCGCCCAGAACAGGTCCATACACGGTTGCCATGCCCCCCAGCACAACCATCGTCAGGATCTGTGCGGACTGGAGAACCTCAAACTGGTCGGGGCTGATGTACTGAAAATAGTACGCGTAGACCCCGCCGGCGAGCCCGGCAATCCCGCAGCCGATAGCAAAGATCACAATCTTCATCGACATCGCATTGCGACCCAGCGCGGTAAACGCCAGCTCTTCATCGCGCATCGCGGTGATTGCCCTGCCGTACGGCCCCCGCACGATGGCACGGATCGCGAAAACCGATCCCACCGCCAGCGCGACCGAAATAGCCAGGAACGTGGGTGTGCGCGCGGCTCCGGTGATAGTGCTGGGGATGGCGGTCAGCCCACCTGGGCCGCCAGTTACCTCCAGATTGCGGATCAACTGCAGCAATCCCAACTGAAATCCCAGGCTGGCGATCAAAAGATAATCGCCCGACACCCGGAGCGAAGATGCCGCCAGGGCCGTTGATGCCACCATCGCCGCAGCCGCGCCAAGCAGCACGTTCGCGATGGGCGGCATCCCGGTGTGGATGGCGAGTAAGCCGGCGGTGTAAGCACCGATGGCAAAGAAGATCGGGTGGGCAACGGTCGCGAGTCCGCCGTATCCGATGACGAGATTGTAGCTTACCGCCAACACCACGTAGAGCGAGATCAAGACGAATACGGTCGCCAGATATTCCATTCTGAATCCCCTCTACCGCATTGCCAAGGCTGACTTAATTCGGCTTACCCGAGGCATCCGCACACCCTTGGGGAACAGTAGAATTGCCCCAAACAGGAACCCATACAGCAGTAGATTTTGCCAGCGTGACGCAATGACCAGGATGCTGAAACTCTGCAGGAGGGCGACAAAGACCGATGCCATCGCGGCGGCGAACACGCGTCCGATTCCGCCGAGCAATGTGCCAATCACCGCGGCCAGGATCAGCTCCATCGGTGAGTTCGGCACCACACCCCCATGAGATCCGACCAAGTACATCGAGGCCACGATAAACAGGGATGCGATCACCGCCGCGACACGGTAGGCGCGCTTGGCGCTGATACCGTAGAGTTCAGCGAGTTTCGCATTGTCGGACACGGCGGTCAGGAATTGTCCATCCTTTGTGAAACCCATGAAGAGCCACAGCGAAATCAGGCCGATCACCATCAAGGTGATGCCCAGGATATCCCAATCGCTGATCGCGACGCCTCCAACGAGCTGGACCGGCGATAGGATGGTCTTGAACAGCGTCTGTGGCTCCGTACCGAAGGCCAACTGCGTCACATAGAAGATGAATTCCGACAGAATCAGGGTAAATATGAAAAACGTCAGGTTCCCTGATCGCCGTTCCCGCAATACGTCGAGACCCCAAGCCTCGGTCGCGAGCGCGGTTGCCGACGTCGTGACGATAGCCATCGCCACCGCGACAACGACTGGCCACTCGAACCAATTCAGGGCCATGAACATCGTATAGAACGCGATGGTCATGAACCCCGCTTGGGCGAAATTCCACAGACCCGTAACCTTGAGCGTGAGCGCGAAGCCTACGGTCATCAAGACATAGGGCGCGGATGTCGCGATCCCAGTCCAGAGGATCTGGACTAGGATGACAGGTTCAAGCATGGCCGATAGCTCAGGTCAGAGTGGCGAGCGGCTTGAACGCGCCCTTTTCGACGGTCAGCAGATAGACGGGCTTGTTCACGGTATGCCCATCTATCACCGTCTTGCCGGTCATCGGCAGATCGAACTCCCGAACTGTCGTGAGGGCCTCGCGCAGCGTATCGCCCGTCGCCGGCATGTTCTTCTTCGCAAGGTATTCGTACATGGCCTTCGCCAGGATCACCATGTCGTACTGGTACTGGATGTAGGGTAGGCCATTTGGAGCGCGGCCAATTTCCTTTTTCCAGCGCTCGATGAATGGCGTCACGTTCGGGTTCTCGTCCACGCCAGGTGCGAGTGACGTCACGATCAGCCCCTCGGCGGCAGCTCCCAGTTGCTCCAGCACCTTCGGGTTGTAAACGACCGAATAGCTGGACACGCGCTGGGTCATGCCCAGCTGCCGCATCTGCGCGATGACCTGTGGGGTGTCGGACAGCAACCCATGGATGTGGACCATGTCGGGGTTTGACGCACGTGTCTTGAGCAGCATGCCCGTGAACTCGGTGGCCTTCGGGTCATAAGCTTCGAAGGCCACGACCTGACCGCCGGCGGCGGCGAAGGTGTCACGGTAGATCTTGGCTGCGTCGATGCCGGTCTCGTTGTTGATGTACAGAACGGCGGCGCGCTTCTTACCAAGTGTCTTGTGCGTGTAAACGGCCAGCTTGGTGATATCGATATCGGCCAGAGGGAACGCCGTATAGATATAGTCGCCAAGCCGCGCGATTTCGGGTGCGTTCGCGCCAGTGTTAATCCCCAGAACCTTCTCGCGGTTGGCAACCGGGGCAACGGCCTTCACCACGGCCGACCAAGCGATAAAAAACATGGGCAATTTTTCGACGGTGATGAAGCGGTTGACCGCGTTGATACCCAGTTGCGGATCAGCCTGCGTATCCAGGGCCAGCAACTCAACCTGGCGGCCGGCGAACCCGCCTTGAGCATTGACGTCCTTAACGGCCATGCGCATTCCGGTCAGAAAGTCCGCACCGTAGCCCGCTTGAGATCCCGTCAACGGCATGGCGGTGCCCAACCGGATCGGGTCGGCCGTCTGCGCGCGGACGATCGAGGGCGTCGCGAGAACTGCGGTGGCTCCCGCGAGCATATATCGGCGCGGAAGATTGAATTGATTGATCATGGCGTTCCCCTCGTGGCTGGTCTCTACCCCGGCAGGCCGGGCATCTCGCCAGCCTTATCACACCAACCGACGCGCCGCGCTACTCCCCGGTAGGATCGCGGATCTTGGTTCGGACAAGCTGCGGGCGTTCGCGAATTCTGCCGGCTTCCTCGGTCTTTGCTGGCCGAGAACCCTCCAATGCCAGCCGTGAACTGGGTGGGTTGTCCGCCTCCGCCCTTGCCGCAATAGTAGCGCCGCTTGCTGGAGGATGAGCCTGTTGCACAGTCGGTCACGCAAACCAGGGCTCGGGAAACTGTGCCTGTGTCTGTGGGCGGCAGTCGCGTGCACTCTATGCTACGGCTTGGCGCAGGCTCAGTTGCCTCCTCGGCCGCCCCCGGGCTCGCCCTTGGAGGCGATTGAACCGCCGACGATGCCGCGCCTCGCCCCAAGCCTGCCGCGGCCACCTCAACCTGAGGTGGTCCCCATCCGTTGGACAGGAATCGGGCTTGGCTAAGCGAGGCTCCCACCGGTTGCAGCCACCCCCACCCGTTGGGGCATCACATCGGGACTGGATACCGCACCCTTCCCAATTCTTGAATCACCTTCTTCCTGTCGA
>CAMCDA010000369.1 GCA_945873195.1 Asaia bogorensis
ACTGAGGCGGAAATCCTGCCGCTGGCCGCCAGCCTCGAACGGTCGAGCGAGCACCCCTTGGCCGCGGCGATTGTCACCGCAGCACGGGAACGCAAGATGTCCCTCCACGAGCCGTCGGATTTTGTGTCCGTGACCGGCCAAGGTGTCACCGGGACGGTCGGTGGCCGGCCCGTGGCGCTCGGGAACGCCAAACTAATGGCGGCTCTTGGGGTCGATCTGGGTGATATGATCGCAAGAGCGGACGAACTGCGCGCGGACGGGGCGACGGCGCTGTTCCTCGCGGTCGACGGCAAGGCCGGTGCCGTGATCGCGATCGCCGACCCCATCAAGGCCACAACGCGCGTGGCGCTTGATACACTGCGCGGGGATGGCGTTCGGATCGTCATGCTGACCGGGGACAACAAGACGACCGCCCATGCGGTCGGGCGCAAGCTGGGCATCGAGGAGGTCCACGGCGATGTGCTGCCCGAGGACAAGCACCGCATCGTGCGGACACTGCGATCCGAAGGGCGGGTCGTCGCCATGGCTGGGGATGGTGTGAATGATGCCCCGGCCTTGGCCGAGGCAGATGTCGGCATCGCCATGGGAACGGGAACTGATGTCGCCATCCACAGCGCGGGCATCACCCTGGTCAAAGGCGATCTTGCGGGGATTGCGCGGGCCCGGACACTCAGCCGAGCGACAATGCGCAATATCAGGGAGAACTTGGTGTTTGCGTTTGCCTACAACGTGATCGGCATTCCCATCGCGGCGGGGCTGCTTTATCCGGCCTTCGGCATTCTGCTCAGCCCCATCGTAGCGGCACTGGCCATGGCGCTGAGTTCGGTGTCCGTCATTGGCAACTCCCTGCGACTACGAGGTGTCAGGCTGTAGCGGACATCATCCTGGCAGCAGGGTGCCGCCGCGGGCTGTCGCAAAGCGCGTCGGTGAACCACCACGCTGCCAGGCCCAGATCTGATAGGTCTCTGGGGTCTGGTCCGGAACCTCCATTCCTGGGGAGCCGATTGGCATCCCCGGAACGGCGATCCCGGCCCAGGCGCTCGGTGCTGACAGCAGTCGCTCGACCGCCGCGGCGGGAACATGGCCCTCGATCACGTGCAGCCCGATGAAGCCGGTATGACACCCTGCCATGGCATCAGGCACGCCGGCCTCCCGCCGGACGCGGTCCAATGTGTCGGTTTCGATAACCGTGACGGTGAACCCGCCCGCCCGCATATGCTGCGCCCAACCATCACAACAGCCGCATCCCGGCGTCTTATGAACCGTCAACACGCCCGTGGCCCGAGCCGGCGACAATCCGCCGATCATCGCCGCGGTCAACAGGAAGCGTCGTGTGAACAAGGACATCGGTCTCTCTCCGTTCAGTCATTCGGCCAGTCAACACACCGGCCGGAAGTTCAACGCGGGCGGTTAGCCCTCCGCCAATCCGGTTGACCAGGCTCAGCCTCCCCCCATCGGCCAGCACGGCTCGGCGAGCGATGGTCAGCCCCAATCCGACCCCGCCGGTGCCGCGATTGCGCGACTGCTCAAGCCGGACGAACGGGTCGAATACCCGCTTGATGTCCTCTTCCGGGATGCCCGGGCCATCGTCGTCGATCGTGACGATCGGTCCTTGCACGTCGACACGCAACGTCACACGCGCTGCGCCACCATAGATCACCGCATTTGCGATCAGGTTCGCGAACGCCCGTTTCAGCGACACCGAGCGAACGACGACGGTCAGATGGGCGGGACCTTCGTAGGTGGCCACGTGTCCGAGATCAGTCTCGGCGTCGACCAGCGTTTCCAACAGGGCGGGTAGGTCGATGGAGCGCGGCGTCTCGGTCTCCTGCTCGCCGCTGACATAGGCGAGTGTTGCCTCCACCATCGCTTCCATCTCATCCAGGTCGCGGTCTATGGCGTCTTGGATTTCTCTGTCCGCGATGAAACCCGCCCGCAGGCGGAGCCGCGTAATAGGGGTTCGCAGGTCATGCGATACAGCGGCCAGTGCCTGGGTGCGATCCCCGATCAGGCGGGTAATCCGCTGCTGCATTGCGTTGAAGGCTCGGGCCACCTGACGAACCTCGTGCGGCCCCTGTTCAACGATGGGTGCATGTTCGGCCGAATGCCCGATGGCGTCCGCTGCGCCAGCGAGGCGTCGCAGGGGGGCCACGATACCACGCACCAGGAGGACGGCGATGACGATAACCCCACCGACCATCACTGTTGTGGATAGCAGGCTGGCATGCGACTCGTGTCCTTGGTGAGTATCGGCATGCAGCCGATATCGGATCAGCGTTCCGTCATTGATCCGGACCACACCCTCCGATTCCAACCGGTCCACACGCGGATCGACAACCGTCTCGATCAGTCCGGTTTCGCTCGGCACCCAGGTGACATGGAAATTATCCGAAGACAGCAGCGCTGCCGTGGCTGGCCTGGCAGCCCTTGGCTGTTCAGCCAACACGTTTCTGGCGGCTTCGAGCCGTTGCCTGGCGTTGGCTTCTGATTGCGGCTCGACAATACGAGTAAGCGCACGCTCGTAGATCAGCATGCTGCCAGCATGAACCAGCGACACCGCAGCGAGCAGCACAAGGATCGTCCGACCGGTCAGTCCACGCGGCAAGATCGCCATGCTACAAGCGCCTGGGGTTCGCGGTGAACATGTAGCCGGCGCCGCGTAACGTCTTGATCAGGGGACGGGCATCGGTCTCACGTTCGATCTTTCGCCGCAGCCGCCCAACCAGGACATCGACACTGCGATCGAACACCTCCCCCGCCCGCCCGCGCGACAGTTCCAGCAATTGGTCGCGGGTCAGAACCCGCTGCGGATGCTCGATAAAGGCAAGCAGCAGATCATATTCCGCCGCGGAGAGGTCAATGACGGCACCGTCAGCGGCCAGCAATTCCCGCCGGCCGGTATCGAGCGTCCAGCCATCGAATTCAATCTTCCGACCGCCCGCGATCTTGGCTGGCTCCGGTCCTTCGGCAGTCCTGCGCAATACGGCACGGATCCGCGCCAGCAATTCGGGTCGGCTGAATGGTTTCGCGATATAGTCATCGGCACCGAGCTCAAGGCCGAGCACGCGGTCCGTCTCGGAGCCGCGGGCAGACAAGATGATGACGGGGATTCTGCTGCGCATTCGCAGCGCTCGGCACAGATCGAGGCCCGAGGTTCCCGGCAGCATGATGTCGAGCAATACCAGGTCGACCGAGGCATTCTCCAGAACCTCCCACATTTCCCGGCCGTCGCGCGCGGGGATCGCGCGAAACCCGTTCTCACGCAGGAAGCGATCGATCAGCAGTCGCATACCGCTGTCATCCTCGACGACGAGGATCACGGCTTCAGGCGGAATGGCACCGCGTGAAGTCGGACCGCTTGTCTCGCCGCTGTCGGACGACGGAATGAGGGGCATCATAGGTGCTAGTATAGCAGGCGAATTCCGACGACCGCATAGGCGTTGTCGGTCCGCTCGCCGTCATGCCTTGCGGCGTTGGCGGTTTGGCCAAATGCCTTTTCCCAGCCGATCTCGACATAGGGGGCGAGCTGGCGTGTCACCTGATAACGGGTCTGAAGGGCGAGCTTGACCGT
>CAMCDA010000370.1 GCA_945873195.1 Asaia bogorensis
GCGATCATCGAACCGCTCGACCATTACGTCAGAGCTCGCCTGCGCCCTGCCTGATTGGCGCAAGCACGGTTGTTTCCGTCGCCCGTTTGACCGCCGGCGTTCGGAGAACCCGCCACCTGCGTGCCCGTGGTTGTGCCCCTATTACGGAATTCCCGTTAGATTATCGCGTCGCACTGCGTATGGCCGGGATGTTGAACGACGAATCTGAATGAAACCTGACAGAGCCCGGGGTTCAAGATAAAATTATCGAACTTAACCATTGTTATCGAATGTACGTATCAGTTGGAAACAGGGCGCGAGCCATCAGACAACCGATAGGCAATGCCTCGATTGCCTGAAAGTGCTTGGTAAGACCTCAAGGTATCTTCCGACAGCCGAGGGGCCGCTCAACAAACCATCGAATGGGACGATCCAGAAGACGGTCTATCGGATTTTAGATCAGGCTCGCGGTCCCGAAATTACCGGACTCGGATGGGAGGGGCGTTCCTGTCTCGGTTTCGCAATGCACGGACGAAGCGGCGTATGGGACCTCGGTCTACCCTGATGACGGAACGATAAGCATTCGCGCCGGACGACCGGCCACGCACCAAAATGTCGTTGCTGGTAAACGCGCGATAGGTTCGGAGAATACCTAGGCCTCGAAAGCCTGGTCGTAAGGGAAAGTACTCATGTCGAAAGCCCGGCCCCCGCGCCACGCCCCGATCTGTTGAGCACGCCGTACCGATCACCCACCCGCATATCGGGAAATGCGCCAGAGGGCTGATGCGGCGTCGGGCATTTTCGTCGCGCCGGTTAACCCTTCCTTAACTCATGCGGCGTAATGTTCCGGATACAGCCGGGTCTTGCCATGTCCGAATCCACGCTACCGCCCCTACAGCCGTATTTTCCAACGACATTCCTCGAACGGGGGGTGACGATGCCCTTCACGACGCCACGGCTCTTTGGCGCCCGCGGCCGGCCGTCGCGGGATGCCGGGCTGGAGCTGATCCTGCCCAACCCCTCGGGCGGGCGCGGGGTCTACGTACTGAACTGGGGCAAGCTGTCCGGCTATTGCCGGCCCACCGTGCATGACCGGCATTTGATCACCAACGTCGCCGCCCTGACCACGATCACGCCGCGCACGATCCGCCGAACCGCGACCGAAATCGCCGCCGCCGGCATGGCCGGGGAAGACGCGATGACCGTCGCCCTGCATCGCATCGAAGCCGAACGCGATGAGATGATCGTCGGCAACTACATGCTGCTGACGACACTGGTCGACCAACTCGGCCCCACCAGCCCAACCGCGGCCAGTTCGGCCAAGGGCACTGGCCAGAACGTGGAACAGAGGGCGCAGCACGCCGTCGCCCAGATCGCCGCCCGCATGGAGAAATCCCCCGCCTGGGTCGCCAGCAGCCTGGAATCCCTGTCCGACATCCTGCGCCCAATCGGCATCCGCGCGCAGACTTCGCCGACCCAGGTGCGCCGCACGCTCGACCTGCTTCGCACCGTGCGCGCCGAGATCAGCGAATGGGGCCTGAAGAACGCCGACACCCCGCTGGGCAATTATGCCGGCATGATCGGCGCGGTCGCCGACCTGACCGTGTCACTGACATCGACGATGGTAGAGCAGGTCAATGTCATGACGGATGAAACGATCAAGCTGTTGCAAACCTGGTCCGACGATCCGGACTCGGTGATCCGCGTCGCCGCCCAGCCGGAATGGATGCTGGATGGGTGGGAGCAGATCTGCCTGCTGTGGCGCCAGGCCCGCCACAACGCCGCCGAGCGCGCCGCCCTGGCCGAGATCGTCGCCCTGGTCCCGGTCCTGCCGCGAGAGGTGATCGACTGGGCCGGCCTCGGCCGCGACGGGGACGCGCTCAACCAGCTCCGCCGCTATGTGCCGCTGAATGAGGACTGGCGGACCGGCGCCACCGTCTTCGAATTGATTTCCCGCAACGAACAACTGCGCGCGGCGGGGGCATAGCGGCGTGCCAGACCTTCAGACGACCCATCGCCCGACCGAAATCACGCTTGCGCACGCCAACCACGCGCCCACCAACCCAGCGCCGGCCGATCTGCGCGCCATGCGCCGGATCCTGATCGCGGCCTCCGACACCCAAATCCGCCGCGTTGTCGCGCTGGTCGACGAAATGACCCAGCGCGGCGTCGCCGATGCCTTGATCGAGCCGCTGCGCCAACGCCTCGCCCAGCTTCGCCCGCCCCGCAAGCTCCGGTTCGAGCGGCTGCTTTTCCTCCCGCTGGACCCCGTGATCGTGCCGCCGAGGGTCTGGCGTCCGGCCGATCCCACCATTCCCCGCAACGCCGTCCTCCCCCTTTCCAACACCGTGCGCGCTGCACTCGGCCCCGACATCGCCGCGATTGATGCGCTGATCGCCGGCAAGCTCGCCGATGACCTGGCTGTGATCGAGCAAGCCGGCGCGCTGCTATGGCCGGAAGCCGCCCGCATTCTCGCCGGCGCTCCCCCGCCCCCGGAATGGGCGGACGCCGGCCTTAATCCAACGGTCCACAAGCCGATCGCGTCCGGTGTGGCCGCCGTGCTCACACGCCGGACCGCGCTGGAAGCCGTGATCCAGGATTCCCGCGCTGGCCTGCTGGCGGTGGGGGAGGAAGCGATCGAGCCAATCATCGCGGGTCTGGCCGAGGAGACCACGGAAAGCCAGGCGCTTGTCATCGCCGTTCTGCTCGCCCGCCTGCCCCGCGCCGGCCCACTGCTGTCGGTGTTGGATTCCGTGATGCGCGGCAGCCCGCCCTTGCGCCAGGCCTCGGATCGTGCGGCGGATGCGCTGCTGGACCGCCTCGACACCGAGAATGGCATCGAATCCCGCATCACCCACGCGACGCTCGGCCAGGCGTGCCACGAGGTCCAACGATTGGGCACGATGCTGTCAGAACTGGAGGATCGCACGGGCGATCCGAAACGGCGCACGCGGCTGCGTGGGCTGCGCCAGCGGCTGGACGCGAGCTGCCGAACGCGGTTTGCCGGATCATTGAAGGATGAGTTCCTTGCCCCGTTGCAGGCCATGTCCGGCGCAATCGACCCACCCGTCCAGCGCCTGCTGGAAACAACCGCTCGGCAGTTGCGCACGCTGGAGGTGGCCGCCCGCCCAATCGGCAGCGGGGCGGTCTATGACACCCTGCTGCTCCAGGCAGCCGCGGCGATCACCGCGGATGGGAGCAAGCGCGGCGGCCAGTCGGTGATGCGGTCCGCGCGTCTGGTCGAAATCCTTGCCGGGCCCGACGCAGCCATGGCCTTGCTGGGCTCGCCGTGACGGCTGACCCCGCGGACCGGCGGCAGTTGCTGCAAGGCCTGGCCGACGCTTTGACCGCGGTCGGAGCGCGCCTGCGCGCGCTGGAAACCGCCAAGCGCATGATCTTCCTGCTGGCCGCCCGCGCCGAGGCGATCGCCGATCAATCCCTGCGCCTGGCCTCGACCCGGGCTGGTGACCTCGACCAGGCCGCGCGGGCGCTGGTGGTGGAGACGCGGGGATTTGCCGCCGACTTCACGTCCCTGTCGGAGCGGGTCGCCGCC
>CAMCDA010000371.1 GCA_945873195.1 Asaia bogorensis
GACCCGGCCACCCGCTCGACGCCGGCGCCGCAACCGGCGGACGGGCGTGGCGGCACGGACGGGGGGCAGGTGGCCGGGTCAAGCCCGGCCATGACGGAGAGGGGGGGAGGCACGGCAGATGGCGCGCGCACCATCACCACCCCATCCCCCGCCAACCTCTTCCCCCGCTTCGCCGCCGCCCTCTCCAAGTCCGGCGCCGTGACCCAGGTCTGCTGCACCGCCACGCCCCCTCGCGTCCTGCTGACCCCCGAAAGCGAGGCCGACCGCCTGATCGCCCGTGTCGCCCAGCCGCCGCAGCCCCTGAACACCGAGACCCATGTCCTCGCCCAAAGCGGCGACGGCCGCACCCTGGCCCGCGCCACCGTGACCTTCCCGGCCGGCGTGGGCGAGGCCTCCATGCCGATCCCGCTGCCGCCGGAACTCCGCAACCGGCTCAGCAGGCTGGTGCTGGAGGGACCGGCCTCGGCCGGCGCCGTCGCGCTGCTGGATGAACGCTGGCGCCGCCGCCCCGTGGGGCTGGTCGCCGGGGAGCAAACCGCCACCGACTCCCCCTTCACCGGCGCGCTCTATTACCTCCGCCGAGCGCTCGGGCCCTTTGCGGAATTGCGCGATGGGGATGTCGCGGGTCTGCTCAAGCGAGACATCTCCGTGCTGGTCCTGGCCGACCGCCCGCTGCCGCCGGGGGTCGAGCGGGACGCCCTGGCCACCTGGGTGGAGAAAGGCGGCCTGCTGATACGCTTCGCCGGCCTTCGTTCTGCCGAGGTCGCCGACGGCGGGGCCGACTCCCTGATGCCGGTAACCCTGATGGGCGGCGACCGCCAGTTGGGCGGTGCGCTGTCCTGGAGCGAGCCGGCCGGCCTGGCGCCCTTCCCGCCAGAGTCTCCCTTCGCCGGCCTCGGCGTGGCGGAGGAAGTGAGGAT
This sequence comes from Asaia bogorensis, assembly GCA_945873195.1. Classification (GTDB taxonomy): domain Bacteria; phylum Pseudomonadota; class Alphaproteobacteria; order Acetobacterales; family Acetobacteraceae; genus Rhodopila; species Rhodopila bogorensis_A. The sequence goes on from CAMCDA010000371.1 coordinate 921, forward strand.
CACCCGCCAGGTGCTGGCCGAACCCAGTGCCGATCTGGGCAGTCTGACCTGGGCGGGGCTGGCCGATGGGACTCCGCTGGTCACGCAGGCGGCGCGCGGCGCCGGCCGGGTCGTGCTGTTCCATGTCACCGCCAACGCCGACTGGTCCAACCTGCCGCTGTCGGGCCTGTTCGTGGACATGCTGCGCCGGCTTGTGGCGCTCTCGGCCGGCGTGGCGACGACGCCCGAGGGCACCGTCCTCGCCCCGGCCGAGGTGCTGGACGGCTTCGGCGTGCTGTCGCCGCCGCAATCGGCCGCGACCGGCCTGGCCGGCAATGCCTTTGCCCGGATGCCGGTCTCGCCCCGTCATCCGCCCGGGCTGTACGGACCGGAGAACGGGCGGCGGGCCTTGAACCTCGGTGCCGCGCTGACCGGGCTGGAGGCCGCGCCGCCGATAGCGGGCGCGGCGACCGAACCCTTGGCCGACCGGCCGGCGGAACGCGAGATCGGACCCTGGCTGATGATGGCGGCGATCCTGTTGCTGGCGGTGGACATGCTGATTGCCCTGGCCCTGCGCGGCCTGCTGCGCTCCCGTGCCGCGGCGGTGGCGCTCGTGTTGCTGGTCCTGCCCCTTGGGGTTCAGGCGCAGGAAGCGGTGCCGCCCGCCGCGATCTCCACGCGGCTGGGTCATATCCTGACCGGCGATGCCCGGGTCGATGAGACCGCCCTGGCCGGGCTGGTCGGGCTGTCGGAATACGTGAACCGCCGGACCTCGGCCATGCTGTCACGGCCGGATGGCGTGGAACCTGGGCGCTCCGACCTGAGCTTCTACCCGCTGCTGTACTGGCCGATCACAGCGGATCTCCAGCCGCTGACGGCCGAACAGGCGGCGGCCCTGAACGGGTTCATGGCCAAGGGCGGGATCATCCTGATCGACACGCGGGACTCCGGTTCGGGCGCCGGGTTCGCGCCGGGCACGGACAGCGCGCTGCGGCGGGTGGCCCAGGGGCTGACCATCCCGGCCCTGGCGCCGGTGACCATGGATCATGTGCTGTCGCGGTCGTTCTACCTGCTGTCCGACTTCCCCGGCCGGTTCACCGGGGATGCCGTCTGGGCGCAGAGGGACCAGGACCGGGCCAACGACAGTGTCTCTCCGGTGATCATCGGCGGGCATGACTGGGCCTCGGCCTGGGCGGTGGACGCGGCGGGGCGGCACCCCCATGCGGTGATCCCGGGCGGGCAGCGCCAGCGGGTGCTGGCCTATCGGTTCGGGGTGAACGTCGTGATGTATGCGCTGACGGGGAACTACAAGGGCGACCAGGTGCATGTTCCGGCCATCCTGCAGCGGCTGGGGCAATAGCCAGTTGAAAGACTGAATCAAGATTGACCCAGGGCCGTCGCGCGGCGAGCGTGGCGGCAGGAGGGCCAACCCGTGATCACACCCGCCTATATCCGGACGATGGCGTTCTATAACGCCGAGATGAACCGCCGGGTCTACGCCGCCGCCTCTATCCTGACCGACGACCAGCGGCGCGCCGACCGCGGGCTGTTCTGGGGATCCTTGCACGGGACGCTGAACCATCTGATGTGGGGCGATCGGCAATGGATGTCCCGCCTCGATGGCTGGCCGGCGAACACGATCCCCAATCCGCAAAGCCCGACCTTGATCCATGATTTTGCAGAACTCCGCGCCGAACGGATCCGCGCCGACGCGGCGATCGAGGCCTTTGCCGCCCGCCTGGACGATGCCTGGCTGGAGACGAACCTGACCTGGTACAGCGGGGCCGCGAAGAAGACCATGAGCATGAACAAGGCTTTGCTCATGACGCATTTCTTCAACCACCAGACCCATCACCGGGGACAGGTCCACGCGGCCTTGACCATGTGCGGGGCGGACCCGGGGGATACCGACCTGTTCCTGATCGTGCCGGGGCCGTAGCGGACCGTCAGCACGCCCTGTCAAACGCCGCGACGTTGAAGCCGGTTCCGGCCGGCCGCCAACATGGCCCCGCAAGGGCTTGTTGCATCAGGGGAATCGTGGTCCGGCTGGCGTCATCCTGGGCCATGGCGGCGATCACGACCCGGCGTTCGTCACCGATCCGGCGGCGGATCGCGGCGGCATCCTCGGTCGGGCGCACGACCAGCAGGCGCAGGTCAGAAGGGGATTCGCGGGCGAAGGCCCCGACGATGCCGACCCCGTCATTCCCGTATGGGAGCAGCACGAGGCCGCCCCGGGCCAGGATGGCCGCCGCCCGGGCGGTTTCCCGCGCGGGCTGCATCGTCTCCCGCCCCAGCATCAGCCCGCCCAGCGCGACGGCCTGCACGGCGCACACCAGCGCCAGGACAATCGTCGGCGCGCGCGCCAGCAGGATCGCGGCGAAAGGCACTGAAAACGCGAGATACCGCAGCTCGATCGGCGTATTGTTGAACAGCATCCCGAGGCCCAGCAGGCCGAGCGGCGGACCTAGCGTGCCACCCAGAAGCGGGAGCGAGGGGCGCGGGTTGGAGCGGAGCGTCCAGGCCGTGATCCCCAGCAGGCAAAGCGCTGCTCCCGCTAGCACGATCGTAATCACCTCTGACCAGGGTGCCGGGGCATACAGAGGCAATCCGCCAAACAGGTTGGCGACG
>CAMCDA010000372.1 GCA_945873195.1 Asaia bogorensis
GGCTCGCCGCCCGCACGGTCAGCCGAGCGTCGGTGTCGATTTGGGGCGGGCTGTCGATGAGGATGGCGTCGTGGTCGCGTTTCAGGCGGTCAAGCTCACTGGCGAGACGCCAGCCGGAGACATCAGAGCAGGTGATGACGGCCGCCGGCTTTTCCCGCGCGGCGCGCAGTTGGTGCCAGCGGGTCAGGCTGCGTTGCGGGTCGATGTCCAGGATGGCGACCCGCCGGTCGGCGGCCAAGGCCGCGGCGAGGTTGGCGGCGAGCGTCGTCTTGCCGGTGCCGCCCTTCTGCTGCGCGACCGTGATGACGAGGGCCATGGCACGCGACTCCGTGATGGAACCTCCCAACAGGACCAGAACCAGCCGCGCGATGCCAGACTTGTATGCGCCCGCTCAGAACCCGAACATGTGATCCAGCGAGAACCCGCCTCGGTCGTCCATCAACCCGTGATAACCGAACAGCCGGCACCCGGGATCGCGCACCAGGACATACCCCTCGGCCCCCGCCTGCCGCAGCCGTTCCGGCCCGAACACGCGGTGCGGCCAGACCATGGCGGAGCCGGAGCAGGCGATCGACAGCGGCGCCTCGACGATCAGGTGGCCGCTGGAATCATGCAACTGCAACCGGGTCGCTGACCGCGCGTGCCAGGGGGCGGATGCCGGATAGATCAGCACGGCGAAGCTGTTCCGCCTGGCGTCCCCCAGTTTCAGGAACAGGCGCGTCGACAGGCCGGGCGGTGGGCCGGAGTAGGATTGTGGCTCGTCTTTCCAGGTCATGGCCGTGTTGAAGACATGGGCGCCGAAGCTGGACTCGGCGGCGTGGCCGGACGCGCGGTCTTCGTACCGGAACAGCGCGTGCAGCCAGCCATCGGCTTCCCCGCCATCGCGGAAATCATAGACGAGTTCGGCGTGGCCGGCTTCCACATCAATGTCATCGAAATCGAGCGCCAGATCATGGGCGCGCGGCAGGCGGCCGAGGAATCGTTCGTGGACCTTGCGGCCGCCCTGGTCAAACACGTCCAGCCGGATCGGCAGGTTCGCCTGCACTGTGGACATCGGCGTCGGCTGTACGATGCTGCGGAACCGCACGCGGGGCAGGATCGGAAAGGGCAGCAGATAGCCTCGGCCCAGATCCGCCGGCATGGTCGGGATGCCAGGATCGGGCTTCAGGTTGTCGCGTTCCACGTTCACATGGGCGATGCGGACGCGGTCGGCGCGGGTGATCTCGTAGCGCGGGCGGACCACGTGGCGGCCGGCGCGGACCTCGATCTGGGCGGGCCAGCGCAGGCCGGGCAGGACGTCGCGTACGTTCAGCGCCACGGTCGCGAAGGGGCCGAGTTCCTGGCTATAGGACACCGCCTGTCCGGCGCCCATGCGGTCCAGCGCCACCGCTCCGGCCGGGATCGGCACGGCGTGGCTGTTCTGCAGCCAGAGCACCACGTCCTCATCATCGCGCGGAGCAGGCAGGCCGGCGAAGCGGTCCGACGGCCAGGCGTTGGCATCATGCGTGCAGGACAAAGACGCGCCGTCGCCATGGGCATAGGTGTCGAGCGCGTATTTCACCACGTCGTGGCCGGCGGAGCCGATGGCATGGATGAACAACTGCCCGGTGAACGGACCCAGACCGAAGCGCTGCCGGATCACCCGGCTGTCGATGCTGTAGCCGCCGGGGCCGGAGGGCAGCGTCTGCTCCCACGTCGCCAGTATCCGGCCGTCGCCGTCGAACAGGCGCAGCCATAGCCGGACCTGGGTGGCGCCGTAGTTGGCCCAGTAGTTGGCCGAGACGATCCGGGTCGACAGCGCCTCGGTATCCCGGAAGAAGGCGAAGTTCGTCGCGAAGTTCAGCTTTTCGAGGTAGCGGCCCGGAGTTGTCAGCATCCCGGCCGGCAGGCGGATGTCGTCCAGCGTCAGCACAGTCGCGCCGGGCGGCAGCATGTGGCGGATGCGGTCGACGACCCGAACCGCGTCGAAGGCGGCGATCAGCACGGTCCGTGCCCCGCTGTCCGGCAGTTCCGTCAGGCGGCGCGCCACCATCCCGGCGCGGGTCTGGCCGACCTGGGCGGTGTCGTGGACGTACAGCGCCTCGATCGGAGTCGGGTACATGGCCAGCAGCGCCTCGGCCAGGCCGTCCGGATCGTAGATCGCGACCGGGGCGAGGAGGCGGGCGTGCAGGCGGGCAATCGCCTCCGCCGCCAGCGGATGGGCGAGCGCCTTGTAGATGACGTTCCCCCCGGCGCGGGCGTCGAAAGTCTGGATGTTCAGCATGGGTCCTCGTGGCTACAGGCCAAGCCGGCGGCGCATTTCGGCGGCGGCGAGCGGTGTATCGTTCAGCGGCGTCACGGGCCAGGGGGCATAGCGTCCGTCGAACATCCGCACCCGTCCTTCCTTCAGCATCATGTCCAGAAACAGCCCCTGGCGGCGGGACCGGCCGGGCAGAGGCACCACCAGGACCGGCGCCGCGGTGGCGGCGGCCTCCGAGATCATGGATACGCTGTCCTGCGTCACAACCACCATGTCGGCCAAAGCGAGCATTCCGAAATAGGGATTGTCGCCGGTGAAGTCCCACACGAACCCGCCGAGGGGGGTCAGAGCCTCCCGCAGGATCGCCGTTGCCGCGGGGTCGGTGCGGCGGGACGGTGTGACGACGATCCCCACATGGTCGCGCTTCATCATGCCGGCAAGGTCGGCGGCCAGGCGCCCCGCCACGTCGGTGTCGAAGCGATAGCGGCCGTTGTTGCCCCCGAGCAGGACGGCCACCAGCGGGCGGGTCTGATGCGCCAGGTGGTCGCGCCACAGATCGGCCTCCCGCGCCAGGCGTTCGGCGGTCACCCGGTGGATGGCGGTGCGGCTGACGATGACGTTGGGGCCGGTCAGTTCGTCGTGGGTATTGGCTACGATCAGGTCGAACCGCTTGGGGTTCATGCGGGGATGTTGGACCTGCACGACGGGATGATCGGGCGTCCGCAAGGCCGCGAGCACGGCCGCCGCCATCCCCCCGCAGCCGATCGTAAGCCGGGGACGGGGCGGGTGCAGGTCGTCGGCCACCACGCGGAGCGGCGCCGGCCAGTAGCGGGCGGGAAACCAACGAAACGGCGCACCGGGACGCAGAACGCGCAGGTCGTGCGTCAGCCCCGCGGCCTCGGCCAAGCCGAGCGCCTGGGCCTGGAGGCCGGTCAGGCCCTCGGAGAGAATCCAACAGGCGGCCGCATCCGACATGCACGGGTTTTCGGGGCGGGGGCACGAAAGGTCAATGCGGGGAAGGGAGGGGCTTTGCCCCGTGCCCCACAAAGGGGCTCTGCCCCTTTGATCCCCGCTAAGGGCGCAGCCCTTAGAACCCATTGGTTGGGGGGCTTCCGGGAGGGGCCAACCCGGACCTGGATGCAGGGCTGTTGAATTCTCTATGCCTCGGTGCTGAAAGAGTGAGTCTGCGCCGCAACACAATGGGAAAATCGTATCGACGCGCGGGGCGGATGGCTTCCGGCGCGGCACAATGTCCGAATCTATGCACGGCAACCCAAGCGCCCGGAGG
>CAMCDA010000373.1 GCA_945873195.1 Asaia bogorensis
ATCGGCGTTCGCTGACAGCACGCCCGGCACGACGACGCGACTGACCAGGATGCCCGCCGCGACTGGCGCCACCTGGATGCCGGCCGCCTCGACCTGTTCGGCCGTCATCACGATTTTGCCTTCCTCGGCGTGCGGCTCGGCCCCATGCCCTTTATGACCATGAGAATCCACTGGCCCGGCGTTGGTCGGTGATGGGCGAGCGACGGCGTCCGCGGAAACCGACAATCCGGCAAGATGGCGGAGTTCCCTTGGTATCGAGGGCACTATCGCCGCCAAACCAATCCCCGCGAGTACGGCAACGGCCGTCAAGACGATCCGGGCCATCATCGTGCTCCTGCCGTGGTTGTGGAGGCTGGTTCCTGGCCGCGCAGGCGCGCGACCTCGGTTCGGCTGGCATGGAACTCCCGCAACGTATCGTTGAGTTGGGCTCGCGTATCCGACAAGGCACGCTGGGCCTCTATCATCTCAAGGAACGTGAATTTGCCTTCCGCATAACCTGTCGCCGCGAAGCGAGCGGCCTGTTCGGCGGCTGGCAGGGCATCGCGGCGCAACGTCCGCACCGCGCGCCAGGCCTGCTCCAACTGCCGCTCCGCCGCGATCAGCGACGCAACCATCGTCAATCGCCCGCGTTCCGCCTCCGCTTCAGCACGGGTCAGTTCCGCCGCGGCCTTGGCGATGCCGCCCTGGTTGCGGTCGCTGAATGGCAGCGGGATCGACGCGCCGGCGACGAAGGCCGTCTCTCCGCTTTCCTGGAAGCGGCGCACATAGCCCTGAACCGTGATGTCCGGCACGGCGTTCGCCCGTTGCAACCCGAGATCGGCTCGGCGTTGCGCGATGACGGCATCGAGCCGCGTCAGATCAGGGTTCAACCGCATCCTCTCCAGCGGATCTGCCGGCGTTGGCACGACTGGCGCCGCCCCAACGTCGTCGAACCAGGGTTGCCGTGGCGCCATTTCGACCCGCGATACACCAATCGTGGCGGCGAGGTTTCGGAGCGCGGCCTCGGCCTCACGGCGTGCCTTCTCAGCAGCAAGTTCGGCGGTCGAGCGGCCGACTTCGGCCCGGCGTGCTTGTAGCAGGGCCTCCTTGCCGGCATCCACCCGTGCGCGTGTTATACGGAGGTTCTCCGCTGCGATGCGGGCTCGTCCTTGCTCAATTTCGAGTGCCCGCGCCGACACGGTTGCCTCAACAAGGGCGGTGACGACTTCGCGGGCGAGATCAAGCCTGGCCGCTTCGAACTCCAGCGACGCGACCCCCTCACTGCGCCCAGCCAGCCCCACCCGGGCGGTTCGCTTGCCACCCAGTTCAACCCGCTGCGATATCCCCAAAGTTGCCTCACTTTGGGTTGTGCCGCGATACACACCGCGACCGCCGATCCCGCCGAAATTCTCAACGACAAAGGAGGCTTCGGGATTGGGCCGCAGCCCGGCCTGCAACCCATCGCCGCGTACGGCCTGCATGGATGCGTTGGCACCCCGCAGCCCAGGGGAGTGGTCCAGAGCGGCCGAAATAGCCTGAGACGGTGACGTGATGACGAGCACGCCTGCCGGCCCCCCGCGGTCCTGAGCATGAGACGCCGCGGGGATCGCGGTCAGGCAGACCGCCATCCAGAGAACATATGATCGCATTGAGTACACCGAGGACATTCAGACGGCGACCAGAGCGGGTCACATCCCATGAGGACGCGATCACTCCGGCCATGGAACTGGCCAGTCGTCAGTCAGGTGCGTGGTGGTTCATCCGATCGAACCAGTCCCGCGGGCAGCGCGGGTGGTTCATGGGCGGCATAGAACGAAAGAGTCGCCAGCCGCACACTCATTTCTCCCACTACGATCGTGGGGAGTGTGACCTGGCCGCATGAGCATTGGGTACACACATGCACGAGGATGGCGTCCGGCGTAACAGGAGCACCATCATCAGCGGGCTGGGTCGAAGTCGCGCTAGCCGATTCCTGCCGAGTATCCCACGGGCAGCCGTGCACAGGAGCGAGCGCCACAATTAGCACGGCCAAGCTCATCACGCTGGCAAGCCAAACGCGGCACACACTCAGCCAGGATCGATTCCGTAGCGTCGCCATCACCGCGCTGCTACCCCACTGAGCCAAGCGTGTCACGCCAAAAAATTCCCGACAGCAATTTCCGTATTGGCGTGGTGCCTCTCGTCACGGGGACAATCCGCATGATCCAACTGAGATAAGCGCCTCAAGGCCGCCCGGTCCGATTGATGAATCGAGACGCGGCGGTCGCGAGACGTCGTGATTCCCCCTGTGTTCGACGCATCCAGGCATGATAGTCTGGGACATGTCACAGGCGAATCATTCCCATCTCTGGCCGGGTGTCCCGCTGGCGATTGCTTCGGCGGTTCTGTTTGGCGTGACGACCCCCTTCGCAAAAATCCTACTCGGCTCCGTCGACCCGCAATTGCTGGCTGGTCTGCTCTATTTGGGTGCGGGCCTCGGGCTTGCCGGCGTTCACCTTGGCCGAACCGCGATGGGTATTCCCGCCCCGGAAGCCCCGCCGCGCGCCACCGATAGTCCCTGGCTGCTTGCGGTCGTGCTGTTTGGCGGCATCCTCGGTCCGCTCCTGCTCATGTCAGGTCTGGCCAGGACGGCAGCCAGCACCGGCTCCCTGCTCCTCAACGTTGAGGGCCTTGCGACGATGGGGATAGCCTGGATCATATTCCGAGAGAATGTCGATCGCCGGCTGCTGTTGGGTGCCCTGGCCATCATTGCCGGTGCGGTCGTGCTGACCTGGGAGGGACAGGGGATCACGATCGATTTCGGCGCGGCGCTGATTATCGGAGCGTGCCTGGCGTGGGGTATCGACAACAACCTGACCCGAAAACTCTCGTCCGCCGACCCGGTGTTGATTTCAATGATCAAGGGTCTGGCGGCGGGCGTCACCAATATCTGCCTCGCCTTCCTGATGGGCGCGGAGATTCCCTCCGTGAACGTGGGCGGAGCATCCGCGATCCTGGGTTTTCTCGGGGTTGGCGTCAGTCTGGTGTTGTTCGTGCTCGCGCTGCGACATCTGGGAACGGCCCGTACCGGCGCCTATTTTTCCCTCGCACCCTTTGTCGGAGCCATGATCGCCATCGTTCTGTTGCATGAGCCGCTGACACTCAAACTTCTGTTCGCGGGCTTTCTGATGGGCATCGGCCTGTGGTTGCACCTGACGGAGCGACACGAGCATGAGCATGCCCATGACGCGATGGAGCATGAGCATGGTCATGAGCACGACGAACATCACCAGCACCGGCACGACGGCCATGTCGCGGAGCCGCATTCGCACCTTCATCGGCACGAGCCACTCCATCATGCGCATCCGCACTATCCTGACCTGCATCATCGTCACCGGCACGGATAGCGAGACCACACCGGAGCATCACCGGGTGATCAGCCGAAGCCGCAGGCGCGTGCCGAGGCTGCGATGACCGCGAGCGAATGATTGGTGCCGTCGGCCTCTCCCTTCTCGAAGTCCCCCTCAATGCGTGCCATCTGGTTGGTCACGTGGGCAAAGCACAGC
>CAMCDA010000374.1 GCA_945873195.1 Asaia bogorensis
GCGGTCGGATTCATACTGGAAACCGAGAAGACCTTGCGCCAGCATCGCGCACCCCGTTGGTGATGGTTTCGGATTTACGAATGCAGAATATCTCTCTGATTCTGCAAGGTAAACGGGGAATTAAGCTTCTTTAGGCGCGGAATTCAGGATGGCCATCGCCCCACGGGGCGTTGGGGCCATCGCCCCTAGGGGCGTCAGGGCCATCGCACCTCTGGCGGCATGCTCATGAGAATCGCCTCCACGTTCCCCCCGGTTTTCAGGCCGAACAGCGTCCCCCGGTCATGGATCAGGTTGAATTCGACATAACGGCCGCGGCGGACCAACTGGTGCTCCCGCTCCTCCGGCGTCCAGCGTCCCTGCATCCGGCGACGGATCAGGCGGGGGAAGACATCCAGGAACGCCTCCCCCACGTCGTGGACGAAGGCGAAATCGGCGTCGATGTTACCGGTGTTGAGCTGGTCAAAGAAAATCCCGCCGGCGCCCCGAGGCTCATTCCGGTGGGGCAGGAAGAAGTAGCGGTCGCACCAGGCCTTGTACTCGGGGTAGTACGCCGGATCATGCCGGTCGCAGGCGGTCTTGAAGGCGGCATGGAAATCGGCGGCGTCGGCCTGGGACTCGGGCGCGTCGAGCCGCATCGGCGTCAGGTCGCCGCCGCCGCCGAACCAGCCGCGAGTCGTGACCAGCATGCGCGTGTTGAAATGAGCGGCGGGTACCAGCGGGCTTTGCATATGCGCGACCAGGGACACGCCGCTGGCCCAGAATCGAGGGTCTTCCGCCGCGCCGGGGATCTGGGCGCGGAACTCGGGGCTGAATTCGCCCTGCACGGTGGAAACGTTGACGCCGACCTTTTCGAACACACGGCCGCGCATCACGCTCATGATGCCGCCGCCGCCCTCGGTGCCATCCTGGGTCGGGCGGTTCCAGGCGGAGCGGACGAAACGCCCCGCCGGCCGATCGGACAATGGTGTGTCGGGATCGTCCTCGATGGCTTCAAAGGCGGCGCAGAGCTTGTCGCGCAAGGTTTCGAACCAGGCGCGGGCGGGGCCTTTCAGCGTTTCATGTGCAACAGGCGGAAGGGAATCATTCGGTTTCAGCGTCATGGTGGCTTGTCCCTGGGGCGCAGGCAGGGTAGCCCGTCACGCTCTGGTGTTGGAGGGGTACATTGCAGTCGGAGCGTTGCGCTTTTAGAGTGAGCGCGAGGCCGGCCGGAATGGATCAGGACGGCATCTGATAGCAACGGGCGGGTCGAGGGACTTGCCCGAGGCCAGCCGCGCACCGCGCGGAAGGCTGAAGCGGATAAACGACCGTCCGGCCCCGCCGGTTCGGGAAGCACGAGGGGAAGATGGCTCATTCGCCCGCCAACGGTCATGCCCAACCGGGCCATTCGGCCGATGTCACCAAGCGCGACCTGCTGCAACTGATCGCGGGCGCCGGAGCCGCCATCGGCGCGGGCGCGATTGCCTGGCCGCTGATCGATTCCATGAATCCCGCGAGAGACGTGCTCGCGCTTTCCTCCATCGACGTGGACCTGACGCCGGTCGTCGCCGGCCAGGGCATCACGGTGGTCTGGCAGGGCAAGCCGATTTTCGTCCGCAACCGGACGGCCGAGGAAACCAAGGCCGCCCAGACCACGGCGTTGAACGAACTACCCGATCCGCAGGCCGACAGGGACCGCGTGAAGGCAGGGCACGACAACTGGATCGTGCTCGTCGGCATCTGCACCCATCTCGGTTGCGTGCCGCTCGGCAATAAACCGTCCGATCCCCGCGGCGAATATGGCGGGTGGTTCTGCCCCTGCCATGGCAGTTCCTACGACACATCTGGACGCATCCGTCGCGGTCCGGCGCCGTCGAACCTGCCGCTTCCGCCGTATGCGTTCGAATCCGACACCAAGATTAAGATCGGCTGACCCCAGCCTCGCCGACAGGGAATAAGTCATGGCCGGCATGCACAAGAGTGAGATCGCCAATCCAGTGCTGAACTGGATTGATTCGCGGCTCCCCTTCATCACGATGATACAGAAGGAGTACGGGGTTTTCCCGACTCCCAAGAATTTCAACTATTTCTGGAACTTTGGCGCGCTCGCCATGGTCAATCTGGTCATCATGATCATGACCGGCATTTTCCTGGCGATGAACTACCAGCCGAACACGGAGCTCGCTTTCGACAGCGTGCAGCGCATCATGCGCGACGTGAACTATGGCTGGCTGATCCGCTATGTTCACCAGAACGGCGCGTCGATGTTCTTCATCGTCACGTATATCCACATCTTCCGCGGCTTGTACTACGGGTCCTACAAGACACCGCGCGAGCTGCTGTGGATGCTGGGCGTGGTCATCTTCCTTCTGATGATGGCGACCGCCTTCCTGGGCTACGTGCTGCCCTGGGGCCAGATGTCCTACTGGGGCGCCACCGTCATCACGAACCTGTTCTCAGCCTTCCCCTGGATCGGTCCGAAGATCGTGACCCTGCTGTGGGGCGGGTTCAGCGTCGACAATCCGACGCTCAATCGCTTCTTCAGCCTGCACTATCTGCTGCCCTTCGTGATCGTGGGCGTGGTGTTCCTGCACGTCGCGGCGCTGCACATCGTGGGTTCCAACAACCCGCTGGGCATCGACGTGAAAACCCCGCAGGACACTCTCCCGTTCCATCCGTACTACACGGTCAAGGACAGCGTGGGCATGTGCGTCTACCTGATGGTGTTCGCCGCCTTCGTCTTCTTCGCGCCGAACTATCTGGGCGACCCGGTCAACTTCATACCGGCCAACCCATTGCAGACACCCGCCCATATCGTGCCTGAATGGTACTTCCTACCGTTCTACGCGATCCTGCGATCCGTGCCTGACAAGCTGCTGGGCGTCTGCCTGATGTTCGGGTCGATCCTGCTGCTGTTCGTCCTGCCCTGGCTGGATACATCGCCGGTCCGCAGCGCCCGCTTCCGCCCGATCTACCGGGTGCTGATCTGGGTACTGGTGGTCAGCGTCGTGATCCTGGGCTTCTGCGGCGCCCGTCCGCCGGAAGGCATCTGGGTTCTGCTCAGCCGGATCTGCACCTTCTACTACTTCGCTCACTTCCTGGTGATCCTCCCGCTCCTCGGCAAGCTCGAACGCCCGCTGCCGTTGCCCGAGAGCATCAGCCAGTCCGTCATGGGTGGAGGCGGCGGTGGTCCGATGCCGTCCGGCGCCCATGCCAAGCCGATGGAGAAAGCCTGATGCGCGCGCTGCGTTCCATGATCTCCGGGGCCGTGCTTTCGGCCCTGGCGATCGCGCTCCCCGCGGTGGGACCCGCCGTCGCGGCTGGTGACGTACCGACCCCTCCGGCGCAGAACTGGAGCTTTGACCGCATCTTCGGGACCTTCGACCTTGCCGCCGCCCAGCGTGGCTTCCAGGTCTATTCCGAGGTATGCGCCGCCTGCCATTCGATGCGGCTGCTGCACTACCGCGACCTCGCCGGCATTGGCCTGACGACCGACCAGATCAAGGCGATCGCGGCGGCCGTGACGGTGCCACAAGGCCTGGAC
>CAMCDA010000375.1 GCA_945873195.1 Asaia bogorensis
CGGCGACCTCCCCCAATTCTCCCCCTTTGGCAGTCCCTCAATCCATCTTGATGTCGGTCCTCTTGATCCAGTAACGGTAATTCTCCACTTCCTCCGCCATCCGCTTCTTCAGCTCCGCCGGCGTGGCGTTGAACGGGACCCAGCCGATCTTCATCTGGCGCTCGATCACCTCGGGTTCCTTGTTCAGTTCGTTGACCGCCTTCGAGATCGTGTCGATCGCTTCCTGCGGCGTGCCGACCGGTGCGAGGAACCCGCCCCAGACCGGCAGATTGATGTCGAAGCCTTGTTCCTTGAAGGTCGGAATGTCGGGGAACTCAGGGTGGCGGCGTTCGCTCAGGACGCCAAGCATCTTGACCGTGCCGATGCGGACCTGCGGGAAATAGATATTGTCGAGCATGATATCGAGCCGCCCGCCCAGCAGGTCCGGCAGGGCCTCGGCGCCGGTGCGATAGGGCACGTGGATGATATCGACCTCGGCCAGCGACTTGAACGATTCACCGCGCAGATGGGTGGAACTGCCGACGCCGGGGGATGAAACCGAAAGCTTGCCCGGGTTGGCCTTCGCGAGCGCCACCAATTCCTTGAGGTTATTCGCCTTCATCGTGGACAGCACGCCAAAGGCGTAGACCACCTCTCCATAGGGCGCGATCGGCACCAGGTCGGTCGGCTTGTAGCCAAGGGTACGCACCTGCGGCAGCAGCACAAGCGGGCCGTTCGGGCCGCAATACAGCGTATAGCCATCCGGCGCGGCGCGGACGACCGCCTCCGTGCCGATCGCGCCCGCGGCGCCTGACTTGTTCTCAACGATGAAGGGCTTGCCCAGCTTGCGTTGCAGGCCCTCGGCGAGCAGGCGGGCGGGAAGATCGGCGGAGCCGCCGGCCGGGTAGGGCACAATGAGCTTGACGGGCTTTTCCGGATAGGCGGCCATGACGGGTGTCGCCAAAAGCGCGGCGACGGCCAACGCGCCGCCAAGTAGTTTCCTGAGCATCCAAACTCTCTCCCTGTCCGCCGGCGGTGCCGGCTGGTTTCTTCGCTTCCATAATGTGGGACAGGGGGGCCGGTTGTCCATGACGGAAGGGCCGACCGAATGCACTCGGCGCATTTAAGGCGGACAAATACGCGCGTGTGACGTTTGTCATTCAGGTCTTGATCGCACCAGCGACAACCCGAAATTGACCAGGATCAACGACCGGCAAGCGCGGCCTGTTTACCATCCGCCATCATGTATTGCGCGCCCGGCCATCTCAGATTTCAAGGTCATTGCAATGAAACGCCTCTCCGTTCATGAACTTCTGGATCGTATCGTGCATCTGCGTCGGTCCGTCGAGGACGAAGGCGGCGATACACTGCAAAGCTGGTCGCGGGATGCCGGCGGTATGGAAGATCTGCCTGGCGCGCGAAACCTCGCCGCCTATCTCGCATTGCGGCACCACGATATCAGCGATCTGCAACCGGCCCTTGCCGAACATGGGCTTTCCACGCTCGGGCGCAGCCAGGCGCATGTCCTTGGTTCCTTGCAGGCCGTTGGCGCGACATTGGCGCGCATCGCCGGGGTTTCCGGTCACCGCTACCCGCCGCCAGGTGACAGGACTGCCGCGGAACAGGCAGTGAAGGACGCGCAGACGCGGTTTTTCGGCCCACAGGTCATCGCCGCCCGGACCCGAATCATGGTGACGTTGCCGTCCGAAGCGGCAACCGACCAGGCGCTGGTGCGGTCGCTGATCAAGGCGGGGATGACCTGCGCGCGCATCAACTGCGCCCATGACAACGCCGAGGCGTGGCGGGCCATGGCCGATCTGGTGCGGGCCGAGGCGACCGCCGCCGGCCAGGAATGCCGCGTTCTGATGGATATCGCCGGTCCGAAATGCCGGATCGAAACGGTGCATGCCGTCGAGAAAATCCGCCTGTTCCGAGGCGACCGCATCGTGATGGTGCGCGACATGGCCGCCGCGAAACCATCCGATGACGTCATTGCGACGATCACCTTTCCCGAAATCCTGGACGGACTGAAAAAAGACCACAAAATATGGATCAACGACGGCAAGATCGGCTCACGCGTCCTCTCGGCGCGCGACGGCCGCGTGGAAATCGAAGTGTTCAGCGCCCGCAACAAAGGCGAGAGGTTGCGTCCGGAAAAGGGCGTGAACTTCCCGGATACCGAACTGCATCTGGCGCCGCTGACACAGAAGGACCACGCGGACCTGGACGTCATCGCATCCATCGCCGACGTCGTCGGATTTTCATTCGTGCAGCGGCCGGAGGATCTGCGGCTGCTGCGCGATGAACTGTCGGTCCGAAACACGCGTGAAAAGCCGCTGCCGATTGTCATGAAGATCGAAACCCCGCTCGCGGTGCGGAACTTGCCCAAGCTGATCATCCAGGGGATCGCCACCGGGCCGGTCGCGGTCATGATCGCGCGCGGGGACCTCGCCGTTGAAATCGGCTTCGCACGCCTGTCCGAAATCCAGGAAGAAATCATGTGGCTGTGTGAGGCCGCGCATGTGCCGGTGATCTGGGCCACGCAAGTGCTGGACGGGCTGGTCAGCGATGGCATGCCAAGCCGAGCGGAAGCGACCGACGCGGCGATGGCGCAGCGGGCGGAGTGCGTGATGCTGAACAAGGGGCCATTTCTGGCCGAGGGGATCAGCTTCCTCGCCGACGTCCTCCTCCGCATGGATCGTCACACCATCAAGAACACCGCTCGGCTTGCCCCTCTGCATTCCTGGCCGCTGTCTGAGCTTGGCCTGACGTCCGCATGAACGGCGCGGCGCCCTTGCGCCAGAGAAGCGGCCTGCCCATTTTCGCGGGATGAACCGCTTCATCCTGTCCGCGCTGATCGCCGCCGCCGCGGGTCCCGCCCTTGCGCAGACGCGCATCGACGAAATCTCGACCACGTTTCGCCTGATTGGTCCCAACGACAAGATCATTGTCGAGCGCTACGACGATCCGAAGGTGGCGAACGTGTCCTGCTATCTCTCTCGCGCCGAAACGGGCGGTGTGAAGGGCGGGCTCGGCCTGGCCGAGGACCCGAGCCGGTTCTCGATCTCCTGCCGGGCGGTAGGGCCGGTGACGATCCCCGAGGGTTTGGGGCGGTCGGAGGTTATCGGGTTTGCGTCGGCCTCGCTGTTTTTCAAGACGATCCAGATCCACCGGGCGGTGGACAAGGAAAAGGCCGTGCTCGTCTATACCGTGATCAGCACGCGGGTGATCGAGGGATCACCGTTCAACAGCATCAGCGTGGTGCCGACTGCGGTGCGCTAGAGCGCGTTCAGCCTGGCTGGAAACGGAGAACGCGTTCTAGAACTTTGTTTGATCGCATGATTCATGGCCTGTGACGTTTACGCTCAGGCCGATCATGCTCTAGCCCATCCTATTCATCGCTCCATCGCGTGATCGATGGCCTGACCTGCGGACGCGGTATCGCGGTGCGCAATTCCATCGCTCATGCGGATCGTATCTGTTGGGCGTAAGGGTTGACGGGATCGGACTGGTTTTGAGGCACATCGCCC
>CAMCDA010000376.1 GCA_945873195.1 Asaia bogorensis
GCGATGTGCCTCAAAACCAGTCCGATCCCGTCAACCCTTACGCCCAACAGATACGATCCGCATGAGCGATGGAATTGCGCACCGCGATACCGCGTCCGCAGGTCAGGCCATCGATCACGCGATGGAGCGATGAATAGGATGGGTTAGCCATCACGCACCTCCTTGCGGGAGGCGCAGCGCAGCACCGTTCGGCTGGCAAATCTCCAGCGGCACCGTCGCCTCGACGTCACGCATGGACCGCCCGGCGATGAACGCGCTGTAAATCGGGCTGAGGTTGGCAAGCCGAGGATCGAGAGGATCGTGCAGCAGCGCGTGCGGCGCCGGCCCATAGTAGAATTCACCCCCGTTCGCGGTTTGCTCAGCGGCAATCTCAATCCACCCGGCAAGCAGCTTGTCCACCGCATCGGCAAGCGCCGCTTTGCCACCTGCGATCGCGCCGTCCGGTGCCCGGTCGAGGATCGTTTGCCGCACCCTTGCTTGCAGGTCTGGATGATCGGCGAGATGCTTCACAGCCGCCCCATACGTCATCTCCGGCAGCATGTGGCGGGCGAGCGAAACGACCACCGCGGCAAGGGCCCGATCGAGCGCCCGCGCCGCCCATGGCGTAACGCTTGTGGCCTCGACCGCGCGGTAGAAGCATTCGTGGAACTGGCGGAACCGCTCGTAATGCAGCCGGTCACGTGGCTTATGGATGTTGAGCACCGCCAGCACCAGGCCCGGCCGATCCTTGTCACGGCCAACCCGACTGGTGGCCTGGATGTATTCAGCAGCAGTCTTCGGCTGCCCCTGCACCAGCATCAGCCCCAGGCGCGTGATGTCCAGTCCAACGGAGATCATATTGGTCGCCAGCGCCACATCGACGCCGCACTTCACCCCGTCGCACGCCTGCTCCAACGCCGCCTTCGCCGCGGCCACCTGATCGGTTGAAACGCGAGAGGTGAGCTCAATGATGCCATCCTCCGCGCGCAGCCGCCGGTCAGCGAACGGCGCGTCAGGGGGATCGAGCCGGCGCCGCTTGCTGCCGTATTCCCGCAGGCGGGTACGCACCTCGTCCTCGACGATGCGGCGCGCGCCGCCAAGCTCTCGGAGTGCGTTGAAATAGCAGACCGCCGTCATATACGGGTCGGCCGCCTCTCCCGCATCGTTGTGTGCGGCCATGGCGGCGGCGAGCATCGTCGTCAGCGCCCGGAGGAAGACGAGCTTTGGCCCCTTCCCCTGCGCCGCAAGGCCAACATACCAACGGGCCGGGGAAACCCCCGGCGGTTCGGTGACCGCGAAGAAACTGTCCCGTCTGTCGGGGCCAGGTGCCGGAAACACCTGTGTCATCTCCCGATCAAACAGCGCCTGGATCTGCGTTTGCGCTCGCCGAACCGTGGCGGTGCTGGCGACGATCTTCGGACGCACTCTATGCCCACCGATCACACGGGTTGCGAGTTGGTCCAGCGCAGTCTCATACAGCCCCGCAACGGTGCCCAGCGGACCGCTGATCAGGTGCAATTCGTCCTGAACGATTAAGTCCGGTGGATCGAGCGCCGCGCCGTTCCACAGCCTTTGCCCATCCGTGCGCGCATCGTTGGCGCCATAGAACCCCCATTCATCGGCGCGGTTCACATGGCCGAAGAAGGCCCCTGCCTCTCCGAGCCACGGCAGGCCGGCAAATTTGTCCACTGTCGCAATCAGGAAGGCCGGAAGGCGCCGATAGATCGCTTCATCGACGGTCAGCACCGGCAAGGCACGGTCGCCGGCAAAGTCGCAGCTCGTATTGGCGCACCGGAGTTCCAGGTTCTTCGGCGCCACAACGTTCGGCGAGCAGAAGAAGCTGTTCCGATCGAACGGAGTGGCGCACCATGGACACGCCTTCAGCGGTGCAGGTGCTTCCCGTCCGTCGCGATTGAACCGCTTGACCCTGGCCACCGCAGTGTCGGGATTGTTATTTCCCTTCCCGCCCAACCTATTGGGGCTCGCCGCCGAACCGACCCAAAGCCCGATTTCGATCGGCCAGTCACCCAGCAGGCGCTTGCCGTTCTCCTTCCAGGCCGGCTCGCCGCGCATCAGTTCCAGGGCGCACACCACCCCTGCTGCGCGGGCCAACTGATCCAGCGTCAGCAGGCGCAGCGTGTAGCGCATCAGCACCGTCACCCCGGCGCCAAGCAGCCCGCTGGCGGAGAGACGTCGATGCGCAATGGTGTAAGCGGCGAGACCGAGATAGGCCTCGGTCTTGCCGCCACCGGTCGGGAAGAACAGGAGGTCGACGACCTCACGGTCGTCATGCGTCTTGTCAGTCAGCCCATCGAGATTGAGCAGGATGAACGCAAGCTGAAACGGTCGCCAGGCCGGCGGGGACTGAGCGGCTGGATCCCCCTGCGGCCCGGCATTGCGCCGGCGCGCAGCCCGCGCGACCGCCTCGTTCATAGCCGCGAACGCCCGCCGCGCCCGTGCGTCACGCGCCAGAAGCCCGATGCCGGCGGTGACACGAGTATGCGCAGTCGACATCCGTGTGATCAGGGCCCGTGCGACTTCCTGCCGTCGAGCACCGGGAATGCCTGCGATGCTCTTGGCCTGCGCCTCGATCCAGGACGCATAGGCATCCGGCAGTTTTGCCAGTGCGGCATGCAAGGCGTCCGCGTCTGCCGCCGCGGTGGTGAGGTCTTCCATACCCCAGACCACGCCGTCGATCCGCGTGTTCGGGGCGACGCGCTCCACCTCCGCCATCGGCATCGGGTCGGTCCAGGCTCGGTGTACGGGGGTATTCGCCTCCCAGCCCGCCGAGGTCGTATGGCCGACCGCATATTCCACCACGTCGCGATAGTGCAGATCGGCGAGCCGCCGGTCGAAGTCGTCGTCATCAACAGCCGAGAGGTCGGCACGCGGCAACAGCCCCTCGGCGCAGGCAAGTTCCAGCCGCACCTGGAACGCGGCCGTGAGGTCCGCCGCTCGATTGGGGAGGGTTGGGCGGCGATTGACCAGCAAAACCGTGACGACGCGCATCTCCACCGTGCCGCCGTCAGGTTGCTTCACCGTGTAGGGGCGCGCGACGGCTTCCACGACCAACGCGCCGCCGGGACGCCCTGGCGCGGCGCTGTCCGGGACGATCACCCGGTCCCCCCGGCCCTGCGACGGGATTGGTAGAGACAACTGGCTCAGGCGCGCATGCCGGCGCCAGTTGGGAGCCTGCGCATTGCGCCCGGCCTCCTCCAATTCCAGCGCCGTCATCGGCGGTTCGGTGGTGTAATCGCCCCAGGTGACGGTGACATCCAGTGCTTGCGCCGCAAGCGGCACCTGCACCGTGAGGCCGATACTGGAGGGCTGGAAGCGGTGGCGTGACGGGCCCTGGTCGGCCTCTCCATCATCCTCGGCGCGGCCGCCACCGGGAACGGGATCCGCAGCATCCTCCATATCAGGCAGGTCCTGTTCGGCTTCCTCCTCCATGACCGCCTCGCTATCCGGGGCGGGCACCAGATAGCCGGTCAGGTACCAGCGCCCGGGGCGT
>CAMCDA010000377.1 GCA_945873195.1 Asaia bogorensis
CCTGAATGCCGGGGCGCGCGCCAATCTCAACGGCACGGCCCACAGGGTCATGGCCCTGGTCGAGCAGGGGGCGGTGCTCGCGGTCCAGCAGCGCCTCGATGACGGTCGGATCGCATACCTCGCGATCAAACCCCTGCTGCGCCCGTCTCAGTCGCGCAAGTCGCACAGGCACGCGCCGCTCTTGCTGCATCGCCCGGTCCCTCCCGTCACCAACCTATCCCGATCCCGCGCAGGCCGCGCAGCTATCGGTCATCGACAGTGCCGCCATGAGGGTTCCGGCCTATGCCGACCTGATCGGGCGCAATTACCACACCGTCTACGTCACCCCCTTCATTGCCGCCCGGCATGGGTTGCGTGGGTGGGAGGGGCCCGATCTGCCGGTCTTCCGGCGCGAACAGGGGCTGGTCCCCGAGGACCTGTTGGAGGCAGTTCCACAACCTGAACTCGAGGTCGTCGGTTGGGCGATCTGGAATGCCGCGCATGTCACGGCGGTGCAGGAAAAAAACTCCGTGGAGCCCTCGCCCTTGCCCGAGATCCAGACGCCTACGCAGGCGGCCTGATCCCGGACGGCGGGGGCGAGTGGATCGTCGGTGATGATCTCTGGCCCGAGAATCCGGCCTGGGTGGTTACCGCCGGTACCCGCATGTTCGTGCGACTGTGGACGGCGTGCCGTGGTGGCATGGGCGGATACACCACCTGGCCGGATAGCGGCGGGCTGACCGACCAGGCGGCTTGGATCGTCGATGCCTTTGCCGTCCTCACCAACACGGCCGCCGCCTGGGATGAGGCGGAACGACGGAAGCGAAAACGCGACCGTTAGACCGCAACGGGGGCTGCATGCGCGTCAACGCCACCATCGCCGGTAGCGTCGAAGCCATCCTCGCGGCGGGCGCGGACGAGATATCGGGCGCGCTGCGGCACGGGATCGAGACCGCCTCGTCCGGCTTGCTGGCCGAGTTGCGCGCCCAGGTACGGTCCGCCGGCCTCGGCCCCAAGCTGGAGAAGGCGTGGCAGCGGGAGGTCTATCCCCGCAGCCGCAAGCGGACCTTCCACCCCGCCGCGCTGGTCTATTCCAAGAGCACCGTGCTGCATGACGCCTTCGACCGCGGGCCGACCATCGTCGGACAGGCGTCACGGTTCCTGGTGATCCCCACCGAGGCCGGCCGCCGGCCATCGCTGGGGCAAGACCCAAGGCAAGATCGGCTTTCACGGCGGCAAGGTTGCAACCTCGCCCCGGTCAACCGGTCGTCGAACTACACGGGCATCCGGGAGACCCTCGCAGGTGCGGCGGAGATGCTGGCGCTGCTGAGATACCATCCTGGCCATGCCGTCGCGATCAGAACGCCTTGTTCGAATCCGGCCGGTGTTTGTTCGTGGGCACGAAGCCTGAGCGCTCGGCAACCCGCGGCGCGCGGACCCAGACTTCCCGGTTGGGGTGCATTCCGCCGCCCCGCGTGGCCGGGACCGCCATCTGACGTGCGCGATGCAGCAGACGGGTGTCAGCCGCTCCACATTTCGGATGGACGCCGCTGTTGGCCGCGACTTCCTTGTCCCAAACGGCCTGGCGCGCCGCCAGAGTGGCGGAATCGTTCAGTGCGATGCAGGTCAGCGTGTTCGAGTTCAGATCAACGACGATCTCATCGCCGTTCTCAATGAACGCGATCGGACCGCCAAGCGCGGCTTCCGGTCCAACATGCCCGATGACAAGACCAACCGATCCACCGGAGAAGCGCGCGTCGGTCATCAGCCCCACGACGATGCCGCGTTCCCGGCAGAGTGTGGTGATGCGCGAGGTCGGGTCGAGCATTTCCGGCATCCCCGGCGCCCCACTCGGCCCTTCGTAGCGCACGATAATCATGTCGTTGTTCTGGAAGGTCTCCGGCGACTGGTCGAGCGCGTTGAGCAACGCCTGCTCACCCTCGAACACCCGCGCGTTGCCGCGGAAGATGTTGTTTTCGAGGCCACCTTCGACGCCCGCGAGCTTCAGAATCGCCGAGAAGTCGGGCGACAGGTTACCACCAAGTACGCGCAGACCACCGGTCGGCTTGTACGGCTTCTCCACGGTGCGAATCACCGTTCCATCCGCCGGTTTGGGGCGGAGGCGCGCCACCTGGGCGCTCAGTGTCTCACCTGTGCAGGTCAGCATGTCGCCGTTGAGGAGACCGGCTTCGAGGAGTTCCCACACTATCACCTGCACGCCGCCGGCACGATCGATATCGACCATCGAGTAGTTGCCGTAGGGCCGGGCGTCCGTGAGCACCGGCACGATAGAGCGCGAGAGGTGGTTGAACTCCTCCGGCGTCATGATGTCCTTCCAGAAATCGACGTACCCGGCGGCGCGGGCGATCTCCGGCGCGTGCAGCGTGACATTGGTCGATCCACCGATCGCCATCGCCACAATCACCGCATTGCGGATCGAATCACGTTTGACGATGTCGCGTGGCTTCAGGCCCGACTCCATCATGTTGGCAAGGTAGCCGACCAGTTCGTCCGCGAACTCCTTGACCCGACGCGTATCATCGGACGCCGGCGCGACCATGTGCAGCGGCTGCATGCCGACGACGCCGATGAAGGTTTGCATCGTGTTGTAGGTGAACATGCCGCCGCAGCTCCCAATGCCCGGGCATGCATGGCAGGCGATGTGATGACGAACGGCGGCGTCCGGATTTCCGGCGACCTGGTAAGCGCTGACGATATCCAGGGGTTCACCAGTATTGGGGTCGACGCCTGGATGAATTGGTCCGTCCGACATGATAATCGCGGGCTGGTTGTGCTCCAGCAGCGCTGCGAGCGTGCCCACGGGGGGTTTGTCGCAGGCGACGACCGCGATGGTGCCGGCGAGGCCGGTGGCTTCCAGATGCTCGCACAGCGCATCGTGCGTGACTTCACGGCCGATCAGGGAGTAGCGCATCTCCCGCGTGCCGTTGCGGATTCCATCCGAGGTGGCGATCGTATACTCGGGCTGAACAAGGCGCAGCTTGAGCTGACCGGGGCCCTGGCCGATGCGGCTCTTGAGACTCATGTGAATGGCGTCCACCTTCGCCATCACGCCGAGATAGCATTGGCTGTCGCCCTTCGTACCGACCACGCCGACCGACGGCTGGTGGATCAGGTCCGGATCGGTGCCAAGCGCGTACGCGAGGCCGATGGTCTGGGCTGAGCGGCCTGGATGGCGGTCGATGAGAACGGGTTTTGAGTTTGTCACGGGGGCTTCCTTACGATGGCTCGGGCGGCGGGCGACAGCCGCCGGTGCCGCGGTCAACAGATCGCCAGGAGGGTTCTATCGCCGGGATCGTCGGCATAGCGCAAGTTGGCGTCTGAGAACGGGTGCGATTCAACGTTGTGGGGAGTACTTTGACGCCTCCTCGATAAGGGAATCGGACCCATGGCGACGGCGAGCCTCAGCGACGAAGCACTTTTGGCGTTCTTCCACTCCCATCCGAATTTACGCGACAGAGTGATCTCGATCT
>CAMCDA010000378.1 GCA_945873195.1 Asaia bogorensis
TGGGCTGCGGGACCACCCTCCGCGCTTCGGGCGCGAGCGCCCTCACCGCTACGGACGGTCCCGCAGCCCACCACCAGACAGGCAATTTACAGAAGGGATGTTGCGCTAACGATGCCAGGAACCGGCATCCTCGATAAGGATGTCATTCAGATACACCGACGATAGTACGAAGATAACGCTGCATCTTGCTTGGCTCTGTTGGCCCGCAGCGCGAATGGTCCGTCACGCGCAGAGCAGGACGGAGACCAGCATGACGAACAGCAGCATCCTCCCCACCGAGAACGAAGCCTGGGGCTTCTGGGGCACCATAGGCGAGCAGGCCACGGCAGCCTGGCCGCTGGCCTTCACCGCCATCCGGCACGCCACCGACGCCGACGATGACGCGGTGCGGGCCTTCCTCGACAGCCGCCACGGCCGCCACTTCGCGGACGAGGTCGGCAACCACCTGCACGCCGGCGCCGCCCTCGCGGACGCCATCGGCAAGGCCATCGCAACCTGGATGGGTTGGCGCATCGGGCGCCGCACTAGCCGCGACACCGGCATCCCCGCCGGGCTGCCCTACCTGACGGGCTTAGTGATCAGCGAGGGCATTGCCGCCGAGGCCGCGCGCGACTGACGCGGGCCTCTGCCGCACCGCCCCGACCGGGTCCTGCCCGGCGGGGCTCCCGGCAGTAGGGGTCGGATGATCGGCCTCGGCACCGGAGACAGCATCATGACCCTTTCCGATACCGCCCGCACTATCCTCAGCGCCGCCGCGCAGCACGAGATGGGCTTCGCCCGCGCGCCGAAGACCCTGCCGGCCGCCGCCCGCAACGCGGTGTTCAAGAGCCTGATCAAGAACAACCTGCTGACCGAGATCAACGCCCCGCGCGAGCATGTCGGGCTGGGCTGGCGCCAGGATGATGACGGCACCTGGATTGTGGCGCGCATTACCGACGAGGGGCTGCGCGCCATCGGCATCGACCCGAACGAGATCAACGCGGTGGACGAAGCGGAACGCGGCGGCCTGACCCAGGCCGAATACGATGCAGAGCAGGCGCTGGCACAGGAGGCGCTCGACGCCGGCATCGACCTGCACGCCGACACGGAGGAGGACACCCGCCCGCGGCACGAGCAGAACGGGGTGGACGAGGCGCTGATCTACGGCCCCGCCGCGGAGTGGCAGCAGCCGGCGGGGGATGCGGCCCTGCTGGAGCAGGCGCTGGCAGAGGGCGCCCCGCGCGGGCTGAAGGCCGCCGCTCAGGCGGTGCTCGCCGCCTGGGACGACGAGGCCAACCGCGAAGCCGACATCATCGCCGCCCTGGACGGCCCGATGGCGCGGCTCCGCGCCGCCCTGGCCGGCAAGACGGCACGCCAGGCGCGTGACGCCAGCGCACCGCGGAAGCCGCGCGAGGGAACGAAGCAGGAGGCGGTGCTGACCCTGCTGCGCCGCCCCGAGGGCGCCACGGTGGCGCAGATCGCCGAGGCAACCGACTGGGCGGCGCACACGGTGCGCGGCTTCTTCGCCGGGCTGAAGAAGAAAGGCCACGAGGTCCAGGTGCTGGAGCGGGTGCGGATGGTCGGCCCCAATAAGGAAGGCGCCAAGGGCAGCTACACCGTCTACCACCTGCCTGCCTGATCAGCCTAGCCGCCCCGCACAGGGTCTGCTGCCGCAAGGTAGCGGGCCCTTGCCTGTTATGAGCGTCACGCGCGGCGGGAGGTCGCCGCCATGCCGGAGCTGACCCCTTCCAACCGCGAGGCCGCGCGCCGCATCGGCATCAGCGAGACGGCGCTGCGCAAGGCCGAGAGGGCCGAGCGCGTCATCCGCGAACCGGATGGCCAGTGGGACATCGACAAGACGCGCCGCCGCCTGACCGAGACCGCCGACCCGCATCGCTCACCGCTGGCCACGCCGGCACAGCCCGACAGCACGCCTTACGCCCGACTAAAGGTGGCGCAGCTTGCACTGAAGGTGGAGGCCCAGCGCCTCGCTCTCGACGAGAGCAAGGGCAAGCTGCTGGATGTCGGCGCTGCCAATGCCGCCATCGACGAGATCGCCGGCGCGATGCGCGACGCGCTGCTGAACTGGCCGGCGCGGGTCGCCGGCGTCATCGCCGCGGAACTCGGCGTTGAGCCACATCTTTTGCAGACCATCCTGCAGAGCCACATCAACGACCTGCTGACGGAGGCCGCCGATCGCTTCGATCCCGCAAGCGGCATCGCCGGAGGCCGGAGCCCGGGCGCGTGAGCATGTGCACCGGCGGGCCGGGCGCATGCTACGACCGCCGCCGCAGCTGACAGTGTCGCAGTGGGCGGAGGACCATCGCATCCTGTCCAGCCGCGGCTCGTCGGAGCCGGGGCCGTGGCGCACAGCGCGTGCACCTTACCTGCGCGAGATCATGAACGCGCTGTCGGCGCTGCATCCCGCGCGGCGCGTCGTATTCATGAAAGGGGCGCAGACGGGAGGTTCAGAAGCAGGCAATAATTGGCTGGGCTACATCGTCCATCATGTGCCCGCGCCGGTGCTGGCGGTGCAGCCAACAGTCGAACTGGCAAAGCGCTTCTCACGCCAGCGCATCGACCCGCTGCTGGAGGAGACCCCCGCGCTGCGGGAACGTGTTGCCCCGTCCCGTGCCAGGGACAGCGGCAACACCATGCTGTCCAAGGAATTCCCCGGCGGCATCCTGGTACTGACGGGCGCCAACAGCGCGGTCGGGTTGCGCTCCATGCCGGCGCGGTTCCTGTTCCTCGACGAGGTGGACGCCTATCCCGGCGATGTCGAGGGCGAGGGCGACCCCATCGCGCTCGCAGAAGCTCGGGCCCGCACCTTTGGCTGGCGGCGAAAGGCCTTTCTGGTCTCGACGCCGACGACGGCTGGGCGCAGCCGCATTGAGCGGGAATACCTGGCCAGTGACCAGCGGCGCTACTTCGTGCCCTGCCCGCATTGCCAGGCGATGCAGTGGCTGCGCTTTGAGCGGCTGATTTGGGATAAGGGCAATCCGCGCAGCGCGGCCTATCACTGCGAGACCTGCGATGGCGCCATCGAGGAACACCACAAGACAGCGATGCTGTCGGCCGGCGAATGGCGGGCTACCGCCGTGGCGCAGGATCCGCACACAGTCGGCTTCCACATCTCGGCGCTGTATTCCCCGGTCGGCTGGCTGTCGTGGGAGCAGATCGCGCGCGATTGGGAGGCGGCGCAGGGCAAGCCGGAAGACCTGAAGACGTTCAAGAATACCGTGCTGGGCGAGACTTGGCAGGAACAGGGCGAGGCCCCCGACTGGGAACGGCTGGTGGAACGGCGCGAGGACTTTCCACTCGGCGTGGTTCCGTCGGCGGCCCTGGTGCTGACCGCCGGCGTGGACGTGCAGGATGACCGGATCGAATGCGACATCTGGGGCTGGGCCGAGGGTTTCTCTTCGTGGCTGGTCGATCACATCGTCATCGACGGCAGTCCGCGCGGCCCCGAACCCTGGGATGCGCT
>CAMCDA010000379.1 GCA_945873195.1 Asaia bogorensis
GAACAACCGGGTGTATCGCGGAGAGGCCGTGCATAGGGGGACCGCCTATCCGGGTGAGCACACGGCGATCGTCAGCCCGCTACAGTGGGAGGCGGCGCACGCCATCCTGCAAATCAGCCCGCGGGTGCGGCGCAACCAGACGGTGAGCCAGACACCAGCCTTGCTGCGCGGATTGATCTTCGGCTCGGATGGCCGGGCGATGTCGCCGACCCATGCGCGGGGCAAGCGCGGTCAGATCTACCGATACTATGTCAGCCAGTCGGTGCTGAAGGGCAGCGCGGCGGATGGGCCGGAGATCGCCCGCGTGCCGGCCGCCGAGATCGAAACCGCGGTGGTGACGCAGGTGAGGGCGTTGGTGCGCCAACCGGAGGTGATCGTCGGCACCTGGCATGCCGCGCGCGCCGCATCCCCGGACCTCACGGAGCACGCGGTCAGGGAGGCGCTGGACCAACTGGACCCGCTCTGGGACGAACTGTTCCCGGTGGAGCAAGCGCGGATCATCCGCCTGCTGGTGGACCGGGTCGAGATCGGCGCCGGCGGTGCGACGGTCCGGCTGCGGTTGGAGGGGCTGGCGAACCTCGCGCGCGACCTCGGTACCCGTGATCGCAAGGAGGCCGCATGACCGCGAGCCAGCAGATGCTGACGGTGCACATCCCGCTGGCGGTCCGTCGGCGGGGGGTACGGAAGGTGGTGATTGCGCCTGACGGGACAGAAGCACCCGCTGTTGGTGCCGCCGCCCGGATCGACAGCACGCTGGTCAAGGCACTGGCTCGGGCGTTCCGGTGGCGGCGGATGTTGGAGAGCGGGGTGGTCTCCACCGTGGGCGAAATCGCGGTGCGCGAGAAGATCAACAAATCCTACGTGTCGCGGGTGCTGCGGCTGACGCTGCTCGCACCGCAGATCGTGGAGGCGGTCCTGGATGGGCGGCAGGCGCCGGGGATCACGCTGCACGGGCTCCTCGAGCCATTTGCGGTTGAGTGGGACCGGCAATCCCGCGAGATTGGGCGACAACTGGACCAGGACCGGCATAGTTGCGCCTGAGCCATGAGTTCGCTGCCCAAGTCGGATCGTTGGAAACAACCGAGGCGGCGCCCCGGGGGAAGCACCGCCTCGTCATTCAACCCGACCACCCTCTGCGAGCTCGTTCAGAGCCTTGCGGCCACGAGGACAGCTGACGACCGGCGGACCGGCTCAGTCGCTGTCGTGCACCGTAGCAGGTTGGTTTCGTATCTCAACATCAATTCCTTCGGAGAGCCGAGCAATCTGTGGTGCCTGTCTTGTATCGGGTAAGTCGCATGGACTGGACGCGCGACGCGGGTTCCTCCGGCTTTGTTGCGCTGATCAGCATTCGAGTTGTCGCCAGTAAAATCGGAATCCGCTTGCTCCCGGGACAAGGCCGCGCCTAGCGTTCGCCCATGGCGGCAGTCAGACCGCCTGGAAGAAGAAGTCGGCCAACGTGCCGACACAGGGAGACAGAAACATGTCCACGAGCCAGAAAAGGCCGACGCGCCGCCGTGTCCTAAAAATTGCCGCTTCGGCCACCGCCTTGCCTTTGGTCCATATTCGCACAGCCGGAGCTGCCGGAAAGATATCCATCGCGTTTTGGGATCACTGGGTGCCCAAGGCGAATGACGCCCTGCGCGCCCAAGTCATGGCATGGGCCGAGCAGAACAAGGTCGAAGCCACGGTCGACTTCATCACCTCGGTCGGTGGGAAGCTGATGCTGACCGGTGCGGCGCAGGCGCAGGCGAAGAAGGGCCATGACCTGATCACGTTTCGCGATTGGGAAGTCCAGAACCACGCCGAAGTGCTGGAGCCGGTCGATGACTTGGTCAAGCAGATCAGCGCCCATGCTGGGGAGGTGAACGAGGTCAGTTCCTACCTCGGAAAATTCAAAGGTTCCTGGCGTGCGGTGCCGACCACGGTCGGGTCCAACTACAAAGGACCTTGCGCCCGCATCAGCGTGCTCAAGCAGCATGCTGGTATCGATGTCCGCGCGATGTATCCGGCTGAACCACGGCAGACGAAGGAAGCCGACGCCTGGACCTGGGAAGCTCATCTGAAAGCGGCCGAGGCATGCCACAAGGTGGGCATGCCCTTCGCGATCGGCCTTGGTACCACGGTCGACTCTGTCGACACGGCGGGATCCTTGTTCCGTGCCTTTGGCGCCGAACTGGTGAATGCCAAGGGCGACATCACCGTTGATTCGGACGCCATGAGGGAGGTGCTGGAGCACGCGTCCCGACTGGTGAAGGTCCTGCCGCCGGAAGCGCCAAGCTATGATGATGCATCGAACAACAAGGCCTTCGTGGCAGGGAAGACGGCGCTGATCTGGAACCCACCCTCGGCCTGGGCTGTGGCGAAGCGTGATGCGATGGCGATCGCGGAGGACAGTTGGTCCTTCCCCGCGCCTCGGGGACCGAAGGGGCGATTCACCCCGGCCGGTCCCTGGTTCTGGGGTATCTGGTCCTTTTCCGTCAACAAATCGGCCGCGCGCGACCTGATCGCGCATTTGATGGAGCGTTCGCCGTCGGAGGCGCGGGTGGTCGCATCCGAGGGATTTGACGTACCGCCGTATCGTAACATGCTGGATTTCCCGATCTGGGGCGAAATCGGTCCGCCCAAGGGAACTCTCTATTCCTACCCCGCTCGGCCGTTCCACGACGCGGTTTCAGTCATCGCGGGTGCGCCGGCCCCGCCCGAGATCGGTGTGCAGATCTACAGCCGCGGTGTGATGCCATCGATGATGGCGCGTCTGCGCACGGGGCAGACGATCCCGCAGGTGATCGCTTGGGCCAAGCATGAACTGGAAGGGTTCCGCTAACGATTTGGAAGGCCGGTGGCTGGGATGATCCGTCGATCAACCCAGCCGCCCCGGCATTATCCGACGCCGATGACCTCCAGGCGCCCCTCGGTCCAGAGACGGCGCGTCAGGCCGCGCTGGATTTTGCCGCTGGTGGTTTTTGGCAGGCTGGCGGGTCGGATGAACACCACGGCATGGACCGCGATATCATGCGCCTTGGTGACCGCCTCGCGGACCACCCGCCCCAGGTCTGCCGCGTCCAGGCTCTGGCGCATCGTGCGTTCCACCTCCTGCACGATGATCAGCTTTTCGCCATGGCTGTCGTTCGTCACGGCGAACGCCGCGCCAAAGTCACGCCGCAGCGCTTCGTGACTGTCCTGCACGGTCCGCTCGATATCGGCCGGATAGTGGTTCATGCCCCGGATGATGATCAGGTCCTTGATCCGGCCGGTCAGGAACAGCTCCCCTGCCTCATCCACGAAGCCGAGGTCGCCGGTGCGAAGTGCGCGCTCGGTTGACGGCCCGTCGCCGCTGACCTGGAAGGTTTCGGCCGAAACCTCCGCGTTGCACCAGTATCCTTGTGCCACATGTGCGCCATGGACCCGGACCTCTCCGAT
>CAMCDA010000380.1 GCA_945873195.1 Asaia bogorensis
CACCGCCCGGAAACAAGGTTGGAATCTTCTCACGGCCCTCTCGACCACGCCGGCTTCACTCATCCTCGCTTTATCCGGATAACGCTGGCCCCGCCGTACCTCCACGAGCGCCTTTCTTGCTCACGGTGGGGGGCTTGGGAGTTACGAACGATTGGTAAACGGCATGGGGATTTGACCCGCCCTTCCCCAACCGGCAAAACCATCGGGTTCGATGACTCTCTCCCTCCATCTGCGCCACGGTTTTCCAGGCCTGGCCCTTGATCTTGCCTTCGACGCGCCGACGCCCAGCGTGATTGCGCTGTTTGGAGCTTCGGGGGCGGGAAAATCGACTGTGCTCGCCGCGGCCTCCGGTCTGCTCCGGCCCGAGTACTGCCGGCTGGAGATTGATGGCACCGTCCTCGCGGACACGGATGCCGGCGTCTGGATTCCAGCCGAACGCCGCCGGGTCGGGCTCGTGTTCCAGGACGCTCGGCTGTTCCCGCATATGTCGGTGCGCGCCAACCTCGACTATGGCCGCCGCCGATCGCCCCCCGGCCTCATCACCTTCGACGACATCGTCGCCCTTCTTGGCATCTCCGCGCTTCTCGGCCGCCGCCCCCATACGCTTTCGGGTGGAGAGCGCCAGCGTGTGGCCATCGGCCGAGCGCTGCTGGCTCAGCCGCGGCTGCTGTTGATGGATGAGCCGCTGGCGAGCCTGGACGCGGAACGCAAGGCGGAGATCCTGCCCTATCTCGCCACGCTGAAGACCGTGCTGAAGCTGCCGATCCTGTATGTCACCCACGCGATGGAGGAGGTATCACGCCTCGCCGACCATCTGGTGCTGATCGATCGGGGCCGGGTGACGGCGCAAGGGCCGCTGGCGCAGGTCACGGCGCGATCGGATCTGCCGATTTCCCAGCGCGACGACGCCGGTTCCGTTCTGGCGGCGACGGTCATCGCCCATGACACGTTACGCCAGCTTACGACGCTCGATGTGGGCGGCACTTCGCTGCTGGTCCCGCTGCTGTCGGTGCCGATCGGTCAGGCCGTCCGTGCACGTATTCCGGCGCGGGAGGTGATCCTGGCGCGGGAGGCGCCGAGCGCGATCAGTGTGCACAACGTGCTGGCGGGGGTGGTGCGGGCGGTTTCGCAGGACGCCGAACGTCATACCGCGCTGGTGGAGATCGCGCTGGCCGACCATGCCTTCATCGCCCGCGTCACGCCCGATGCGGTCGCTCGCCTTGCGCTGGTGGAGGGAACGTCCGTGCTGGCGTTGGTCAAGTCAGTCGCGGTCGAGGTTCTGCCCGGCTAACGCATCGAGCGCCGCTTGCAGCATCCAGGCGGCGGCGGAACGATCCACGGCCTCGGCGCGCTTCTTGCGGGTCAGGTCGGCCTCTCCAATCAGGAAACGATTGACCGCGTTGCTCGACAGCCGTTCGTCCCACATGGCGGCGGGCAATCCGGTGGCCTCCGACAGTGATCGAGTCCAGTCGCGCGCCGCCTGGGCCGCGGGGCCGAAGGTGCCATCCATCGATAGGGGCAATCCGGCGACCAGGCCGCCGGCTCCTTCCTTCCGGGCGATTTTCATGACTTCGGCCGCGGTGGCCGCCAGCTTGCCGCGCCGCAGGGAGCCGAAGGGCGTGGCCAGCATCAGTCGCACGTCGGACAGCGCGACGCCGATCGTCTTGGTCCCGAGATCCAGCCCGATCAGCCGCTGATCCCGGCCCAGTTGCTGGCGGAGGTCGTTCAGTTCGCACAAGGCCATGGCGGCTTATCCGCTCGATCCGCGCTTCCGCCAAGCGCCGATACAGCCATTCCGGAGTCCGTTGCGATGGTCGGTTCGAAGCCAGAGCAGGACGATGCCTGGCAAAACGAGCACTGCCGTGTCTGAACGCAAAAGCCCCGCCCGCATGCGCGGACGGGGCTTGCTCGGCGCGGGAGGACGCATCCTCCCGACGTCGGCTCAGTTCGTCAGGTTGTAGAACTTCGCGGCGTTGTCGCAGGTGATCTTCTTGATGTCTTCGGCGGACAGACCGGCGAACTGCTCATCGATGTACTTCGTCGACTCGGGCCAGATTCCGTCGGTGTGCGGGTAGTCGGACCCCCACATCACCGTATCGACCGTCATCAGGTTGTTCGTGCCGATCAGCTTCGGCCCGATGACGTCGTACTGGAACGTCGCCTTGCACTGGCGCTGCCAGTACTCGGACGGCTTCAGCTTCATCAGGTCGCGGAACCGGTCCTCGAACTCGAAGTCCATCCGATCCAGCGCATAGGGGATCCAGCCGATGCCGGATTCACCGAAGGACACGCGCAGGTTCGGATAACGCTCGAACACGCCCGCGCCCATCATGGCGGCGAGGATGTGGATCAGCCCCATCTGGAAGGCGGACACGCCGGTGAACATGGCGGCGCGACGCACCTTGGCGGAGTCCATGTCCTTGGCGCGCGGCGCCGTGGTCGGGAAGGTGTGGAAATGCAGGGGCAGATTCACATCCGACACCGCCTGCCACATCGGATCCCAGCACGGGTGCCACATCGGCTCCATGTCCCAGGAGCACGACAGTTCCAGGCCCTTAAGGCCGAGCTTGGCGCAGCGATGGACTTCGGCGACGGCGGCTTCGATGTCGCCGTAGGGGATGCAACCCAGGCCGATCTGGCGATCGGGATTATGGCTGCAGAACTCCTTCAACCAGCTGTTATAGATGAACAGCATGTGGTTGGCGGCCTCGGTGTCTTGCATCTTGGACGCGCCGCCCAGGATGCCGAAGATCACCTCGGCGTCGACGCCATCCCGCTCCATTTCCTTGAGCCGCAGATGCGGATCGGCGGGGCGCTGGATGCCGGTGCGGGCATCGGGGCGGCCGATCTTGCCGTCCTCGAACATGCCGGTCGCGGCCATGATGTCGACGCGCTTGTTCTGGCCGGGGATCAGCTTGGCGCCACCGGGGCCGACGCCGTTCAGCAGGCCGAAATTGGCGCCGGACTTGGTGACCCATTGCGGGCCGTCGGGGCCGTCCTCGACATACGGCATGCGATCCTTGAGTTCGCGCGACGCTTCCGACGTGAACAACGTGGGCGGCATCCACGGCATATCGAGATGGCAGTCTGCGGAAATACGGTTGTACTTCATATTCCTCCCGCTCCTTCCTGGGTGTGACGGGGTTATTGGACGGGTGAAGCCTGCGCCCTAGAATCGCCGTTGTCCAGACTGACGGCCAGGGACGGCGCCGCGGCACCACATAATCGTAACGAATCGCGGCTGGCTCCCCCCGGCCTGAATTCCGCGCCTAAAGAAGCTTAATTCCCCGTTTACCTTGCAAAATCAGAGAGATATTCTGCATTCGTAAATCCGAAACCATCACCAACGGGGTGCGCGATGCTGGCGCAAGGTCTTCTCGGTTTCCAGTATGAATCCGACC
>CAMCDA010000381.1 GCA_945873195.1 Asaia bogorensis
GCCCCAGTCCGTGCCGCGATCACCCCCTACCCCGGCCCTCCCCCTCAAGGGGGGAGGGGGCGTGGTTTCCGGGGCCTGGGCGTCCAAACCTGACGCCGTCTCCCCATCCAGAATCACCGACAGCAGGCCGTCGCCCAGGTCTTCTTCCAGCACGAACCCGGCCTCGGTATCCGCCTTGAACACCTGGGGCACCGACAGGCCGATGGCTTCCAAATGTGCCGCGATGCGCAGGAACGGGCGCACATCCTCGGGTGGGGGGGCATCCATCAGGACGGCAGGGCTGGGGCCCTCGGACAAACGCCAATAGCGCCGGAAGCTGGCATCCTGCGCCAGTGGCTCGATCCGCGCGCGTTCGAACGCCGAGCCCGCCAGGAACGCCAGGATCGCCCCATCCCGGCTCATGCGATGCGCCCGATCCGGTCCGCCCAGCCGGAGACGGTTGCCAGCCTTGTGTCCCCTTCCTCAAACGCCAGCACGATCGTCAACGCGTCATCGGGGCACAGCTCCGCCAACCGATCAGGCCACTCGACCAGGACGATATCGTCCCGCGCCTCATCCCAGCCGAGTTCATCCAGCGCCCCCGACCCATCCAGGCGCCACAGGTCGAAATGATGCACGACGCCGACCCGGGTGTCATAGGTCTGCACAAGGGTAAAGGTCGGGCTAGGAACCTCCAGCGCCGGATCAGCCGCGGCGGCGCGCAGGAACGCCCGCGCGAATGCGGATTTGCCGGCGCCGAGGGGGCCTTCCAGCAGGATGGCGTCGCCTCGGCGGACCAGGCCGGCGATCACAGCCGCCAGATGCTCGGTTGCGGGCAGATCGGGCAGTGCGATGGTCCGGGGTGGCGGCATGGGCGCAGTGTGCCCTGATGGCGGAGTCGTCGGCAACGCCCCGCGCGGGGCGGGCCGGGGCAATCGGTGAAGACACCAGCGCCGCGCTGCCCCCACACCCGTCATCCCTGGCCTTGTGCCGGGGACCAATCGCGGCACGGTGCTGGTGATGGTCCCCGGCACAAGGCCGGGAATGACGGGATTGGGCGGAACGGACAACAAAATCCGTTCACCCGATTGCCCGCGCGTCCAGCCAGCACCCTACAGCAACCCAGCACAACCCTTGCGATCGAACAGCGCGGCCAATCCGCAGGGGGAGGCAAAGGCGCGATCCGGCTCATGCCCGACCCCCCGCGCCAGGACGATGCGGTGATAGACCAGATTGGGATTCCGCAACTCCAGGTTGAACATGAAATGCATGGCGCGGGCAAAGCGGTGCGGCCCCTGCGTCATCGCGCCGCAGCTTCGGTCCAGGCTGCCATCCTTCGGATCGATATCGGCATCCCCGACCAGATACACCATGTCACGGGCGAGGTACCGCGCCTCCATCCTCGCCGCATCCCCGACATAGGGCGGCACACCATTCGG
Source organism: Asaia bogorensis (assembly GCA_945873195.1). Taxonomy (GTDB): domain Bacteria; phylum Pseudomonadota; class Alphaproteobacteria; order Acetobacterales; family Acetobacteraceae; genus Rhodopila; species Rhodopila bogorensis_A. The sequence continues at coordinate 1,419 of CAMCDA010000381.1, forward strand.
CCCATAGCGCCACTGGTTGAACGACGGGCAGGCATCGTTCGGATAGGGCCGGTCGTCGCCGAACCACAGCCAGGACGACGGGTTCGCCACCACGTGCCGCAGGGCGATCCCGCGCGTCGTCAGAGCCTCCTGCCCGCGCCCGACGGCGGCATAGCGCTGCACGAACTGGCCACCGCCGGAATGACCGGCCAGCACGACATGCGTCAGCGCCGGAAAGCGCGCCCGATCGGCCAGGCGCGCCAGGATCGCGTCGGCGACATCGAACGAGGACAGCGGCGCCGGCCCCAGCGCCGGAATCCCGCCCGGCCAGTCATTCCGCCGCCAGCGCAGCAGGTCGTCCGATCCGGCCTCGGGCTCGGTCAGGAACTGCGGCGCGATCAGCAGCGTGGTCCGGGCCAACGCCCCCGCGGCCTCCCGCGCCTGGTCCGCGTCGCGCAACGCCCGATCCGCCTCCCGCCCCAGCCCATGCACCATGATGACCACGCGGGAAACAGTCGGCAGCGGGCGCGACCAGTCCATCGACAGGGCAATCGGGATGGTCCCCTGCCCGGCCGGAGTCTCGATCGTCATGCGCCCGTCCACAACCTCGGCCGGAGTCTCGGCCTGGGCGGCGAAGGGCAGCAGCAACAGCAACAGAAGCCGGATCATCGCCTCTATCCGTTCAGCGCCGGCATCACCCGGTCACGGAACAGAGTCAGGCTGCTGGCCGTCTGCTCATAGGTCATTGGTCCGAGGCGGAACTGCATGATCAGCCCGCCGATGCCCGTCTTACCCAAAGGCGCCAGTTTCTCGGCGACGGTGGCGGGGGAACCATAGACGAGCGAATGCTCCACCACCGTGCGCGGGGCGGGGGCCGATCCGGGGGCGGGCATGGGGACGATGGAAACGCCCTGTTCCTGGTAGACCTTGTTCCGCATGGCGACGCGCAGTTCCTGCATCGCGTGGAAGGCCGGGACGGCGATGCGTTCGGCCTCGGCATCCGTTTCGGCGACGAAGACGTTGCGCCAGACCCAGCATTCCTCGACGTTGCGAGCAATCGTCGCCTCATCCTGGCCGATGTCGCGCAGCGTCGCGCGATACAGGTCCATGCGGCGAGCGGTTTCCGCGTTGGTCTGGATGTTCATCATGAAGGGCCGGCCCTGGCGGGCAACGTCCAGCATCCCGTGCTCGGTCGCCGCCGCGCGCAGGACATAGGGATGCGGCTTGGTGAACGGCACGGGGCGGAGTTCCGGCACCTTCACGTCCCAGAACTTGCCATGATGCTCGAACGGCCCGCCCTGCCAGGCGCGGAACATGATGGCCTCGGCTTCTTCCAGGCGCGCCTGGGCCTCGGTGTGGTCGATGCCGAAGCCCTGGTAGTCGTAGATGTTGTAGGCCGTGCCGCGGCCGAGGCCCACGATCAGCCGCCCGCCGCTAAGATGATCGATCACCGCCATCTGTTCGGCGAAGCGGATCGGGTGGTGCAGGGCGGTCTGCGCCACCGCGAAGCCGATCGTCGCGTGGGTTGTGCTGGTGGCCAGGGCGGCGGCGAAGCTGACCGGATCGGCATAGGCGCAGATGCCGTCGAAATGATGCTCCGCCAGCCAGATCACGTCATAGCCGAGGCGATCCGTCAGATGCGCTTCCGCCAACGTCTCATGGATGATGCGCCCGTCATCGTCGGGGGAACGGCTTTCCGGGAACAGGAAGTTGGAGAATTTCATGTCGTCCCTCCTTTTGTGGCGGATCACCCAGGGGATCGAGCGCCCGAAGGATTGACCGGCGCCGTCCGGCTGGCAACAGGGCGCTAGCCCATCTTATTCATCGCATGCCAGGGATTCGCTGGCGGGCGTAGCGTAATCATCTGATTTGACGCAGAGATTTGGGTGTCGAAACCAATTCCTGCCGAATCGGACGGTGCCACACCCGCCATGGTCGAAAATACTCCGCTGCC
>CAMCDA010000382.1 GCA_945873195.1 Asaia bogorensis
CCACTCACGTCAAACTACCCCTGGCCCGGAGTGTAGCGGGAGGTGAATAACGCGGATAGCGTGTTGGTTCCGCGGCCCGGTGCAACGCTACCGACCGGCCGGAAACCACAACATGCCTAACTCCAGCTTCTCGCCATCGCGACGCTCGCGCGGAACGGCTTGAGGCCGAGCATCAGGATAATCGCCGCGACAGGAACGGTGACGATCGCGGTCAGGCTCAGCGCGATGTTCAACTTCCCCGGGTCCAAGAGCACATAGTCGGTGAAGAATCCGACCAGCCCCGGCCCCACGCCCATGCCGATCAGGTTTGCGAAAAACAGGTACAGGGCCGACACCTGTGCCCGCATGTGGTTGGGAGTGACGCTCTGGAGCGCCGCAGCGGCCACGCCCGCGGGCATGGCGCCGAAAAACACCACGAAGGCGAGCAGTAGAAGCATGATCACCTCGGAGCCGGCCAGCGGAAAGAGGATCGCGCACGGCGCCATGGCGCAGGCCGCCAGCATGACCACCCGCATATAGGCGTCAGTCCGCCCCCTCTGGCGGAGCCAGTCGCTGAACACTCCGCCCAGCAACACACCGGATATGCCGAACACCAGAATGAGAAGACCATAGGCATAGCCCGCATCGTAGATGGCCCACCCGTGGCTCCGGTTGATGAACTCCGGTATCCACATCGCCGTGCCATAGCCGAAGACCGCCAGCATTGAAAAGCCGGCGAAATGGGCCCCAAAGGTTCCCTTCCCGGCCCAAAGGAATGCCACCACTTCGCGCAGCGGAACGGCGCCTCCGGGGCTGCTCGATGCATCGTGGCCGGTTTTCCGGGCTGGTTCGCGCACCGTCAGCATCAGCAGCGCCACCAGCAGGCCAGGCAGCCCGACGATGAAGAACGTCAGCTGCCAGGCGTGAATTTCGCCGAGGACGGGCAACAATATTGGCGGCGCATCGGCGACGATCTGCACGACGCTAGCACCGAGGATGTAGGCCAGCGCGCTGCCGATGAAAATGCCCGTGCTGTAGACGCTCAGGGCGCGGGCAAGCTTTTCGGGCGGAAACATGTCGGCGATCAGCGAATAGGCCGGCGGCGACAGCGCCGCCTCGCCGACGCCCACGCCCATGCGCGCCAGGAACAGACCTCCGAAAGTCTTGGCAAGACCACAGACCGCGGTCATGACGCTCCAGACGGCAATGCCCATGGCGATGATGTTGCGCCTGTTGTGACGGTCCGCGAGCCGACCTATCGGAAGCCCGAGGAATGTATAGAACAACGCGAAGGCCAACCCGCCGAGCAAGCCGACTTCGAAGTCGCCGATTCCCAGGTCCCGCTTGATGGGGGTGACGAGCAGCCCGAGAATCTGTCTGTCGATGAACGAAAAAGTGTAGGCAAGAACCAGCACGCCCACCGCATACCAGGCATGGGCAGGGCGGTACCCCGTGTCGATGGCTTGAGAGGTCGTTGGCATGACTCCGGCCTTTCGAGAGAGTGCTTCAGGTTGAATGGGCGATCGGCGTGGCTTTCTCTGACGCGCGTTCGGCGCGCATCGCCGCGATTTCCTCGCGGAGCAGGGCGATCTGGCGCGACAGTCCGTGCTCGTCCGCCGCCGCCTGTTCGCGGTCGATCCCGTGCATCGCGTTGACGATGATCGCGATGAACAGGTTCAGGACGATGAACGACGTGATCAGGATGAAGGGGACGAAGAACATCCAGGCGAGCGGATAGACCTCCATGATGGGACGGACGATGCCGTTAGACCACGATTCCAGTGTCATGATCTGAAACAGCGAATACAGCGAGGCGCCGAGGGAGCCGAACCAGTCGGGAAACGCCGCGCCGAAGAGCTTCGTGGTCATGACCGCAGAGACGTAGAACACCAGCGCGATGAGAAAGAAGACCGCGCCCATGGCCGGAATGGCGCCCAGAAGCCCCTGGATCACCACGCGCATCCGCGGCACCAGCGACAGCAGGCGCAGGGTGCGGAGAATTCTCAGCGCACGCAGGACACCGGTGCCCGCGACCCGGCTTCCTGAATTGGCTTTGAGGCATGGCGGTCACCTGTCCGGGGTCATGCCTCGCCGGGGTTTCCCGACAGATAGGGTTTGACCGCGGCGAGGGCGGCGCCGCACTCGGGGACCGCGCCGGACACCACGGTCTCGACCGAATCGAGGCCCAGCGCGACCTTGACCGCGGCGCCGATCGCCCACCCCCAGTCGCCCTGCACCTTCTCGGCAAGGACGACGGGCGCGGTGGCGATGCAGCCGCTCACTTGCTCCACCACCGCCGCCGGCGCCTGCGTTTCCCGCAGCGCATCAGTCATCGTTGCATCGAAAGGCTCGATAATGAAAATCGCCACCAAGTACATGATAAACTCGTTGATCATCTTGGGCTCCTGGTGGTGAGTGACAGCCCCGCATGGCGGGCCTTGGCAGGACCGATGGTCCGGGTCATGGCGCATCCGCAATGTTGAACTGGGCAGGATCGAGCCCGAGCACGCTGCAAATCCGGATGGCGGCATTGCGCTCCTCGGTATCGAAGCCGCCATCCGCGGCCGCGATCGCGCAACACGCCTCCACGAGCAGCGCCGGGTAGCGCTGGGCGCCGCGAAGCCTGGCGACCGCCTCCAGCGACTCGCGCTCGGCCCGCTCATGATCGCTGACGAAGCGGTCGCTGAGCGCTTCGAACGTCGCCAATGCATCGTCTAGGCCGAACGCGGCAATGGGCTCGAAGCCGCGGATCAGTGCGAGCATTCGGTCTCGCTCTTCCTGGGTGGCCCATCCATCGGCGTAGGCGACGATGGCACAGCCGGCGATGATCCCTTCCAGTAGGTGCTCGTTGCGCGCCCTGTGAACCTCGTCGGTGAACTCCTCCCAGGTCCTGTTCGAGAACCTTCCCAGTGAGCGTCGATATGGCATGTTCAGCCCTTTCCGTTTGCCGGGGACACGTCGCCCCGTGATGGTTTCCGCCGTCCGGCCGGTTGTTTCGGCCGCTGGGGACCGTCGCATCGACGGTCGCCAGCGGGACACCGACCCGATGTCACGCCGCCCGTCATGCCAGGTGATCGATGGCGGGCTTGCGGGTTCGCCACAGGGAGTACGCGACACCCGACGCCAGGATGAGGAGGGTGATGACCAGGGACAGGGTGGGCGGGAACTTCTCGAGGCCGATCAGATCGGCGACGAAAACCTTGCCGCCGATAAAGATCAGCAGCACCGCCAACGCGGTCTTCAGGTAATGGAACCGGTCAACGATCGCCGCCAGGGCAAAATACAGGGCGCGCAGGCCCAGAATGGCGAAGATGTTGGAGGTGTAGACGATGAACGGG
>CAMCDA010000383.1 GCA_945873195.1 Asaia bogorensis
CTCAAGGGGAGGGGGGGCGTGATGGCACCGTCCTTGCCCTCCCCCACCATGGGGACAACATCCCTACCTCCCACCACAGAGGCACCACCTTCCCCCCCAACCGATCCCACCAACGAACCTCCCGTCCCCCTGCGCCCCATGACCGACGGGCGGCAGGTGGTGGAGGATTACCGCAGCACCGGCCTCAGCCTCCGCCGTCATCCGGTATCGTTCCTGCGCGCCGATCTCGACGCCCACCGCATCGTCCGCTGCGCCGATCTCGCCACCATCCCCGACGGCCGCCGCCTGACGACCGCCGGCATCGTCCTGGTCCGCCAGCGCCCCGGCAGCGCCCGCGGCGTGCTGTTCATGACCATCGAGGACGAGACCGCGCACGCCAACCTGATCGTCTGGCCCTCGGTCTTCGAGGCGCAAAGGCGGCTGATCCTCTCCGCCTCCATGATCGGCTGCCGCGGCCGGTTGCAGCGGGAAAGCGGCGTGATCCATGTCATCGCCGAGGAACTGATCGACTTCTCCGACCTGCTACGAGCGGTCGGAGACAAGGCCGGCGCCCCGATCCAGCCCGCCGGCCGCGGCGATGAGGCGCGCCGCCCCGTCACCCCCGATCCCCGCCCCGCTTCACATACCGAAAAGGGCGTGGGCGGGCGGGAGGCACGCGACATCCACGTCCATGGCCGCCGGCCCAGCTATCACATCCGGGTGCCGACGCGGGATTTCCGATAACCCCCGATTGCCCCCAACACGGCGCTCCGCCTAACGTTCGGCCAACAACGCCATAGGCGGGAGGAAACCGGATGTTCGGCCTGATGCAGCAGCGCCCCTTGCTGATATCCTCGTTCATCGACTACGCGGAACGATACCGGCCGGAGGGAGAAGTGATCTCCCGCATGGTCGACGGATCCATCCATCGCGGCACCTGGGGCGATGTCGCGGAACGGTCCCGCCGGCTGGCCAACGCGCTGCATCGCCTGGGCATCCACGCCGCCGACCGGGTGGCCAGCTTCGCCTGGAACCACCACCGCCATCTGGAGCTGTTCTTCGGCGTCAGCGGCTCCGCCCGCATCCTGCACACGGTCAATCCGCGCCTGTTCCCCGACCAACTCACCTACATCGTCAACCACGCCGAGGACCAGGCGATCTTCTTCGATCCCGGCTTCGCCGACCTGATCGCAAGCCTGGCACCGCATCTGCCGACGGTGCGTCACTACATCGCCCTCTGCGCCCGGTCGGAGCTGCCGGACGCCGCCATCCCCAACCTGCTGTGCTATGAAGACTTGCTGGCGGCCGAGACCGACATGTTCGACTGGCCGGTCTTCGACGAGAACAGCGCGTCCTCGCTTTGCTACACATCGGGAACGACCGGCAACCCGAAGGGCGTGCTGTATTCCCACCGCTCGACCGTGCTGCACACGATGAACCTGATGATGGTCGATTCGATGGCGATCTCGGCGCGCGATTCCCTGCTGCCCTGCGCGCCGATGTTCCATGTGAATTGCTGGGGCATTCCCTATGCGGCGGCGGCCTGCGGGGCCAAGCTGGTGCTCCCGGGCCCGCGGCTGGATCCGCAAAGCCTGTATGAGCTGATGCGGGACGAGGGCATCACCTTCACCGGTGCCGTGCCCACCGTCTGGCTGACCATGTTCACCTGGCTGGAACAGAACCGTGACAACATCGATCTGTCCCGCCTGCGCCTGACCCGCCTGCTGTCGGGCGGCACCGCCGTCCCGCGCGTGCTGATCGAAAAGGTCCGCCACTACTTCAACGCCGAGACCATCCACGCCTGGGGCATGACCGAGCTCAGCCCCCTCGGCACCATCGGCACGAAGCTGCCCCGCCACGACACGCTCGACCCCGAGGCGTGGATGACGCTCAACCTCAAGCAGGGACGCACGATCTACGGCGTGGAAATGCGGGTGATCGACGCCGAGGGCCATGAACTGCCGCGCGATGGCGCCAGCGTCGGCCTGATCCAGGCGCGCGGGCCCTGGGTGCTGTCGGGCTACTTCAAGGGCGACGGCGACCCACCCGGCCCGGATGGCTGGTTCGGCACCGGCGATGTCGGCACGATGGACGCGGAGGGCTTCATCCAGATCACCGACCGCGCGAAGGACGTGGTGAAGTCGGGCGGGGAATGGATCAGCTCGATCGAGATCGAGAACCTGGCCGTCGGTCACCCCGCGATCCAGGAGGCCGCGGTCATCGCCGCCCGCCACCCCCGCTGGCAGGAACGCCCGCTGCTGCTGGTGCAGTGCAAGCCGGGTGCCTCGGTGACCGCGGAGGAGATGCGCGCGCATCTCGATGGCCACATCGCGAAGTGGTGGATGCCCGACGACGTGGTGGTGGTCGATGCCTTCCCCCACACCGCGACCGGGAAGATCATGAAGACCCAGTTGCGGGAGACGTATGGGGGGTGGCTGGAACGGGGGTAAGGCCCGGGGTGAGGTCCGGGGGCAATCGTGCTCGCCCCCGGGACCGCCCCTCTCGTCCTGGCCGGGCTCGACCCGCCCATCGCCCGGGACGCCGTCGATGATGTTTTCGTATGGCTCCAACCAACCGCATCCCGAGCAATGGGCGGGTCAAGTCCGCCCATGACGGGAAGCAGCCGGGTGCGACGGCCCTGCGTTCCCCTACGCCGGGGCGCCACTACTCCGGCGTAAACGTCATCGACACGCCGTTCATGCAGTACCGCAGCCCGGTCGGCCGAGGCCCGTCCGGAAACACATGCCCCAGATGCCCGCCGCAATTGCTGCAATGGACCTCCACCCGGGTCATGAAGAAGCTGCGGTCCTCGGTTTCGCCCACCGCGCCGTCCAGCGGCTGCCAGAAGCTGGGCCAACCGGTCCCGCTCTCGAACTTGGTGTCCGCGGCGAACAGCGCCTGCCCGCAGCCGGCGCAATGGAACACGCCGTTCCGCTTCTCCATGTTCAACGCACTGGTCCCCGCGCGCTCCGTGCCATGCTTGCGCAGCACCTGGAACGCCGCCGGCCCCAGCTTCTGACGCCATTCATCGTCGGAAAGCTGGAACGGATAGGTCTCGGGCGCCGCTTCGTGCCCGCCGCCGAACAAACGCTTCATCCGCGTGGTCTCCTCTCTGGCCCTGTCTTCTGCCGCTGGAGCACTTCCAGCCTGACCATATACGGTCAGGGTGCTCTCTCAATCATCCCCTCATTTTTTCTTGCGTGATTCCAATAGGATGGGGTCGGATGCCAAGCAGTCATCACCCCGACAGCGGATAACCGCGCCAACCGGCCCGATCATGCGCCGAGTCGCTCGCCCCAGTCCTGAACAAATCGCGCTGTCCCGGAGAGTTTAGAC
>CAMCDA010000384.1 GCA_945873195.1 Asaia bogorensis
AAGATCGAGATCACTCTGTCGCGTAAATTCGGATGGGAGTGGAAGAACGCCAAAAGTGCTTCGTCGCTGAGGCTCGCCGTCGCCATGGGTCCGATTCCCTTATCGAGGAGGCGTCAAAGTACTCCCCACAACGTTGAATCGCACCCCCCCAATCCCCGGATCGCCTCCCATGAGGCACCGCCATCAACCGGTTCGACGGCGTGCCCTCCGGATGGCAAGAAGGGACCCATGACCGATCTCACCCCGCTGACCCTGGCCAAAGCCAGCCTGCCGTACCACGACCCGGCATTCCCGGGGCAAACCCTCGTCCTTCACACCGCCGGCCCCGACCGCCACAGCCCGGACACCCCGGTCCTGTTCGTCCATCATGGCGTCGCCCGTAACGGCCGCGACTACCGCGACTACTGGATCGACCACGCCCGCGACCTGGACCTGTTCGTCGTCTCGATCGAGTTCCCGGAAGCGACCTTCCCCGCGTATCTCTGGTACAATTTCGGCAACCTGCACACGAAGGACGGCACCCCCAACCCACGGGAAGCCTGGAGCTTCGGCATCATCCCCCGGCTGTTCGACGCGATGCGCGCGCAGGGCATCACGACGCGCGCGCAATATGGCCAGTTCGGCCATTCCGCCGGCGGGCAACTGGTCCACCGGATGCTGTCCTTCGGCTACCGCGACCGGGTCGCGGTCGCCGTCAGCGCGAACGCCGGCACCTATGCGATGCCCAATCCGGATGTCCCCTGGCCCTTTGGGCTGGGCGAGACGGAGGTCACGCCAGACCGGCTGCGCGATATCCTAGGCTTCCCCCTGACCATCATGGCCGGAACCGAGGACACCAAGACGACTGGCCGCTTCTTCCCCAAGGGGCCGCGCTCCAACCGCCAGGGCGCGACCCGCTATGAACGGGCGCACAACTATGTGCGCGCCGGCCAGGAAGCCGCCGCCGGGTTCGGCATGACCTGCGCGTGGCGAGTGATCGACGTGCCGAACGTGGGGCATCAGGGGCGAGGCATGTCGGATGCCGCCGCCCCCGTCATTGCCGCCCAATTGCACGCGGGTCGATGAGAATCATGGGCCGTTAACCTTCTGTTCAACCTTCCACGGCATGATCGGTTCAAACCTCAGTCTTGGTGCCCCATGTCCGGATTGCTTTCCACCGCCGACGTCGCCCGCCTTCTCTCCGACCCGTCCGCCGATGCGCGCGGCGACCTCGCCGAACGGATCGGGGAACAGGTCACCGCGGAATCGCTCTCCGCGGGCGAACTCGCGATCGCCCAGGATATCGTCCGCCTGCTCGCCCGGGATGTGGAGGCGACGGTCCGCGCCACCCTGTCGAACAACCTGCGCCACGCCCGCCATTTGCCGCATGACGTGGCGCTGCGGATGGCCGAGGACATCGAATTGGTGGCTCTGCCGATCCTGGGCGAATCCCTGGTGCTGACCGATGACGACCTGATGGATCTGGTCCGGCGCGGCTCGCCCGAGAAGCAGACCTCGATCGCCGGCCGCCCCTTCCTGTCCGATGTCGTGTCCGACGTGCTGATCGATCACGCGCATGAACAGGCGGTGGCGACGCTGATGGCCAATCCAACCGCCCAGGTCAGCGATGCCAGCCTGGAAAAGGCGGTGGAGCGGTTCGGCGACAGCGATCTTGTCAAGGAAAGCATGGTCTACCGCGAGAGCCTGCCGATGACCGTCGCCGAACGCCTGGCCGTGCTGGTGTCCCGCCGCCTGCAGAACCACCTGGTGCAGAACCATGCCCTGTCGCCGGCCGTGGCCTCGGACCTGGTGATGCGGGGGCGGGAGGACGCGATCATCCGCCTGAGCGCCGGCGCCGATGAGCCGAACCTGCAACGGATGGTCGCCCAGATGCACCACACGCGGCGCCTGACGCCGTCGCTGGTGGTGCGGGCGCTGTGCACCGGGGACATCGCCTTCTTCGAGGTGGCGATGGCGTCCCTGGCCGGCATTTCCGTCGATAACGCGCGGGTGCTGGTGCATGATCCCAAGGGGCTGCAGTCGTTGTATCGCAAGGCGGACATGCCGTCGGCGCTGCTGCCGATGGTCCAGGCGGCGGTCAGCGTGGTCGACGAAAGCAAGCTGGATGGAGAGGCGCACGACCTCGAGCGGTTCCGCACGCGTGTCATTACGCGTGTCCTGACGCAGGACACCACGCCGACCGACCCCGGAGACTCGGATTACCTGCTGGAGAAACTGGGCGACATGCTGATGGCGGCATGATCCGAGGCCTTGTCCCGCCGGTCCCGCTTGGGCACGATCTCCGTCCGGGGCGGCATCCGCTTGCCCCATGGCGGAGAGGTTCATCATGGTCGCGATCCTGGCATCCCTGTCCTCGACCGAAGCCGAAGCCGATGAGTGGCGCCTGCGCCGCGACATGGCCGCCGTCTTCCGCGTCGCGGCCCGCCTTGGCTGGAATGAGCAGATCGGCAACCACAACTCCCTGATGCTGCCCAAGCGGCGGCCGGATGACCGGCCCACCTTCCTGATCAACCCGCGGGGGTTCCTGTTCCAGGAACTGACCGCGAGTTCGCTGATCGTCTGCGACCTGGACGGCACGGTGCTGCGCGGGACCGGGGAACTGCGGAAGGTGGCCTTCCATATCCATGCCCGGATCCACCTGCAAAACCCCGCCGCGGCCTGCGTGGTCCATGTCCACCCACAATATCTGACCGCGCTTTCGATGCTGGCGGACCCGGAGATCACCCTCTCCCATCACAATAACCTGATGCTGAACGACCGGATCGCGATCGACCACGGAGGTGTCGCCCCGGCTGACAGCCATGCGGAGGGCGATCGGTTGGCCGCGGCGTTGGGCGACAAGTCGATCCTGCTGATGGGCGGGCACGGGGTCACGGTGGTGGGGCCGACCGTGCATGATGCCTTCGATGAGTGCTTCATCGCCGAACGGACCGCCATGTACCAGGTCACGGCGATGTCCACCGGCCAGAAGCTGCGGGCCTTGCCCGAGTCCCAGCGCCGCCGCTGGGCCGGCGCCTGGGGCGACAGGTTCGACGCGCGCCTGCATTTGGATGCCTGGATGCGGGTGCTCGACCGGGAAGAACCGGACTACGCGACCTGATCGGAAAAAAACGGATCAATCATCGGATTTCTTCCTCGCGGGCAACCTTTCGTTAAGTGTCCATCCGAAAACATCTTGAGTCTCTGGAATCGTTTGCGATTCAATGTCTGCGGCCCGATTCGAGGAGACCGCCGGCATGTGGACGACAGAAAACCGAGCTCGCTATGACCGATCCAAGCTGCGCTACCCCAGCGACCTG
>CAMCDA010000385.1 GCA_945873195.1 Asaia bogorensis
GCAATGTCGCCACCGCGCACTTCAATGCGCTGAGCGGTCTCGACCGCTGGCGGAGCGTCGCCGGCCTGATCATCCTGGGCCGGACACTGCCGGCGCCAACCACCGTCGAACGCCTGGCGGCGGCGATCAGCAACCGCAAGCCCACCGTCACACGTGAAGACGCAGCCTGGTGGTACCGCAGCGTCGAACGGCGTATCGGACTGGCTGACGGCGCCGTGCATGCCTCGGCCGCTGAGGTGCATGAGGATCCCCTGGGCGAGGCCATCCGCTGGACAATCTGCGAGGGTGAACTCATCCAGGCCATCGGACGCGGCCGTGGCGTCAACCGCACCCCCGCCGATCCGCTGTCCATCGACCTGCTGACCGACGTGGTGCTGCCGATCGCTGTGCACGAGGTGCTGTCGTGGGAGGACATCAAGCCCACCCGGCTCGATGCCATGGCGGCCACAGGGGTCGTCTTGGAGAACGCGGCCGACATGGCACGGGCGTTCCCGGAGCTCTGGCCGAGCCACGACGCCGCCCGGCAGGAAAAGGCGAGGAGTGTGACATTTGGCTATTATAGACCTCTCTATAATAGCGAAATGTCACACTCCTCTGCGTTTATGACCTACCGGCCCGTGGGAGCGGGACAGAAGGATCGGACCGCCCAGTTCGACCTGATCATCATCCCCGATCCACGGGCATGGCTGGAGGCCCGGCTTGGGCCGCTCGACCATTTTGAGATGATCGGCGGCGCCGCATCCCCGGCCCAACCCGTAGCGTCCGTGTGCCTCATCGACGCGCGTGCCCGTCTGACAGCGCTCAGCACCCGGCTCGACGCCGCCATCCACCAGCGCATCGCCAACGACCGGACCCGCCTCGCGGCGCTGTCCGCACGCCTTGAAGCCGCCAAGCCCACCACAGCCGCGGCCTGACCCGGGCTGCCAATGCGGCGCCCCATTCCACGACAGGAGTTGTTGATGACCGACGAAACCATGATGGTCTATCGCGCTGGCACATTCACCACGGAGCCGGCACCTCTGTGGATGATGGAGATTCACGCTGCCGCGGCACCACACAACAATTGGGACGATGCCTTGACGAAGGTGCTCGGCAATCCTGTATCCTCCACGAAAATCGAAGAACAGGATTGGATCGACGGATGCGTCATGGCATGGCGAACGCCCGGTGGCGGCTTCTACGTTGAGATGATCGGCGGTGAGCAGCTCCATGCCGATGTCTGGCTGCCCGATCCTGTGGACTGGCTGCCGTTCAACGCGGCCTATGGCGAGCCGTTCCTGCAAACCCGTGCGGCCATCCGTCAAATCAGTGCGCTTGATCGTTTGACGAACGCGCTCGTCTCCTACATGCGCCATGGCCAGGGGCGGCATATCGATCGTGGCACCGGTGAATCCCGCATCGATCAACAGGAGGATCGGGAACGGCATGGGCGTGACCGTGCTGCTTTGCGAGCCTCCAACTTGCCCTGATGCACGGGGCGGAGTTCGGGCTCGCCAAGCACACGGCGGCCCCTGACGCCTTCCCGGCCCGTGCCAGCGACCGGCCTGATTGATCCGCTGAACCGGCCGCAAGAAAAATTATGTCCGCCACTTTACGGCGATTGGCGGACAATGGAGCGGTAGTTGCGGTGGTCACAAAGTCCGCCACGGCGGATTTCTGTGAACGAGCGCTCGCGCCTCTCCCTTCGCAAGCCGGCGCGACGCAACAGGTCATCGCGGACAAGTTGGGGTGGAGCCGAAGCATCGTCGCCGACTACGCCGCACTCCGGAAGATCGCGCCGGACGGGTGGAACGTTGTCGCGGCTTTCCAGCGTGGCGCGCTGCCGCGGAGCGAGGCCAACGCGACAAGCATTGTCGCGGCCGCGACAGGCACGGAGACGCGCTTGGCACGAGCAGGGCGTCGCCGCCCTGCCTGTCGCGGACATCACCGATCCGTGGCTGCCCAGGTGGGCACCAACGAAGCAACACGGCACTGGGGGCAGCGCAACGGAGGATATGACGATGGCCGGTAAGCGGAAACGGAAATCGCGGGCCAGTTCAGGCGAGGACTGTCCAAACCCAACGTCTGGCGGCGCCAGCATGGCGGCGTCACCGAGCCGTTCCCGGACACCGACCCCGACGCCGGTGTCATCGTGACCCACCGCAGCGCCGTCGACCTACTCGGCATGCTTCAGGTCGCCGCTTGCCCTGCCCGGATTCCTTCCGCATTTACTCACGCGACGACAACCCGCCGCTTCCCTGAATCGCCTCAAAGGCCGCCACCGATGACTCGGACCGAGATCCTGACCCGCTACCGTCGCCTACGTCAGATCAGTAGGGAACACCACCACACCGTCAAGGACTTCATCGCCCCGGACGCGATGCTGGACAGGGCCAAGCGGCTTGGCCTGACCATGGGTAAGTCGGTGGTCGTCGCAAGCGATCTCGAACGGGCGCTGGTAGAGGATCTCGCCATCTACCTGCCCAGATCGGGGCGCTCACATCCGCTCGACCGCTACGCCCAGGCCGCGCGGTTCGCTCCCGACTCTGAAGATGTAATCGTGCTCGAGGCGATGCGCCAAGCCAGTTTTTCCCTCTGGCGTGTTGAGCGGCGGCACGAAATCGCAGGCTTGATCCTGCGGGACCTGCTGCGCGGCGGGGAGATCCAGCTGGTCGACGAGACCATGGAAAAGAGCACGTCACCGGGAGTCGAGATGGCCGCGCGTTTCCTGAGATTCGAAGGCTTCGCGATGACCGCCCGCATCGTAGTGCCAATCATCCCGGGTCTGATGGAAGGGGTCTTCGACAGAGCTCCCGCCTTGAGAACTGCCCAGGGGGACGTCCTTGCCCGGGACCCGCGCTTCGCGATCGGCATCTACCGAGCCGCCGTGGCCACTGGGGCGATCGATTCCGTCCGTTTCCGGCGCGGATAGGAGCCCGGTTCGGGCATGACGGGCAGCTGCCACGGTCGAGGGCCGCGTGACGGCGGATGAAAACATCCAGCACGCCAAACAGCGAGGAGCCCAAATTTTCTCCTGATTACGCACCTTCCTCAGCCCGATCTTGCATGGTACAAATCATGAACAATCCTGGCTGAGAAGGAAACCCGATGGCTCGCAATATGGTGCAGTTCCAGAAAGGCCTCAGCGAACCGGCCTTCGAGCACCAATACGGAACCGAGAACCAATGCCGCGCGGCTGTCATCCAACTTCGATGGCCAAACGGGTTCGAATGCCCCGCATGTGGCGGAAGGACCCATTGCCTGGTTAAGAGCCGAGACCTGTTTCAATGCACCGCCTG
>CAMCDA010000386.1 GCA_945873195.1 Asaia bogorensis
CCAGCGCCTCCCACAGGGTAGCCCCTGCTTTCGTCCTCGGTGCTTCCTCCATGATCCCGTCCCGTCATTACAGGGGGATCAGAATCGCTCTCGCTGTGATTCGATAGTCCGTTCGAGGGGACTCCGGGGCAGAACCGAATCGCCCTGACGATGCCCGATCTTTACCAGGCCGCACGCCAGGCCCTGCCCGATGACGCCCCCCACGCGACCCTCGCCGGCCGCGTCTGGCGGCCCGACGCGGCGGGCCCCTCGGTCATAGTCCTGCGCGACGGCGCCGCGATCGACATCTCCCGCGCCTTCCCCACGATGCGCGACCTGTGCGAGGCCTCAGACCCCGCCGCCGCCCTCCGCGCCACGACCGGCGAAAACCTCGGCCCGATCGACGCCATCCTCGCCAATACCCCGCCCGACCAACGCGACCCAACCAAACCCTGGCTGCTGACGCCGGTGGACCTGCAAGCCCTGAAGGCCGCCGGGGTTACCTTCGCCATCTCCATGCTGGAACGGGTCATCGAGGAGCGCGCCCGCGGCGACCTGAACGCCGCCGCCGCCATCCGGTCCGAAGTCACCAGGCTCGTCGGCGACGATCTCGCTCGCCTGAAGCCCGGCTCCCCGGAGGCGATGCGCCTGAAGGACGTCCTGATCCAGCAAGGCGCCTGGAGCCAGTACCTGGAAGTCGGCATCGGCCCCGACGCAGAAATCTTCACCAAGGCCCAGCCCATGGCCGCCGTCGGCACTGCCACCGACGCGGGAATCCACCCCGGATCATCCTGGAACAACCCCGAACCGGAGGTCGTGCTGATCGTCGCCTCCTCCGGCACGATCGTCGGCGCCGCCCTCGGCAATGACGTGAACCTGCGCGATGTGGAGGGCCGGTCCGCCCTGCTGCTGTCCAAGGCCAAGGACAACAACGCCTCCTGCGCCATCGGCCCGTTCATCCGATTTTTCGACCAGGGTTTCTCCCTCGACGATATCCGCCAGACCACCGTGACGCTGCGGGTGGAGGGTGAGGACGGGTTCGTGCTGGAGGGATCATCCTCGATCGCCCGCATCAGCCGCGACCCGGCCGACCTGGTGGCGCAGATGCTGAACGCGCATCACCAGTTTCCGGACGGCGCCGCCCTGTTCCTGGGCACGATGTTCGCGCCCATCGAGGACCGCGACGCCCCCGGCCAGGGCTTCACCCACAAGACCGACGACATCGTCACCATCGCGGCCCCCAGCCTGGGGCGGCTGGTCAACCGCATGCGCCCGACCAACCAATGCGCGCCCTGGACCTTCGGCGCTGGCGCCCTGATGCGGAACCTCGCTCGGCGTGGCCTGCTGGGCTGAGGGAGAGGCAAAACCCGGTTGCCTCGTGCTCGGCTGCTCCGCTATACGGAACGTATGAGGAACATACAAACCGGGCAGCGGGGCGATAAGGACATTTTTCACACGATCCAACCCCATGTCCGGTGAGGATCAGTGCCTTCGACCCCAGACCAAACCACCATCCGTCCCCTGCAACGGCCGCGTCGGTTCGGCTCAAAGACCCACACACAGCCAAACCCGATCACCACGACCGCCCCCCACAAAGCCCTCCGCGGTTCTCCGTGTTCTCCGTGTTAAAACCGTTCTCCAGCCCCCGCCCATTTTTTCACACGGTCCAACCCCATGTCCGGTGAGGAATCCCCCCTCCCCTCTCCGGACTTGCCCAGCCCCGGCCGCTCCGGCATGAACAACGACCGCTGCCCATCCGTCTGAAAGGCTCGATACCGATGGACTCCCTCGCTGCCGTTGCCGACCTGATCGGTCCGGGAAATGTGCTGACCGCCGCCGAAGACATCGCCCCCTATGCCGTCGACTGGCGGGGCGTCTATCGCGGCGTGCCGGAAGCCGTGCTGCGGCCGGGCACCACCCTGGAAGTCTCCGAACTGGTCAAGCGTTGCGCCGCCGAGGGCCTGTCCATCGTCCCCGCCGGCGGCCGCACCGGCCTGTGCGGCGCCGCCGTGCCGCTGGCCAATGGCCCCCGTTCCATCGTCATGTCGCTGGAACGGATGAACCGCATCCGCGATATCGACACCCGTGACTTCTCCCTGATCGCGGAAGCCGGCTGCGTCGTGCAGAACGTCCAGCAGGCCGCGGCCGAGGCCGGGCGCCTGTTCCCGATCCAATGGGGCGCCCAGGGCACCGCGCAGATCGGCGGCATGCTGTCCACCAACGCCGGCGGCATCCGCACCCTGCGCTGGGGCAATGCCCGCGAACTGGTCCTCGGCCTGGAAGTCGTCCTGCCCGATGGCCGCGTCCTGGATGACCTGCGCCGCGTGCGCAAGGACAACAGCGGCTACGCGCTCCGCCATCTGTTCATCGGCGGCGAGGGCACACTGGGCATCATCACCGCCGCCGCGATGCGCCTGCAACCGGCGCTGAAGCGGGTCGAGACCGCCTTCGTCGCCGTCCCCTCCCCCGACGCCGCGCTGTCGCTGTTCTCCCGCGTCATGGAAAGCGGCGCCGAGGTCATCGCGTTTGAACTCTGCGGCGGGTTCACCATGGAAACCGCCGCCAAGCACGGCGTCGGCCTGCGCATCCCGCTGCCGCTGGGCTCGCCATGGTACGTGATGCTGGAAATGGCCGCGGCGCATGAGAGCATTCCGCTCCGCGCCATCCTGGAAGACACGCTCGGCGCCGCGCTGGAAGCCGAGGAAGCCACCGACGCCGCCATCGCCGAGAGCGAGGCGCAGCGCCAGATGATCTGGAAGATCCGCGAGGATTACCCCGAATGCTCCCGCACCGAGGGGCCGGCCGTGGGCACCGATACCTCGGTCCCGGTGTCAGCCGTGCCGAAGTTCCTGAACATCG
This sequence comes from Asaia bogorensis, assembly GCA_945873195.1. Lineage (GTDB taxonomy): Bacteria > Pseudomonadota > Alphaproteobacteria > Acetobacterales > Acetobacteraceae > Rhodopila > Rhodopila bogorensis_A. The sequence goes on from CAMCDA010000386.1 coordinate 2,839, forward strand.
TGGAGCATGAACTGAAGACCCGCTGGCCCGAGGGCCGCATGGCCGCGATCGGTCACGCCGGCGACGGTAACATCCACGTGTCACTGCACGCGCCCGCCGGAATGATGGACCGCCCGGCCTGGGTGCAGCGCGCCGGGGCGATGGAGCCGATGATCAATGAAATCGCGGTGTCCCTGGGCGGCAGTTTCTCGGCCGAACACGGGATCGGGCAGTCGAAGCGGCATGCCATGGCGACGCACAAGAACCCGGTCGCGATGGACCTAATGCGCGCGGTCAAGGCGGCGATCGACCCGACCGGGCGGATGAACCCGGGCAAGGTGCTGCCGTAGGGCGACCGGCTGAAAGGCTCACTCCGTCGTGGCGGCCGCAGGGCCGCCATCTACGACTTCGCTCTGAAGAACAGGGAAGTGATGGGTGCCGGGCCTGCG
>CAMCDA010000387.1 GCA_945873195.1 Asaia bogorensis
TTGCGTTGCGGATCAATCGTCTGAACCGGGACTGGGACGCTTATTGGGCGGCGCTGGCCGACAGGCCGTCGGCACCCGCCAATCTCAACCAGCCAGAAGCGTCATCGAACGCCGCCGCTTGATCCCACAACTTTGGTTCGCACCCGGGATGAAGGTGGGGCTTCGCGTTTGCGGGCTGTTTTGATATAGGAGGGGTGGTGGGTCCCCGTAGCTCAGCAGGATAGAGCACAGGATTCCTAATCCTGGGGCCGTTGGTTCGAATCCAATCGGGGACGCCATCCAATTTCACGTATGATGTTGAAATCCCGTTGCCTTAGGCCGCGCTTGCTTTCCCGGGCCAGATCGGATATTTCAGAACAAATGAGGAACTTAGGGCCGCGGCGTACCACCATCGGACATCGGACGGGATGCGAACCCAGTCCCCGGTTCGTCGGCTGGCTGGTTCATGAGATGGGCCAATCCGACCCACGCGCGCCGAAGATACCGCCCCCCGCTTTTTTCATACGGTCCTACCCCATGTCCGGTGAGGATTGGCACCCTGGTCCGCGACGGCGGGCCGCCTCTCCCCCGCCCGGGGTAGGTGCTGGTGGACATTGCGCAAACAAGGTTTTTAACACGGAGGACACCGAGGACCAGGAGAAGGCACGGAGACCCTTGGATGGCGGCGCGGCGGTGAAACCGTTTGGACCCGTGCTTCTCCGTGCCGAAGGAAAAATACACGCGGGAAGACCCCATGCACCGTGAGACGCGGCCTTCTCCGGGGCTATCGCGCTTGAAGGCGGCGGAGCGAAAGGCTCTCTCGGTCATGGCCGGGCTGATGTCCTGTTGGGTTCCGGCGCGATTGCCCAGCCCCAGCGCAGCCAACCCAGGCTTGCGCACGATGCGTTGTATGGTCTTGGCCATCCTGCTGCTTCTGCTTCTGCCATTCCCGGGCATCGGGGCCACCGAACCGCCGGCCAGCTTTGTCGGCTCCCAGGTCTGCGCGGGGTGCCACGCAACCGAGCACAAAGCCTGGCTGCGGTCGCACCACGGGCTGGCCATGCAGGCGGTCAGCCCAACCTCCGTCCTCGGGGATTTCGCCGATGCCCGTCTTGAGCATTTCGGTGTAACAACGCTGTTCACCCGAGATGGCGACCGGTTCGTTGTCCGCACGGACGGCCCGGACGGCGCGATGCGGGACTATGACATCGCCTATACCTTCGGGGTGTTCCCCCTCCAGCAATACCTGATCGCGCTCCCCGGTGGCCGGCTGCAAGCATTGGGGATCGCCTGGGACAGCCGGCCAAGGGAGGCCGGTGGGCAGCGCTGGTTCCACCTCTATCCAGATCAGAAACTCCAGCCCGCTGACCGGCTGCACTGGACCGGGCGTGACCAGACCTGGAACCACATGTGCGCGGACTGCCATTCCACCGGCCTGAAGAAGAACCACGACCTGGCCACCGACACCTATGCCACGGCCTGGGCCGAGGTGAATGTCGCCTGCGAAACCTGCCACGGCCCTGGTTCCCGCCATCTTGCCTGGGCCACCTCGCCGGACCCGAAATCCGCGCTCCCGCCCTTTGTCAGAAAAGGCATCATCGCCTGGCTCACCGCCACGACGAAAGGCCAGTGGGAGATGAACCCCGATACCGGGATCGCCGTCAGGACGGCACCGGTCGATAGGGCTGAACTGAACGTCTGCGGAACCTGCCATTCCCGCAGGGCCGTGATCGCCAGGGACCCGGTGGCAGGCGCGCCGTTCCTCGATAGCTACCTTCCCTCGCTGCTGGACCCGGGCCTCTATCACGCCGACGGCCAGATCGACGGGGAGGTCTTTGAGTATGGGTCGTTCCTGCAAAGCCGGATGCACAGGGCCGGCGTGACCTGCTCCGACTGCCATGAACCGCATGGGCTCGGGCTGCGCGTTGATGGGGACGGCGTCTGCGCGCAATGCCACGCCCCCAGCCGGTTCGAGGCGATCAGCCATCATCATCACGATCCGGCCAGCGCGGGCGCCCGGTGCGTGTCCTGCCACATGGGATCGAAGGTCTACATGGGCGTCGACCGGCGGCACGACCACAGCTTCCGGGTGCCTCGGCCGGACCTGTCCGTCGCGATCGGCGTGCCGAACGTCTGTTCGGCGTGCCACGCGGACCGGTCGGCGGACTGGGCCGCGCGCGCCGTGGCTGGTTGGTACCCGCAAGGACGCCAGACAACACCGCATTTCGGCCTGGCCCTGCATGCCGGCCGGATCGGCTCGGCTGACGCCGAACGCCGCCTCGGCGCGCTCATCCGCGACCGCAACCAACCCGCCATCGCCCGCGCCACCGCGTTCGGCTTGCTGGGGCCTTACTTCACATCAGCTTCGGCGGGCGCGATCCGGGCGGGCGTTGTCGATGCCGACCCGCTGGTCCGGATGGCCACCCCGCGCGCCCTGTCCACGGGGATGCCGCCGGCCATGGTTCCGATCCTGGCCCCATTGCTGTCGGACCCCATCCGCGCCGTGCGGATCGAGGCCGCGCGGGCCCTGGCCGGGGTCGATCCCCTTACGATGCCCGAACGCCAGCGCAAGGCCTTCATGGAGGCCTATCAGGAACTGACGGACGCCGAACTGGTCGATGGCGATCGCGCGGAGGCCCACCTCAACATCGGCCTGCTCGAACTCCGCCGGGGCGACCTCCCGGCGGCGGAGGCGCGTTATCGGACCGCTCTGCGCCTTGATCCAGCCTTCGTCCCCGCTTTGGTCAACCTCGCGGACCTGGAACGCCAGCGCGGTCGGGACGCCCAAGGGATGGAGCCGCTGCGCCAGGCCTTGGCGCGGGAGCCTGACAACGCCGATGCCAGGCACGCGCTCGGTCTCGCCCTTGTCAGGCGCCGAGACCAGGCCGGCGCGTTGGCCGAATTGCGGAAGGCAACCGAACTGGCGCCGGACAATGCCCGCTACGCGTATGTCCATGCGATTGCCCTGAACGACACCGGGGCGGGGGAGGAGGCTCTCCGGTTGCTGGAACAGGTCCACCGGCGGCATCCGACCAATCGGGAGGCGTTGGTCGCCCTGGTCTGTAAAACAGCGTGCAAATCTTTCCAGATTCCGGGGGTAAACAGCGTCCAATAGTTTCCACCCTGGTCCGTGCGATCATCCGGCATTTGCGCTGGAGAATCTGGGGTGTTGTTCATGGATATGATTGCCGAGATCCGGCGCCGTCGTT
>CAMCDA010000388.1 GCA_945873195.1 Asaia bogorensis
CCTTGTCCATGCCGCTCGGCTTGATCGTGGGGCGGCCCTTCAGGCCTTTCAGGCGGGCGATTTCGTCACGCTGTTCGGCCACGAGCTGCTTCAGCGCCGCGGCCTCCGTGAACAGTTCGACCAGCAGAGCTTCAAGCTCGGGACGGGTCCGAGCAGGGAGGGCAGGCGGTGGCGGCACATGATGGAGAGAGTCCAATGAGAGAATCGCCGAGGAACTGGTCATTTTCCGTGACCGGGTCGGTTCCGCCGAAGCGGCGGAGGCCTTCCAGGCCTTTGTGGATAAGCGCAAGCCGGATTTCTCCCGCTTCTGATCGGTCGCCAAACCATTAGTGGTGTGGGACCGCTTTCGAGTCGCCGATGAACGTCGTATGATGCCGGTACGCGTTCGGTCGTGCCCGTCGAACTCGCCACGAAATGGAGGAATCGCGTGATCCGTCGCCGCCGCCTTCTTCAGGCTTCCGCTGCCGTTCTCGCCGCGCCCGCGATCGTGGTGTCGGTCAATGCGCAGTCCACGTTCGACTGGAAGCAGTTCAAGGGCCAGCAGATGTGGCGACGGAGTTGAAGAAGGCCACGGCGGCGTTTCAGCCTGTGCTGGACAAGTCGAGCGAGGGGTGATCCCTCGCGGTCCGATCTGGGTCGCCCGGATTTTTCTACCTGGGGCTGACCCCGGCGTGTATTATTAGACAGAGTTTGGCAAAGTATTTGGAGCCAAGGTGAACGCCACGACCATGTTAGGACCGCCTGCCCCGCGGACCGCCGTTCTTGTCCAGGGCATGCTATCGTCCGGGACTTCCATTCTATCTTGCGGCATAGCCTTATTGGCGCGCACCGGGATGACGGAACCGAATTCGCCGGTCGATGATCCGTTTCCGCATTCGTCGCAAAATTCCGCGGTCGCCGGCCTTAATCGGCGCATACTCCAGGAACTGGGCTCCGGGTGGGGGAAGCCGGGTCTATTGTATGTCCAAGGCAAGGGCGTAGCGGATAGCGGGCCGTTGATCCGGGGAATGATACGTGACCGCTATCTGCATCTCGCTAAGAATGTCTTGGTCAGCGGCACGGTGGATTGCGAATTTCTGGTCCTGGAGGACCCCAGTTTCTGTCTGTTGCATGACCTGTGGGATACCGCGCTGACGGATTTAGGATATGCGACCCGGACGGTACACGTTGTCAGCCATCCGTTGGAGGTTGCTGCCTCACTCAAGGCGGGGCAGGGCTTCGCACACAATCGCACGCTTCAGTTGTGGGTCCAGTATAACCTTGCTGCACTGCACACGCGCTCTGGAGAGCCACTGCCTGTCGTTGTCTCGTCACGGGATGTCATGCACCCGACCCCTGACTTTGTGCGGTCACTTCGAGCCGATCTGGCGATTCCAACTGCCGCGTTGTCTGATGATGCCGTGACGGCAGAATGGATGGCACTGATAGATACATCGCTTCTGAAGCCGGCGATTGCCGACCAGGCGGTGCAACGTTCGCCGGTGATACCGTCGTTGGTGAAGCGCCTGCATGCCTTGCTGATGGATTGGAACGCAAGTGGGGATGATGTCCGCAGAACTGAACTGACCAGCCTGGTCTCCTTGTTTGAGGATCAATCGCTGTTCGCCGGCACCGCCGTTATGGTGAAACTGCCGGAGCAACAGCAACCGGCACAGCCGGTGGTGACCCGATCCGCCGGAGCGAGTCGGAAGTTGCTCCTGCACTACCACCTGTTCAAAAACGCCGGGACGTCGGTGGATGCCATTCTGCGACGTAATTTCGGCGACCGTTGGATGAACACGGAGTTTCCTCCCCCCGGTCAGCTTGACCACCAAGCGGCCATTAGAACCCTGATTCTGGACAATCCGCGGCTATCCGCAATTTCCTCGCACACGTTGATGCTGCCACCGCCGCGCATCGAAGGGATCGAAATTCTTCCGATCGTGTTCATTCGCCATCCGCTGGATCGGTTGAAGTCCGCGTATGAGTTCGAACGCCGGCAGGATGGCATGACGGCTGCTGCTCGGATGGCCCGGGACATGGACTTCGCGGGCTATCTCAGGACGAGGCTGGCTATCCGAGGCGACCGGTCATGCCGGAATTTTCACGTGTATCGGCTGGCAATGGCAGCCCCGATGCAGGAAGGTTCGGAACTGGACCGAGCTCTGGCCGCGGTCGAGCACCTGCCGTTCGTCGGGCTCGTGGAGGCGTTCACTGCGTCGGCCACCCTGTTGCAGGAACGCGCCCGGCCGATGTTCCCGGGGTTCGAGAGCTTTGAGGCCTGGGAAAATTCGACAAAGGCCCGTCATCGGACCCTCGAGGATAGGCTGGACGACATCAGGAAGGAGCTGGATGACGCTTGTTATGCCGAAGTGACAGAGGCAAATCAGGCAGACACCGTGCTCTACAAAAAGGTTGTGGGCCTGTATGCCGGCGGCTCCGGTGCCGTCTGATAATGCCCGGTCGGTCGCAGCGGCTTAACCAACGCATATCGGCGTCTTCTCCGTTTTCTCCCCAAGGCTCTCCGTAGAGAGGAGCCTTGGACCACCTCAGTTTCCGCAGGTCGGTATTAACCGTACAAATCCGAGCTTTGGCAGCGATCCGTCAAGAGGTGTCCATATATGAACGCCACAACGTCCCCCTTCGCGGACGTCGTTATCATCGGCGCGGGGCCTGCGGGTTCGGTGGCCGCGAGCATCCTCGCCCTCCATCATTCCGTAATACTTGTTGATCGTAATAGAAAACCGGCGGCTCAAATCGGGGAAAATCTGGTCGGCGCAGCCTGGCCCGTTCTAGTACTACAGTTGCAGTTTTTGTTTGAGATGCGCCTTTCTCGCCGCCGCTTGGTGGGCCCGTCGCCAGCACGACCAAGCGATAACGAAAGCCGGCGCGATACGCTGCTGCGCCAGACGCTGCGTGATGCGGCGGATTTCCTGAACCGACCAGGGTATCAGTTCGGTCGGAGTGTGCTCGTCTTTGCCGGGCTTTTTTTCGGTATCGCTTGATTGGCCTGCTTTCGGATCGCCGCGAGCATGGCGAAGGCCAGCATTACCAGCGAGACATGCCGATGCCAGCCATGCCAGGACCTGGTTTCATTGTGGTCCAGGCCCAGTTCATTCTTTGCCGTCTCAAAGCTATCCTCGATCGCCCAGCGGCGCCCTTCAACCTGCACCAAAATCTGAATTGAGGTTCCCACCGGGCACC
>CAMCDA010000389.1 GCA_945873195.1 Asaia bogorensis
ATGAAGGCGACGGGGTTGCCCTTGCGGATGGTCTGGATCGCGGTGCTGGTGGGGACCGTGCCGACCAGGGCTTCCCCCGCCGTGATCGTCGCGATCGGATCATTGCCCGACCGTCCGACGCGGGGCTTGTTCGCCGCCAGCTTCTCGAAATAGGCCGTGCCGTACTGCTTGTGCATTAGCAGCGCCCATTGCGCGACATAGGCGCTGAAGCCCGGATGCCCGACCGCGAGCCTGCCGCGCCATTTCGGATCGGCAAGATCGCCGAACCGCTTGGGCCGGTCCTCGGGCTTCAGCGATGTCGCGTGGCAGGCCAGCACCTGCAATGTCGCCGTCGTCGGATAGTAATAACCGGGATCGCCCAACCCATCGAACAAGGGGCCGAGCTGCGCGGCGTTCCTTGCGTCATAGCGAGCCAACGCGCCACGCGACTTGAGCGCGATATACTGCGCGATGTCGGTCGAACTGTAGACATCGCATTGCGGCGTATTGTTCCGCAGTTCCTGTTGCAGCCTGGTGTAGGCAACCTGCCCGGTGGTGCGGATCGCGGTCACGGCCACGCCCGGATAGCGGGAGGTGAACCGCTTGCCCATGACCTCCGCGACCTCGCCGCTCATTTGCGAGATGTACCAGGTCACCGCGCCTTCCTTGCGCGCGGCTTCATACAAATCGTTGGGCTGCGCCAGGGCGGGAGACAGCAGGCCCGCGCTTGCGAGGCCGCCGACAGCCAGTCTTCGGGTGAGGATCATGGGGACCTCTTGGACGATTATTGTTGTATCGGGTCAGACTACGTCCGGCGATCGGGAAAGGGAAACCACGCCATGGAGATCGACCCGGCCGAGCAGATCATCGGTATCTACACGCGCCACGCGGCGGCGTTCGACCGGCAGCGCCTGCGCGACCTTGCCGAACGCGCCTGGCTGGACCGGTTCCTGGCACTTGTACCGGATGGGGCCGCCGTTCTGGACCTGGGCTGCGGCATGGGCGAACCGATCGCGCGCCATCTGATCGACGCCGGCCGCCGCATCACCGGCGTCGATTCATCCCCCGGGTTGCTGGACCTGTGCCGCCAGCGCTTCCCCGCGCACAGCTGGATCCATGCCGATATGCGTGGGCTGTCGCTTGGCCGGCGGTTTCACGGCGTGCTGGCCTGGGACAGCTTCTTCCATCTGCGCGCCGCCGATCAGCGCGCGATGTTCCCGATATTCGCCGCCCATGCCGCACCGGGCGGCGCGCTGATGTTCACCTCCGGCCCCACGGCCGGCGAGGCGCTGGGCGTGTTCGAAGGCGAAACACTGTACCACGCCAGCCTGGACCCGGCGGAATACCGGGACCTGCTGGCGGCGAACGGGTTCACGGTCGCGGGCCACAGGCCGGAGGACCCGGACTGCGGCGGCCGCACCGTTTGGTTAGCCCGGCTGGTTCCAGCGTAGATCGGCCTCCAGCGGAAACACCGGGCGCTGGACCTTGTGGAAGGTCAGTTGCGAATAGTCGGAGGTGCAGACGCCCACCCCGGCACACTCCACGATCTCTCGGGCGATCTTGCCGATATCGGCGCGCCAGTGGACCCGGCTTTTGATCGCGACGTATTTTTTCTTCGTCGGATCGATGCCCAGCACCTGGATCATCTCCTGCGCCGTCGGTTCGATATGGCGGCTGAGCAGGACGATCTGCACCTTGCCGGTATCGAGCACGGCCGTCGTGCCCATGTAGATGGGCAGGCCCGGCGTCAGCCCACCCTTCAAGCGGAAGTTGCCGGAAGAAATCGTCTGCACCGTGCCCGTAACAGTCAAAGGAGAACTAGCAACCGGAAGCTGCGGCATCGGCAGCTTGGCGCCGATCGTCAGCGTCACGGTCGCACCCACGCCGGCGGCGATCGCCTGTTGCACCGCCTCCGGGTCATAGATCCCGAAGAACACGACGTCATCCAACCCCTGGCGGAGGATCTCCCGCAGCGTGTCGGTCGTGTCCATCGTGCCGCCGCTGGCGCAGTTGTCGTAATGATCCAGCAGCACGACCGGCAGCGCGCCGTCCTGGCCCAGCGCCTTGGCGCGGGTGACGGACTGTTCCAGGGGTTCAATATCGAACATGAATTGCTCGCGCGCCTGCCAGGCCATGCCGAGCAATTCGTCGACCATCGCCTGCGCGTCGGCCGGGTTGTTGTCGGTGCAGACCACGGCGGACAGCCCGGCATTCGCCACATCGGCATGCGGGAATCCCACGAACAGGCTGGCGGTCAGCGCTCGGCCCGACGCTTCCCATTCCGCGCATTTCTCCTGCAGGTCCTTGTTGGGAAACCGGTGAGTCCCCTGCGCCATGACATGCGGCAGCATCGGCGCCCTGCCCCAGGCACTGGTCGGCTTCGCTTCGCCCTTCATGACCCGCAGCAAGGCACGCGCGGCGCGTTCGGCGGTCTGGCGCTGATCGATATGCGGGTAGGTGTGATAGCCTGAGAGAACTTGCGTCGTGTTGACCATGGCGTCGAAGAAATTCGCGTGCATGTCATAGGCGACGCAGATCGGCGTCTTCGGGTCGATGGCACGGATGCGGCGCAGCAACTCGCCTTCCCCATCGTCGAACCGTTCCGCGACCATCGCGCCATGCAGATCGAGCCACAGCGCGTCGAACCCGCCCTTGGCAACTTCATCGGTGATCATCCGGCACATGGTTTCATAGGCCTCGTGATCGACCTGCCCGCTGGGCGGCGCGCTGGCGCAGACCGGCACGACAACCTCGGCCCCGATTTCCGCCGCCACCGCGAGGTAACCGCCCATGCAAGTGCCGGTGCCGCGGTAATGATCGATCGCGGTCTGACCCGTCAGCAAGGTCGTGCCATTGCGGCAGAACCGGTCCAGTTTGGTGGGCACTGGTGAGAATGTGTTCGTCTCATGCGACATCGTCGCCAACAACAGCCGCATCCCGACTCTCCCGTCTTGCGCGATCCAGGCTTTACCTTACGGGATGTGGCCCGAACTTGGCCATCACCGGTGATGGCGCGACGAAAACCCCCGCCTGGGACCACAAAAATTGTAACTCCCAAGCACCCCCTGGGTGAGTCCGATTGGCAACAATGGGTTCCTGTTTTCGCGTCCGCGCTTGAAGCTGATTGCGTGCGGAGCGGGAACATGAGTCAACGTCGGGATGGAACTGCCTCCCGATGTGCGTGCGTTGATC
>CAMCDA010000390.1 GCA_945873195.1 Asaia bogorensis
GAGGTAGAACGCGCCATCCGGACCGATCGCCAGCCCGTTGGGGCCGCCGCCGGTGGCCGAGAACACGCTGACCTTGCCGTCGGCGGTCACGCGGGTGCACTGGTTGTTGCGGATTTCCGTCAGGACGATGGAGCCGTCCGCGCAGACCACGGGGCCTTCAGGAAAGCCCAGGCCGGTCGCCAGAATTGTCACGTCACTCATGGATATTTTCTCCCTCCGATAGGTCGATCGGTTGCGGCGGTATCGTCGCCGGTCCGAGGGCTGCGTCAAGGGTGCGGTCCAGGGTTGGCGGAACGTCCCAGGGTGGCAGACGGTTGGTTCGCCGCGTCGGCAACCCCACGGAGGCGGCGGTAATTTGTCGGCGTGTGGCGTTGTGCAACGACCGGCGCTCGAAACTACTCCGCGTATCGCGTAGATAAATGGAGCCGGGATGAGTACGATCTGGCACCGGGCGGATGTCCGGTTCGTTTTCGAACCCGGTCTCTCGGACGACGCTATCGCGACCATGCGGGTTATCACCCCGGTCGGGGACCTGCTGGTGATGGGGGAACCGGACCAGGGTGAAGACGGCGCCGTCCTGCATGTGCGGCGTGTTCATACCAATGGCGACCCTTCCTCCCCGGTGAAGGGGAACACAATCGGCATGGCCAATCTTCCGGTGATCGGCCAGGCTTTCCTGCCGGAGTTCGGCTATGAGCAGCTTATCCTGGAAGGCACGCTTCGCACCTCGGGCCGAAGAAAAGGCCGGGTCCCGCGTCCCATCCGGTTCACCCGTCATCCTGAGCCTCCGCCTCGACCCAAATGCGGGGGCGATCGATAGCATCGCCGCCATCGAGGCCCTGGTGCGCCGCCACACTCCACTGCTGAAGGCCAAACGGGCCATAGAGGCCGTGCTGGCGCGTGGCCGCAACCATATCCATGTGCCAATGGTGGAAGACCACGCGGCCCTGCGATCGGATCTGGCCAACGCCGGGCTGCTCGCGCGCGTGGCCGACCTGCCAGGGAAGCCGATCGACGCAAGACCGATCGACGTGAAGCAATTGCGGGAACGCCTGGGGGAAACGCAGGAACAGTTTGCCGCCCGCTTTCGGATCAGCCTGGACGTGCTGCGCAACTGGGAACAGCACCGGAACACCCCCGATCCGATCGCGCGCAACGTGCTGGAGATGATCGACCGAGACCCCGTCATGGCCGAGGAGGCACTCTGGGGACGCGCCTGACACAAACCGTCCTATCCCACCCTCCGTAAATCCAATGTCCGAGGATGCTCCCGCGACCGCGCGATCGGCGGTGCCTCCTTCGGTTCCCGCAGCGAACCCGGCGTATGGCCGAACGGGAAAAACCGTGCTCGGCGGCGGGCTTCGGCCTCGTTCGCGTTGACCGGGAAGGTTTCGTAGTTCCGCCCGCCGGGATGCGACACGTGATAGGTCAGGCCGCCCAACGTGCGCCCATTCCACCGATCGAACACATCGAACACCAGCGGCACATGCGGCCCGATCGTCGGATGCAGCGCACTCGGCGGGTTCCAGGCCTTGAACCGGACCCCGCCGACATACTCGCCCTGCCGATCGGTGCCGCTGAGCGGCATCGCCACGCCATTGCATGTCAGGGTGAACCGCTCATCCACCCAGCCGGTCACGCGTGCCTGCACCCGTTCGACCGAGCTGTCCACATAACGCACGGTGGCGCCACCGGCGGGTTCCTCGCCCATCACATGCCAGGGCTCCAGGGCGTTGCGCAGTTCCAGCTCCATCCCATGCACGGCGACCGAGCCGATATGCGGGAAGCGGAACGCCAGATGCGGGGCGAACCAATCGGGGTCCAAGCCAAAGCCGAGACCCGACAATTCCTCCAGCACATCGCGGAAATCCTGTTCCACGAAATGCGGCAGCATGAAATCGTCATGCACCCGTGTGCCCCAATGGATCAGCCGGCGCTCATACGGCGCCTGCCAGAAGGCCGCGACGGCGGACCGCATCAGCAGCATCTGCGCCGCCGACATCCGCGCGTGGGGAGGCATCTCCAGCGCCCGGAACTCCACCAGCCCGCGCCGGCCGGAAGCACTTTCCGGGGCATACATCTTGTCGATACAGAATTCGGTGCGGTGGGTGTTGCCGGTCATGTCGGTCAGGATGTTGCGGAACAGCCGGTCGGTGATCCAAGGCGCCACCGGTTGGTGCGCCTGGATCTGCGAGAAGGCGATTTCCAGTTCGGCCAGGCTGTCCTGGCGCGCCTCATCGACTCGCGGATGCTGGCTGGTCGGGCCGATGAACTGGCCGCTGAACAGGAAGGACAGGCTGGGATGGTTGTGCCAGAAGCCCAGCAGCGATTTCAGCAGGTCGGGGCGGCGAAGAAACGGAGAATCCTCGGCCCTGGCGGCGCCCATCACCACATGGTTGCCGCCGCCGGTGCCGACATGGCGGCCGTCGAGGTTGAATTTTTCGGTGGCCAGCCCGACCAGACGCGCTTCCTCATACAACTGCTCGGTCAGGGTGATCTGCTCGTTCCAATTCGAGGCCGGATGGATGTTGACCTCGATCACGCCCGGGTCCGGCGTGACGGAGAAATGCAACAACCGATCGTCGTCCGGCGGCAGATAGCCTTCCAGCACGATCTTGCGGCCGGTTTCGGCGGCGGTTTCTTCCACCGCCGCGGTCAGGGCCAACCAGTCCTCCGCCGCGAACAGAGGCGGGAAGAATACATGCAGCAGACCGCCACGCGATTCGACCGCCAACGCGGTGCGCACCACACTGGGGTCCCCGCGCCCGACCACCGGGACTTCCTGCTGCATGGGGCGGAAGTTTTCGATGCCGGATACCACGGGAGACCGATCAACCTGGCGCAGGGCCTGGCGGGTTGGCAGTGTTTCCCTGGGGGCAAAGGGGTCGGCCTCGAATTCGATCTCCGCCTGTTCGGAATCGACCCAAGGCAGGCCGTCCAACGGCAGGCGCAGTCCGATGGGACTGTCGCCGGGGATCAGGAACATCTCCTTGGCGCGGAAATACCATTGTCCGGTCTGCCAGCGTCGCGAGCCACCCTCGATCACCCGACGCAACGGCAGGACGCTGCCGACCGAGCTTGCCACCCCTTGCCCGAACACCCGCGCCAGGCGGTCGCGTTCGATCGGGTCGCGCAGTTTGGCGTCCTC
>CAMCDA010000391.1 GCA_945873195.1 Asaia bogorensis
TGGGCTTGGTCCGCTTCGCGGCCCAAGCCCACAAGGGGAGAGGGGGCGTATGGGATTTTCTGCACGGTCCAACCCCATGTCCGGTGAGAAACCGGTCCCATCCTCTCCCCCATCTGCTATGATCTCGTCCAAACAAACCCCCGAGGAAACCGACCCATGGTCATCGTTCAGGTCAACTATCGCCGCCCCGACATGCCCCAGGCCGAGTGGGAAGCCCGCTACACGCCCGAGCGTGCGCGCCAATTCCTCGCCGTCGACGGCCTGCAATGGAAGGCCTGGCTGGACGGCAGTGACGAACGCCGAGCGGGCGGGATTTATCTGTTTGCGGATCGGAAGGCGGCGGAGGCTTATGTGAACGGCCCGATCGTCGCACGGATGAAGGCCAATCCGGACGTGTCCGAGCTGGACATCCGCATCTTCGACGTGCGCCAGAACATGAGCGAGATCACCCGGGCGCCGCTGCCCTCGCTCGCCCTCGCGGCCGAATAAGGGATTCGCGATGTCGGAGTTAACGGGACGCGCGGTGCTGGTCACCGGCGCGGCGGGCGGAATTGGCCAGGCGTTGTGCAAGGCCTTTGTCGCGGCGGGCATGCGGGTTGGGGTCTGTGACGTCGATCTCGCCGGGGCTGAACGCGTGGCGGCGTCGTTGGGCGCCGGCAGCGCGGTGGCCGTGGCGGCCGATGTCGCCGATCCGGCGGCCTGCGAGAAAGCGGTTGCCGCCGTGGCCGACCGGTTCGGCGGGCTTTATGCCCTGGTGAACAACGCCGGCCTGGGCACGGGCCTGATCCGGCGCGACCATTTCGCGCGCATGATCGAGTTCGAGGAGATCACCACCGATCTCTGGCATCGCTTCATCGATACCAACCTGAACGGCCCGTTCCACATGGCCAAGGCCGCCATGCCGTTGTTCCGGGCGGCCGCGGCTGGGCGGATCATCAACGTCTCGACCAGCTTCTTCACCATGCTCCGCAAGGGCTTCTACCCCTATGGCGTCGCCAAGGCGGGGCTGGAGGCCTGGACCGCGAGCTTTGGCGCCGAACTCGCCGGCAGCGGGATCACCGCCAATGTCGTGGTGCCCGGCGGGCCGACCGACACGCCGATGGTCCCGTCCGAAAGCGGCATCGACCGCGCCGCCCTGATCCGGCCGGAAGCGATGGCGCCCCCGATGCTGTATCTGTTCTCCGATGCCGCCGCGTCGGTGACCGCGCGCCGCTTCGTGGCGGCGCATTGGGACACCACCCTGCCCCCCGAGCAGGCGGCGTTTGTCGCGGGCGCGCCAGCGGCCTGGACGGAGCTGGCGGGATCGCCGGTCTGGCCGGGCGGAAAGCCAAAAGCCTGACCGGCCACCACGACAGGGACCTTGGTTGCGCGGCCCGGACCCTGCCGGTAACCTCGGGGCCGCGAAACAGGGGCATGATTGCATGGACATGACGGGTGAGCGGCGCATCCCAGCGCCGCGGCAGACCGTGTGGGAAGCCTTGAACAACCCCGAGGTGCTGAAAGCCAGCATCCCCGGCTGCACCAGCCTCGAAAAGCTGTCCGACACGGAACTGAAGGCGACGGCCGCGATCAAGATTGGTCCGATCTCGGCCAAATTCGGCGGCGCGGTCACCCTGTCCGAGATTGATCCGCCCAATGGCTACACGATCAGTGGCGAAGGGCAGGGCGGTGTCGCCGGCTTCGCCAAGGGCGGCGCCAGGGTCGCGCTGGTCGATGATGGGGCGGACACGATCCTGTCGTTCAACGTCAACGCCCAGGTCGGCGGCAAGATCGCCCAGTTGGGCGCGCGCCTGATCGACGCCACCGCCAAGAAGATGGCGGACGCGTTCTTTGATGAGTTCTCCAAGCAGGTCCAGGCGCTTGCGCCGCCCCCGGCGCCTGTTGTGGCGGCACCGGTTGCGTCCGCTCATGCCCCGGCCGCCGGACCGCGCCGCTTGGTCACAATGCCGGAGAACCTCACCCTGCCGCCCCCGCCGCCGCGATCCAGCATCCCGATCGGCGCTTTGATCCCGCGGGAGGCGTTCGGCCTGCCGTTGGCCTTCTGGCTGGGGGCTGGTGCCTATGGGCTGATCCTGCTGCTGGCGCTCGGAAGCCTGTTCAAGTGACCGCCCTTCCCGCGTCGGTCGGCGATACGGCCAGGCTGCTGGCCGATCAGGGCTATATCGCCGATCGCGAGCTGGCCACGACGGTGCATCTGGCGCTGGTCATGGAACGGCCGCTGCTGCTGGAAGGCGAGCCCGGCACCGGCAAGACCGAGATCGCCAAGGTGCTGTCCGCCGGCCTGAACCGAAGGCTGGTCCGGCTGCAATGCCATGACGGCATGGACCTGTCAGCCGCGGCCTATGAGTGGGACCACGCCCGCCAGTTGATGGCGATCCGCATGGCCGAGGCCGCGGGCCAGACGGACCGCGACGAACTGGCCTCCGACATCTACACCCGCCGTTACCTACAGGCGCGCCCGTTGCTGTCGGCGATCGACCCCGACCTGCCGCCCGCGGTTCTGCTGATCGACGAACTCGACCGCGCCGACGAACCATTCGAGGCCTTCCTGCTTGAACTTCTCGGTGATTTCCAGATCACGGTGCCCGAGTTCGGGACGCTGCGGGCCAAGACCAAGCCCGTGGTCATCCTGACCTCGAACCGGACGCGGGAGGTCCATGACGCCATCCGCCGCCGCTGTCTGTATCACTGGGTCGACTACCCCGACGCGGCGCGGGAACGCGCGATCCTGGCCGCCAAGGCTCCCGGCGTGCCGGCGCAACTCGCCGCCCAGGTCGTGGCCTTTGTGCAGAAGCTGCGCGGGGAGGAGTTGTTCAAGCTGCCCGGCGTGGCCGAAACGATCGACTGGGCGCAGGCGCTCACCTACCTGGACAAGAAGGAACTGTCAGCCGGGGATGTCGATGAAACGCTTGGAGTCCTGCTGAAATACCAGGACGACATAGCCAAGATCCAAGGCGCCGAAGCAGCGCGGATAGTAACGGAGTCTAAACTGTAACGGCGGGGAGAAGAATACTCCCCTCCCCTTGAGGGCTTGGGCCGCGAAGCGGACCGAGGCCGGGGGGAGGGGTAAGCCTCCCCCCGGAACCTACTTCAGGGTTTAATGAATCTCCGCCGCACTCTTCA
>CAMCDA010000392.1 GCA_945873195.1 Asaia bogorensis
TGGCCGGGTCAAGCCCGGCCATGACGGAAAGCAAGATTCTGTCCCACCAGCCATCACAGGCCATGACGGGGGGAAGAAGACGGGATCAACAACCATCACAGGTCATGCCCTGAATAGGAACAATTGAAACTCTTATTGCACAGCGGGAAATCCGCCACGATGTTCCCCTCGATCACCGCTTCCAGCAGCGGCCACTGGAACCACGACGCGTCCCGCAGATGGCACCTGGCGATGCCGCCCTCGGCGATGCGGAGCCATACCAGCAGGTCCCCGCGGAAGGCCTCGACCAGCGCCATGCCCTCCGCCGCCACGCCGTCCAGCTGCGGCAGCGGAGTCAGCACCGGTCCATCCGGCAGGCCGCGCAGCAATTGCTGGATGATCGACAGGCTCTGCCCGATCTCCTCCAGCCTGATCCAGACCCGGGCGTTGACATCACCCTCCTTCCGCGTCGGCACGATGAAGGACAACTCGTCATACGGTGCGTACCGCGCATCCCGCCTGGCATCGAAATCCCGACCCGAGGCGCGCCCGACATGCCCGCCGGCTCCGAAACGACGCGCCAGATCCGGGCGCAGGATGCCGGTGGAAACGGTCCGGTCCTGCAATGATGCCATATTGTCATACATCCGGATCAGCGGCCCGAGCGCACCCGCGAGCTCGTCCGTCAGGGCCAGGATGCGTCCCGCGCCCTCGGCGTCCAGATCAACAGCCACGCCACCCGGAACGATCCGGTCCATCATCAGCCGATGCCCGAAGCAGGACGCGGCACAACGCAGCACCTTTTCCCGCAGCACGGCGCAATGGGCCAGCATCATGCCGACCGAGGCATCGTTGCAGATCGCGCCGAAGTCCCCGATGTGGTTGGCGATGCGTTCCATCTCGGCCATCACCCCGCGCAGCCGCACCGCCCGATCGGGGACGGCCACGCCCAAGGCCGCCTCGACCGCCAGGCTGAAGCCCAGCCCATAAGCCACGGTGCTGTCGCCCGATGCGCGCGAAGCGATGCGGTGTGCACGGTCGATCGGCGCGCCGGCCAGCAGCGAGTCGATGCCCTTGTGGACATAGCCCAGCCGTTGCTCCAGCCGCACGACGGTCTCGCCATCGCAGGTGAAGCGGAAATGCCCGGGCTCGATGATGCCGGCGTGGACGGGGCCGACTGGGATCTGGTGGAGGGATTCGCCCTCGACCGGCAGGAACGGGTAGTTGGCGGCAGGGGGCGTGGCCCCGCTCCAGCGGCCATGATCCAGCCAGGGACGGGCGTCTTCCAGGCCCAGAGTTTCGATCCCGAACAGGTCGCGGATCGCGCGTTCCAGGCGGATGGCGGGCGGGTGGTGCCGGCCGATCGAGGGGTAGCGGTCCTCGGGGCAGGCCAGCGTCAGGATGGCCATGCGCGGATCGTCCCCGCTCAGCAGCGCCATGTGGACGCGGCCGACCTCGGCCCAGACGCTGAGCAACGTCAGGTCGCCGGCCGCCATGGCCTCGATCGCGCTTTGCCAGACGGCGGCGGAGACCTCGACACGGGGCCAGGGGGCGTGGCCCGCGACGAAGCGGCCCAGGGCCAGGATGTCGGACAGGACGCTCATCCCAGCAGCACCGCGACGTGCTGGAACCAGGCGACCAGCGGCGGCGGCAGCCAGATGCCGGCGATCAGGACCAGCAGCAGATGGGCGAACATCGGGACATAGGAGGCATCGACCGGGTCCACCGGCCCCTGCACCGGGCCGAAGGCGATCGCGGTCATATGCATCAGCAGCGCCCCGAAGGCGGTCAGCACGCCCAGGATGAACAGCACCGCCAGGATCGGCTGTTGCGCGAAGGTGGAGGACGCGACCAGGAACTCGCTCGTGAAGACTCCGAAGGGCGGCAGGCCGGCGATGGCCACGACCGCGGCGACGAAGCACCAGCCCAGCACGGGGTGAGAGGTCGTGAGGCCGCCCATCCCGGCCATCATCTGCGTGCGCTTGACCTGCGCGATATGGCCGACGGCGAAGAAGATCGCGGATTTCGTCAGGCTGTGCATGGTCATCTGCAACAGGCCGGCGAAGTTCCCCAGCGGCCCCGCCATGCCGAAGGCGAAGACGATGATGCCCATGTGCTCGATGGAGGAATAGGCGAACAGGCGTTTGATGTCGCGCCGGCGATACAGCATGAAGGCGGCGAAGATCAGGGAGACGAGGCCCATCCCGATCATCAGCGGCCCTGGCGCGATGGCCGCGGGGTTGGCCGCGATCAGCATCTTGAAGCGCAGCAGCGCGTAGAGCGCGACGTTCAGCAGCAGCCCCGATAGCACGGCCGAGATCGGTGTCGGCCCCTCGGAATGCGCGTCGGGCAGCCAGGCGTGCAAAGGGGCCAGCCCGACCTTCGTGCCATAGCCGAGCAGGAGGAAGACGAAGGCGATGTTCAGGAGGGAGGGATCGAAGGTGCGCGCATGGGCCAGCAGCGTGGTCCAGACCATGGCATCCACCCCCTCCCCCACCGAGGGGCGGGCGGCGAGGTAGACGAGGATGGTGCCGAACAGCGCCAGCGCGATGCCGACGCTGCCGAGGATGAAGTATTTCCAGGCGGCTTCCAGCGCCTCGTGCGTGCGGTAGAGGCCGACCATCAGCACGGTGGTCAAGGTCGCGAGTTCCACCGCCACCCACATCAGGCCAATGTTGTTGGCCAGTAGCGCGAGGCTCATGCCGAACAGCATGAGCTGGAACATCGCGTGGTAGAACCGCAGGTGGCCGGGGGTGAGGCGGCCGGTTTCAAGCTCGTGGCGGATGTAGCTGGCGCTGTAGACGCTGGTGGTGAAGCCGATGAAGGTGTTCAGCACGACGAAGACGATGTTGAGGTCGTCGACCAGCAGAAACGGCAGCGGCGCCGGGCGGCGGACGAGCAGGGACAGCGCGCAGGCCAGGGCGCTCGCGCTGGCGGCGACGTTCAGCAGGGCGGAGACCCGGTATGACGGGATCAGCGCGAGAACCCCGGCGGCGAGCAGCGGGATCAGGAGGATGAGGACGACCGGCTCAGTCATTGGATGGCCGGGAGGTTGGCCGTAGGGATGAACGGCCGGGCGGCATCAACCCTCTCTCCGTCATGGCCGGCCTT
>CAMCDA010000393.1 GCA_945873195.1 Asaia bogorensis
CGGTCGGATTCATACTGGAAACCGAGAAGACCTTGCGCCAGCATCGCGCACCCCGTTGGTGATGGTTTCGGATTTACGAATGCAGAATATCTCTCTGATTCTGCAAGGTAAACGGGGAATTAAGCTTCTTTAGGCGCGGAATTCAGGCCAACGGCCTTTGCCGTCCATCGATATCCGTATCTCCGCATCTCGCAAAACCTTGGTGAACTGCGGCGAGGTGAACTGGCTGCCCTGGTCGGAGTTGAAAATCTCCGGCCGGCCGTGACGGGCCAGTGCATCCTCCAGCGCCTCGATGCAGAACCCCACATCCATCGTGTTCGATACACGCCAGGACAGCACCTTGCGCGTCCACCAGTCCATCACCGCGACGAGATACAGAAACCCGCGCCGCATCGGAATGTAGGTGATGTCCGTGCACCAGACCTGGTTCGGCCGGTCGATCGTCAGGTCTCGCAGCAAATAGGGATAAATCCGATGCTCCGGGTGCGGGATCGTCGTGCGTGGCTGTTGGTAGATCGGCACGAGGCCGATCACCGCCATCAGCCGCCGTATGCGCTTGCGACCGACCCCATGACCCTCTCGACGCAGATGCCGTGTCATCTGCCGCGATCCATACCAGGGTGTCTCCATGAACTGTGCGTCGATCAGCCGCATCAGTGCCAGGTTCAACGCGGTCTCGCCGGCAGGCTCATGGTAAAGCCCCGATCGGTTGACCGACACCAGCTCACACTGGCGGACAATCGAGAGCACGGAATGATCCCGGTCAATCATCCGCCGCCTCCGGTCCAGGCTCATCGACCGGAGGCTTTCGCCAAAAAATCCCTTTCCACCAGCAATTGGCCGATTTTGGCGTGCAGTTTCTCCACCTCGCCTTCCCGAGCAACTTCCTTTTCTACCCCCTTGCCGTCGAAGATCGACGCCAAGCCTGCTATCGCCATGCGCTTCCAGTCGTTGATCATCGTCTGGTGCACACCGTGCTTGGTGGCCAGTTGCGAGGCCGTCAGTTCGCCGCGGATCGCCTCAAGAGCAACCTTCGCCTTGAAATCCGCGCCGTAGCGTGTCCGTTTGCCCGTCATCGCGTCCGTCCTTTTCACGACGAACCAAGCTTATGCACCTGTCCGATTTCCGGGGACCACCTCAGTTATCCGTATCGAACCCAAGCAGTACAAATGGCATGCGTTTCCGAACCTCGCTCAGCACCTCGGTCAGCAGATGTTGTTCCCGCACCAACAGGGGCGCGCATTCCGTCCAGCCCGTCGCGATGTCCGTCAGCGTCAAGGTCTGTACGAAGCTACCTTTCGCCGTCGGACCACTATGCGCCACCAGATCGGCTTCGACGAACCCAGGCGCGGGATCGTCCCAGCCGTCAAAGGTCCGTACCGGAACGTTCCGCCGGATCGCGGCCGATGGTGGCGCGTTACGGCGCTTGCGTCCGCCTCCTGGTGCCCGCGCCCCACGTAGCGCCCGATCGATGGTGGCGGCGCTCATCGCTTCTAACCCCGCGCGAACCTCAGGGACGAGTTGAAGATGGCCGTGCCGTTCCATCGACTCGATCAGGACGGGCACCAGCGGCCGAAGCCGCTTGCCGCAGACCCGGTCCGACGCTTCCCAGATCACGATCAGCGCTTCGCGCACGGCCTCACCATAAACACGCCGCCCGGCCCGAGGGCCCGACCGACCGCCAGGTTGCCCAGCCCGCAGAAGACGCATCGCGTGCTTGCGATGCAGGCCGCTCACCGCCGCGAACTCATCCAGAATGAGGCCTCGTTCCTTCCGGCTACTTGTGGCGTAACGTCCTGCCAATGCCGCTACCAACTCGTCTCGTGTCGCCATGCTGATCAGCCCCATATCCGCCCCCACCGATACACACCGGTGGGGAGCAAGTTAGATGAGGCAACGGGTCAGCTCAGGGGAGCATCTCAGGCGAGGCAATGCGACCTCCTCAGTGGGCGGGGGGTCATCGGAGCATGTTCGTCGGAGTCCGAGGGCCTTCAGCAGCCGATCAAGGTCGGCCACGCCAGCGATGTCGATCGCCGGAGTGCCGAAGAACATCGTTGCACAAATGGCAGGATCGAGCATCCAGGCGGCAAGCACGATTGCCACACCCGGTGTTGCCTCAACGACGACGACCTCTCTTCCAGATCGCCGCTCGGCGTAGAGTTGCCGGACCTTGCGACCGTGCAGCGCGTGCCAGCGATAATGAACCTCTGCGTCTTGGTTGATATGGGCAGAATGGCCCCTCAATAACCCTGACCAGAAAAAACGCGCTCTTCGCTGGCAACGATACCGGCGGCGAGCGGTGGGCGATCCTCGCCTCGCTGATCAACACCGCGAAGCTGCACGGGATCGACCCGCAGACCTACCTCGCCGATGTGCTCGAACGCATCATCTCCGGCCGCACCAAGGCGAACGCATTGCCGGTGTTGCTGCCGTGGGCCTGGAAGGCGGCACATGATCAGCAGGCCGCTGGCGCCGCGGCCTGATGGCCAGGCGTCCTCGGCGTCCATCTGCCGTGGAACAGGCAATGAGCCTGGAGCAGCTGAATGGCTGGCTGCAGACGATCGAGCCGCCACCAAAAGTCGCCGGCACATCAATGCTGGACGGCTATCTGACCGCGATCGTCATCGGCCCCTGCTCGATCCCGGCGGATGAGTGGATGGTCGACCTGCTGGGCCAGCGTGGCCGCATCGCAAACGCAACCGGCGCGGTGTTGGCTGCGATCACCGCCATCGTCGGGCGGTTCAACGCGATCAGCGAAGACCTCTCCATCGCGCCTGGCCGATACGCGCCGATCTTCGACAGAACGGATGACGGCCTGGTGCTGCCGCACTCCTGGTGCATGGGCTTCCTCGCCGCCATGCAACTGCGCATCGAGGCTTGGCGGCCCTTACTCAATCTCGACCGCATCGAGCACGGGCTGATGCTGCCGATCCTGCTCCACTGCGTCGATGCAGCCGGACGGCCGGTGCTCGGGCCACCTCGCGAAGGACCGGAAACCGTAGCGTTCCTGCGCTCGGCGTATCACGACATCCCGCCCGTCATCAGGGAAATCCGCGCATTCT
>CAMCDA010000394.1 GCA_945873195.1 Asaia bogorensis
AGCTGTCACGGGCCAGTTCGATCAGGTCACGCCGTGATTCGGCGTCAAGGAAGCCAGCGAGGATCATGAGCAGAGCAGAATCGCCTCGCCGCCGGTTGGCAAGAGGTTTTTCGGATTTCCGGGGAGTCGGAGTATACCTAAACCGGACATATCGTGTGCTACTGACACCAATACCAGCGTGACCTTGGCCTCGATCGGTGCCGGCGCGAGGGTGACATTGTTGGCCGGGACCGGTGCCCTGTCCGTGGGCGCCGAACACACGGCCAGGTTCAACAGCCAAGTCACCTCCATCGCCGGCGGGCTGCTGGCAGGCGCGGGCGGAGAGGTCACAAATCTCGTCTCAACCAGCGTGACCGCCGCGGTGGGCAACGGTGCCGTCATCGACGCGCGCGTGATCGGGATCAACGCCACATCCCGCGTCGACAAGCCGCTGATCACCACCGGCACCACCGAGAACATCAAGGGCACGACAGGCGGCCTGGCCAGCGCCGCCAGCGCCAGCGATCAGACCACCATCCATGTCACCACCAAGGTCCTGATCGGCAACGGCGCCCAGCTCACCCAATCCGGCGGTGCTTCATCCGAGCATGGTTTCACCCTCGCGGCCCGGAACACGTTCTCGGTGCACGACAAGGTCGCGTTCGTGACCGGCGGCGCGGTGTCGGGCGCCAAGGCCTTCGCCGGCATCTCGGTCCCGACCGCGATCGCGGCGGTGGAGATCGGCAGCAACGCCGTGCTGGACAGCGCGGGTGCGATCGACATCTCCGCCCGCGGCGACGGCACGTTGTCCCAGGACGTGTTCGCCGAAACCTATGGCGCCGGCACCGCGACCGTCGGCACCTCGGTCGTCGATATCCACCCCGACAACCGGGTGATGGTTGGCGCGCGCACGACCATCACCGCCCTGGGCGATCTGAACCTGTCCGCCGGTAGCGCCACGAATTTCACCGAGGACGAATACCACCTCCGGTCCCGCTTCGACGGGTTCGCCGGCAGCCTGATCCCGCTGTCGGACGTGAGCGCGAAGGCCTTCCTGATCCAGGATAACGTGATCACCATCGCGACCGGCGCCCATCTGCTGACCGCGGGTTCCGCGAACCTTTTCACCGCCCGGTTCGGCACCAACGACCTGGACGCGAAAGCCAAGGTCACGAGCTGGATCAGTGAGGCCACCTCCGCCGTCAATCAGGCCCAGGGGGGCGGCTCCGTACAGGATTTCGCCAACTCCACCATGGTTTCGACCGCGCACGGAGTCATCCAGATGGATGGCAAGGTGGAAACCGGCCTGAACCGCAACCTGTCGCTCACGCTCAGCTTATGGAACGGCGCCACCGGGGAGATCACCGGCTTCACCGCGACCAAGGGCATCACCTTCTCGACTTCGCGGGAGAGATTGGACAGCGCGCTGTCACTGGAACTGATCGAAGCGCAGAAAAGCCTGGCGTTGTACTCGTACGACGCGCAAGCGAAGGCCGGCTATGAAGCCCAGATCGCCGGCATCATGCAGCGCCTGCGCGCCCAGGGTCTGGTGACGAAGGAGCTCGACTCTCAGGGCCGGCTCATCGACGCGATCAACAGCCAGCAATACGTCATGACCGTGACGGTCAATCCGATCCTCGCCAACTCCGGATCAATCCGTGTCCGTGGCGACGTCATGCAGGGCAGCGGCACATGGATCGCGCCGAACGACGTCAAGGTGACGATCCTGAACGACACCCCCGCCTTCCTGAAAATCAAGGGCATAACCATCCCCTCGACGCTCGGCGGTCTCTATTTCAACGGCGACGAAATCGCGACCAACGCGGAGGTCACGGATCGCAATACCAAGAACACCGACGCCGAGAACCTGAAGAACAGCCTGAACGGGTCGGTGCTGGCGCCCTTCATTCCAGGTTCGGCCAATTTCAACCTGGCCAATGTGAAGTTTGGCGCGACGGAACCCTCCATCACGATCCTGAACCGCGCCGATATTGCCTTCATCAATGGCAATTCCGCCAACAACGTGAACGGCCGTCCGACGGCCTATCCATGGCCCGGCATCACGATCATGGCGGAGGCCGATGGCGGCCTGGGTATCCAAAACCTGCTGGGCAGCCTGACACTCCAGACCAAGGTCGATGGCCACAACCCGAACAGCAAAGGCCCGATCTACGAACTCGGGCCGATCCAGGTGAAGTCGAAGACCGTCATCGCCGGCGGGGAGTTGTTCATCAACCAGCCCGACGGCACCTATGAGTCGGGCGGCACCCCGATGGGGCAGTGGGATACGGCGACCACCGGCAGCTATAATCCGAACAAGCTGACCCAGGTCGCGGCCGGCGTGAAGGACGCGACCACCACACCCGGCGCCATCACCGAAATCCTCAACCGGCAGCCCACCGACAAGCAGTTCGTCTATGCCGACAGCATCCGGATCGATGCCGATATCATCAACATCAATGGCAAGATACAAAGCGGGCGGGATAACTACGATCTCACGCTGGGCAATGCGATCACCGCGCAGATCAACGAAATCTATCGGACGGGCCGATCCGGGGTGATCAAGCTGAGCACGGGCGCCAACCAGGACTTCGCGGTTTACTTCGACACCGCGACCAACCGGATCGAGGTCCAGGAACTCGTCGTCAGCGGCGGCCTGATCGAAATGACCGGTCAGATGGTCAACACCGGCAATGGCCGGATCGACGTGTTCGGCGGCTATGCCCAGGTGTTTATCACCAACTCCACCGCGTTTGACGTTGCCCTGCACCGGCTGGATGTGTCGGAACGTGGGGTCGGTCGGCTGGTCATCCACGATAGGGCCCTGGACCTGGGCAACCTGGCCTATGTGACGACATACACGCAGGACGCGAATGGCCTCGACATCATCACGACCATTGGCGGCATTGTAAGTGTAAGAGTCCGTCCGGAAGGTCTCTCAAGGATTACATAGCCTTCGGAGCATCATCCGGATCGCCGCCAGCCGCAGGAACGCCAACGCATTATACGTGAGGTTCTCGAAATCCTTGGCCAACCGCCGGCATCGGTTGAGCCACGCGAGTGTCC
>CAMCDA010000395.1 GCA_945873195.1 Asaia bogorensis
CACCACCGTCGGCAACCCGAACAGCCCCTTATGCGCCGGCAGCGGCGGCTTGGCGCGCACCTGCCCCCGCCGCCCTTCCAGGCTTTCCAGCAGCGAGGTTTCCTCGCCGCAGACATAGGCGCCGGCGCCAACCCGCTGCTCGATATCGAAGCGATAGCCGGAACCCATCACATCGTCGCCCAACAGCCCCGCCTGGCGAGCCACCGCCAGCGCCGCGTTGAACGTCGCGATGGCGTGCGGATATTCGGAGCGGGTGTAGACATAGCCGCGGGTCGCCCCGACCGTGACGCCGGCGATCGCCATACCCTCGATCAGGCAGAACGGATCGCCTTCCATCAGCATGCGGTCGGCATAGGTCCCGGAATCGCCCTCATCGGCGTTGCACACGATGTATTTGTGCGGCCCCGCCGTATCCGCGACGGTCTTCCATTTGATCCCCGTCGGAAACCCCGCCCCGCCGCGCCCACGCAACCCGGATTTCGTGACCAGGTCCACGGTTTCGGCCGGTCCCCGTTCGATCGCCAGTTGCAGGCCGATCATGCCGCCATGCGCGCGGTAATCCTCCACCGACAGCGGATCGACCACCCCGCACCGGGCAAAGGTCAGCCGCGTCTGGCGCGCCAGGAACGGAATCTCCTCCGTCAGCCCCAGACACAGCGCATGCGCCCCGCCCGTCAGCAGCCCCGCCGCCAGCAACCCCGGCACATCCCCCGCCGAGACCGGCCCGTAGGCGATGCGGCCCGCGGCGGTTTCCACCTCGATCATCGGTTCCAGCCAGAACATGCCGCGCGATCCAGTGCGGATCACCGTTGCATGAGGCGCCAGTCCCGCCGCCACCGCATCCGCGCCCAGCGCCAGCGCGGCCGCATCGCGCGGGATGTAAACGCGGGTCACGACAGACGCTCCAGCGCGGTTTCGACTCGCCCCGCATCCAGGCGAGCCAGCGGCTGCCCATCCAGCATTCCCGCCGGCCCGATCGCGCAAAGCCCCAGGCAGAACACCGGCTCCAACGTCACCGCGCCATCCGCGGTGGTGCCATGCCAGTCCACTTTCAGCCGTCCACGCACGTGATCGGCCAGCGCATCGGCGCCCATGGCCTGACAGGCCTCCGCCCGGCAAACCTGCAACACATGCCGGCCCGGCGGCGTCCTCCGAAACTCATGATAGAAAGACACAATCCCATGCACTTCCGCCCGACTGATATTCAGCGCGGCGGCGACCATCGGCACGGCATCGGTGGGGACACAGCCAAACGCGTGCTGCAACGCGTGCAGGATCGGCAGAGCGGCGCCCTCCCGGCCCAGTTCGCCCGCAATGATCTCCGCCGCGCGGTCTTCGCTCCAAGGCTCCTGGACGGCCACCTGTATCCTCCCGACGCCAGGAAATGGTCCTGGTTGTGCACAACTAGAGGGGCGAAAGCCCCGAATTGCAAGAAAGTCGAGGTATGTTGCGATAGAAAAAATCTATCAAGCGCGGTCACGCTGAGCGAGACGCAAGAACGTGTGAACCACGCGATCAATCAGATGCCCCGCGGCCGAAGAGCGTGATCACGCCGAACGGAACGCGACAGCGCGTGAACCACGCACCAAAGATGTGCTACCCGCCGGCGCCCACGAAACTCTGCACCAAACTCCCCGCAACCAACCGCCATCCGTCCACCAGGACGAAAAATATCAGCTTGAACGGCAGAGAGACCGCGTTCGGCGGAAGCATCATCATGCCCAGGCTCATCAGCACGCTCGCCACCACCATGTCGATCACCAGGAACGGCAGGAACAGCAGGAACCCCATCTCGAACGCCCGTCGCAGCTCCCCGATCAGGAACGCCGGCGCCACGGCCCGCCACGGCGCCTGGTCCGGCGTCTGCGGCGCCGGCAACCGCCCCAGGTCGAGGAAGAATTGCAGATCCCCCTCCCGCAGATTGGCAAGCATGAATTTGTGGAACGGCAGACTGGCCAGACGCAACCCCTCGATCTCGCCCACCGTGCCTTCCATCATCGGCTGGATCCCGGTGAGCCAGGCTTGCTCCATCACCGGTTCCATGACGAAGAACGAAAGGAACAGCGCCAGCCCGATCAGCACGATGTTCGGCGGCGCGCCCTGGGTGCTGAGCGCACTGCGCAGCAGCGACAAAACGATCACCATCCGGGTGAAGGAGGTCACCATGACCAGCAGACTTGGCGCCAGCGACAACACCGTGACCAGCGCCGTCAGTTGCACCAACCGGCTGGTCGCCCCCGCCTCCCCCGCCGCACCCAGATCGATGTTCACCGACTGCGCATGGGCGTCCCCCAGGGCCGCCCCCAGGACCGCGAAAGCTAGCAGCAGCAGCCCAACCGCGAGCAGTCCCCTCATCGCGGCGCGTCCTGGTCCGGCACCCAGCCGACGACGGTATCGGAGCCTCCACCCGTCAGCAGCAGTACCTGCCGCCCGCCGCACCGCACCAGGTGCAGGCGCCGGCGGGAATCGAGCGCGATGGTCTCATCGACCGCCAGCAACCGGGACCGGCCTGGATTGGCCTTGAAGCCACCGGCCCGCGCCAGCCGCCCGGCGGCGACCACCAGGGCAAGCACAACGGCCAGGGCGGCGATGGTCGTCGCGATCGTCGCGATATCGGGGATCATACACGCAAGCCTTTTGCCAGCGTTGAAGGGGAGACGGGGCAGCGCGTGATCGCACCGAGCGGATCACGCGATGGCACTAGGGAGGTCGTACGGATGCGCCAAGACACGCGGCCAGCGCATCGACCGAGTGCAACAATTCCTCCATATCCGGGCGCACGGCTCGGCCCTGCTCGGGCGGCAGGTCCAATGCGTTGGCGCATAACAGGCCGACCTGCCGGTCGAACCCCGCAAGGTCCACCTGGTGGCCGTCCCGCACCAAGGTGCGCGCGATCGAAATCGTGTTGCTCAGGTCTTCCAGGAAGGAGCGGAGCGAGGTCAGGGGCTGTGTGCCGTTGGTCTGCATGCCGCCATTAGAGACCAACAAGATGAATCAAATCTTTCCATCGGCATTAACCGGTCCTTCAATTTTGCCGGTC
>CAMCDA010000396.1 GCA_945873195.1 Asaia bogorensis
CCGCCACCTGCAACGGGAAGCTGGGCCAGCTGACCGGGTCACACCCCGAGTCACGTAACCCAGCCTGATACAAAAAGCGGTGTCCAGGAGAGTCGCGGCCTGCATGGACATAGTAATGCGGGAATCAAAAATGAGGGGAGTCATGAGCAGCCCGCCGAGTTCTTCCAAGGCAGAACGGAAGTCCTGCCCGACGTAATGCGGCAGCATGAAGTCGTCGTGGACGCGCGTGCCCCAATGGATCAACCGCCGCTCATACGGCCGTTCCCAGAAGGCGGCGACCGCGGAGCGCATCAGCAACATCTGCGCCGCCGACATGCGGGCGTGCGGAGGCATTTCGAGCGCCCGGAACTCCACCAGTCCGCGTCGGCCAGATGACGTTTCCGGCGCATACATTTTGTCGATACAGAACTCGGTCCGATGGGTGTTGCCGGTCATGTCCGCGAGGATGTTGCGGAACAGGCGATCGGTGACCCAGGGCGCGACGGGTTGCTTGCTCTTGATCTGCGCGAAAGCGATTTCGAGTTCGGCCAGGCTGTCCTGGCGCGCTTCGTCAACGCGGGGATGCTGGCTGGTCGGGCCGATGAACTGGCCGGAGAAGGCGAAGGACAGGCTGGGGTGGTTGTGCCAGAAGCCCAGCAGCGACTTCAGCAGATCGGGGCGACGCAGGAACGGCGAGTCCTCGGGCTTCGCGGCGCCCATCACGACGTGGTTGCCACCGCCGGTGCCGACATGGCGGCCGTCGAGGTTGAATTTCTCGGTCGCCAGCCCGACGTGGCGCGCGTCTTCGTACAGCGCCTCGGTCAGCTCGATCTGTTCCGCCCAACTGGTCGCGGGGTGGATGTTCACCTCGATCACGCCCGGATCAGGGGTGACCGAGAAATGCAGCAGCCGCTCGTCTTCCGGCGGCAGATAGCCTTCCAGGATCACCTTCCGGCCGGCCTCGGCCGCGGTTGCTTCCACCGCGGCGGTCAACGCGAGCCAATCCTCGGCCGCGTAGAGCGGCGGGAAGAAGATGTGGATGAGGCCGTCGCGGGATTCGACGGTCAGGGCGGTGCGGACAACGCCGGGTTCCCCCTTGCCGACTTCGGGAAGTGCCTGCGGGACGGGCCTGAACCCCTCGATCCCCGACGCATCGGGCAGCGGCGCGCTGGCGCGGATGGCTTGATGCGATGGCAGCGCGGGACGCGAGGCGAAGGGATCAGCCTCGGTTTCAATCTCGACCTGGTCCGGATCAGCCCAGGGCAAGCTTTCCAGCGGCAGGCGCAAACCAACGGGGCTGTCGCCAGGGACCAGGAACAATTCTCCCGCGCGGAAGAACCAGCGCCCGGATTGCCAGCGGCGCGTGCCATCCTCGATCACGCGGCGGATGGGCAGCACGCTGCCGACGGGGCTCGCCAGCCCCTGGGCGAATACCTTGGCGAGGCGGGCCCGTTCCAGCGGATCGCGGAGCTTCGCGTCCTCGGTCAGGACATTGGCCGGCAACCTGTGTTCCCGCCACAGGTAGTAGTGGATGTCCTCATAAGCCTGGATCACCAGGTCGGGATCGACCTGCAACCGTTCGGCGAGGCCGCGGGCAAAGGCGGCGGCATCCGTGGGCGTGGCGGTGTCGCTGTCGTCATCGCCGGCGAGCAAGGCGGTATCGTTCCATACCGGCTCCCCATCCGCGCGCCAGTGGCAGTGCAGCGCCCAGCGGGGCAATTGTTCCCCGGGATATTGCTTGCCCATCGCGTGCTGCAATGACGCGCCCGGGGCCCAGCGGCCCATCAGGCGGCGGATCAGGCGGCGGATCAGGCGGCCCGCATAGGCGCGCTTGGTCGGCCCCAGCGCATCCGTGTTCCATTCCGGCGCTTCGAGGTCCGTGGCGGAGATGAACGTCGGCTCCCCGCCCATCGTCAGGCGCACGTCGCCGGCGGCCAAAGCGCGATCCACCTCGGCGCCGCGCGCCAGGATCGCCTGCCATTGCTTTTCGGTATAGGGCTTGGTCGTGCGCGGGGTTTCGCGGATGCGGCGCACGGACATTTCGAACTCGAACTCGACCTCGGCCTTTTCCACCACGCCGGTGATCGGCGCGGCCGAGATCGGGTCGGGGCTGGCGGCGAGGGGGATATGACCTTCGCCGCACAGCAGGCCGGATGTCGCGTCGAGGCCGACCCAGCCGGCGCCGGGCAAATAGACCTCGGCCCAGGCATGCAGATCGGTGAAATCGGACTCGGGACCGGGTGGACCTTCCAGCGGCTTCACGTCGGGGGCGAGTTGGATCAGGTAGCCAGACACGAACCGGGCGGCCAGGCCCAGATGCCGCAGCACCTGCACCAGCAGCCAAGCGGAATCACGGCAAGACCCCTTGCCGAGGTCCAACGTCTCCTCGGGCGTCATGACGCCGGGTTCCATGCGGACGATGTAGTCGACCCGGTGCTGCACCAGCGTATTCAGCTCGACCAGCTTGTCGATCGTCCGGGCTTCCGCGCGGTCGATGCCAGCCATCAACGCGGCCAACAATGGGCCGGCGGGCTCCGCCTTGCGGAACGGCGCCAATTCCTGATCAAGGATGTGATCGTAGGCGAACGGGAAGGTCTCCGCTTCCGGCTCCAGAAAGAAGTCGAACGGATTGATCGTGATCATGTCGGCGACGAGGTCCACCGTCACCTCGAACCGGTCCACCTTCTCCGGAAACACGACGCGAGCGAGGTGGTTGCCCTGCGGGTCCTGCTGCCAATTGATGAAATGCGGTTCCGGTTCGACCTTCAGCGCGTAGGACAGGATCGTGGTGCGCGCCTGCGGGGCGGGACGCAACCGGATCGTTTGTGGGCCGAGGGCGACCAGCCTGTCATAGTGATAGGAGGTACGGTGCGTCAGCGCGACATGCAGCGGCATCCGGGTCTCACAAATGGTAACTCCCAAGCACCCCCTGGGTGAGTCCGATTGGCAACAATGGGTTCCTGTTTTCGCGTCCGCGCTTGAAGCTGATTGCGTGCGGAGCGGGAACATGAGTCAACGTCGGGATGGAACTGCCT
>CAMCDA010000397.1 GCA_945873195.1 Asaia bogorensis
CGATCAACGCACGCACATCGGGAGGCAGTTCCATCCCGACGTTGACTCATGTTCCCGCTCCGCACGCAATCAGCTTCAAGCGCGGACGCGAAAACAGGAACCCATTGTTGCCAATCGGACTCACCCAGGGGGTGCTTGGGAGTTACGAACAAATCATCAAAATCATTTCCCGCGCCGCCCGCTCCGCCCGCGCTGATCGCGCCGATGCCGAACGCCAGCGTACCGTTCGTCGCAATTGACCCCGCCTGAAGCGTCACCGTTACGGCGCCCGACGCGGCACCCGCGCCGCCGTTGATGTTATGGGTGCTCTCGCTGGCGTTGGTGATGCCGGAGGCGCCCAGTCCGCCCCGGCTTGCAGCGCGGATACCGGCAAGTCCCGAGCCCTGCGTGCTGAGCGCTCCTGAAACGAGAGAGACGTTGACGGCATTCGCTGGTCCGCCAGCGCCGGAGGTCGTCGAGCTGTCGCCAGACGGCCCACCCGCTCCGCCAAGGCTGAAGGCGCCGATCGCCGCGCCGGTGGCCGATGCGTTGAGATTGCTGGTGCGCAGGGTTATGTCGCCGGTCTGGGTCGCGGTGATCGTGCCGGACGACCCGCCATTCCCACCGGTATTGCCGTGGCCGTCGTTGCCGGATTGGAGAATGATGCCGGTCCCGCCTTGGCTGAGGGCCTGGAGGCCGAACACACTCATCGTGTTGCCTGAGTCGTACCAGTAAACCGCGATCGGCGCGGTGTTGGTGACCGAAATCAGCCCCGCCGACCCTCCGGCGCCGGAAACGCCGCCTTGTCCCGCCTGCCCGTTGCCATTGGCCTGGGCATTGGGGAGCGTGTCGGAAGGCGCCGTGTTCACCCCGCCGGGAATGCCCGCCCGCGAAGTGAGGCCGAGACCGGTGGCCGACACGCCACCGGCGGCGAACGCATCATTCGTCCCGATCGTAATCGCACCGGTGTTGACCACCGAGACCCCGTTGCCCGATCCCCCAGGCCCGCCGCCACCATCGATCCCGTCGTCGCTGCTGGAGTATCCGAACCCGCCATTGCCGCCCTGGGATTGCAGCAGGAACCCGGTGGCGCCCCCCGCGAACGTGCCGGACAACCGGATCGCGCCGCTGTTGGTGGTGGCGAACCCGGTGGAGATGCCACCACCATCCGAGCCGCCGGCGCCGC
This sequence comes from Asaia bogorensis, assembly GCA_945873195.1. Lineage (GTDB taxonomy): Bacteria > Pseudomonadota > Alphaproteobacteria > Acetobacterales > Acetobacteraceae > Rhodopila > Rhodopila bogorensis_A. The sequence goes on from CAMCDA010000397.1 coordinate 1,166, forward strand.
CGAAATTGCCGCTCGATGTCGCGTTCCCGCCGTTGCCGCCCGTGGTGGTGAGCAACAGTCCGACGGTTGGCAGCGTCTGCGTCCCGCTGATCGTGATCGACCCGGTGTTCACTGCGTTCAGAAAGCCCGAAGGTGCGCCGGCGCCGCCAGTTTCATCCGTGCGGCCATTTACGCCGCCACTGTGGAAATTCAGGCCATAGGCGCTGCCCGTGGCCGTATCCTGGACGCTGATCGTGCTCTGGATATTGAAATTCGCCGTATTGTTTGCGCAGGTCGCCCCACCCCCCGCCGAGAACGGCTGCGACTGCCCTTGGCTCGGTCCGGATACGCTGATGCCGCCGTTGCAGGTGGTCTGCGCGCGCGATGGCGCGGGTGCTTGAAACAGGGCGAGGCAAAGACCAGCGAAAAATAGCCTGCGCATCGGGGCACTCCTCGGTCTTGATGGCAAACCGATGACAGCCACTTGGCCAACATCGGCGGCCTCGCTTTTTTTTTGAGGCTATCCCAGGGTCATCCGGCCGGCAATCTGCCGCAGGCCGTGGTGTCGGGGCAGGACTCGTCATCAATGCAAAACTCCGGCAGCCGCCAAGCCCCGGCTTCCGGTCTCGCGGCACTTGCCCCGGCAACGGTCTTGCGCTCGGCCTTCAGGTCGGACATCCAGGACCGGCGAACATCACCGCGCCCGCTGGACCGAGGCTGATGAATCGTGGACGCTCATTCCACAATGCAATGAAGGGGAGAGAAGATGGGACGGCTCGACGGCAAGATCGCGGCGGTGACGGGTGGGGCATCCGGAATCGGAGAGGCGACGGTCAGGCGCTTCGTCGCCGAGGGCGCCAGCGTGGCATTCCTCGACCGGGATGGGGAACGTGGCCAACGCCTGGCGGCCGAACTTACGGCCGCGGGTGCGAAGGTCACCTTCACGCAGGCTGACGTAGGGACCGAGGCCGCATGCCTCGATTTTGTTACTGGAGCGGCGCGGACATTCGGGCGCCTCGACATCCTCGTGAACAACGCCGGCATCCGCAAATACGAGAAGGTCGATGAGGCGAGCGCCGCGAGCTGGAACGAGATCCTCAGCGTCAACCTCATGAGCTACGCCTTCTGCGCGAAGGCGGCGGTTCCGTTGATGCGAGGCAATGGGGGCGGCGCGATCGTCAACATCGCCTCGGTCCGTTCGGTGGTCGCCGGCGGTGGGAACCTGCAATACGACACGACCAAGGCGGCGGTCGCGGGCCTGACGCGGGGACTCGCGGCGGACCATTCGGCCGAGGGTATCCGTGTGAATGCCGTGGGCCCCGGCCCGATCTTCACGCCATTCCACCGACGCCGTCTCGAAGCGGCGGGCGAGACCATTGAGCAGTACAATGCCAAGGCCGCGCAAGGAACGATGATGAAGCGTCCAGGCCGAGCGGAGGAGGTTGCGGCGGCGATTTTGTTCCTGGCGTCCGACGACGCGTCCTATGTCACGGGCGCCCTGCTGTTCGTGGACGGCGGTATGACGGCGATGTGAGGCGCACGGCCTTGGGCGTCGGGAAACCGGCGCCCGAGGTCGTGAAATTGATCCTGGCGCCATTGGCGTGGGGATAGATGTATCGTCATGCTAGGCGTATGTTCCGAACATCGGACAGGTGGGTAGGCGGGCGTTTCTCCGCTGGACCCGCCATGGGCGGTGGCCGTTCCCCAGCGCCCGGGAGGCCCAGGGTCATTCGGTTCTCGGCTGCATGACGGCGGCGATGGCCTGGACCCGGTGTTCGGCGAAGTGCTCGAAGCCCTCGACGATCCGCAGTCCCATCCGGCGCAGCAACGTCAGCGCCGTGTTCCGGCACGCGGCGAGCGCCTGA
>CAMCDA010000398.1 GCA_945873195.1 Asaia bogorensis
CCGCCCCCTCTCCCCTTGCGGGAGAGGGTTGGGGTGAGGGGTGGAAGCCCCCGGGTCAGTGCCGCGATACCCCCCACCCCGGCCCTCCCCCTCAAGGGGGGAGGGGGCGGTGGCTCACCGGACATGGGGTTGGACCGTGTGGAAAATCCTGTCCTGCCCCCTCCCCCCTTGAGGGGGAGGGTTGGGGTGGGGGGTAAGCACCCCACGGTCCGTGCCGCGATGCCCCCTCACCCCGACCCTCTCCCGCGAGGGGAGAGGGGGCGGTGGCTCACCGGACATGGGGTATGACCGTACGAAAAAACCCGTCCCTACGGAATCCACCGGCTGATGCCTGGGACGACGGGGGCAGAGGGCGAGATATATGTTCATCATATGTTCTAAACTACCCGATCAACCGAAACAAAGGCAACAGCGACATCAGGGCCGGGAACAGCAACGGGGCGGAGCCGGCCGAACCTCCACCTGTTCGGCCGGCCATCTCAGAACCGCGGCGGCCGCGGGAACCCGTTCGGCGGGTTGCGCCCGCTCTGCCCCCGTTCACCCAACCACTCCCGCAAATCCTTTTCCGTCCGTTCCCGTTCCCCCTGCGGCCAGGACAGCCCATCGGCGAGCCGGATCACCTTGGCATCCGCCATCCCGCCATCCTTGTAGCGTTGCAGGATCACACCCGCCCCGCGCTGCATCTCCGGGATCTGGTCCAGCGGGAAGACCAGCAGCTTCCTGTTCTCGCCCACGATGATCACGTGATCGCCCTCGGCCGGGACGCAGAGCTTGGCTTCCTCCCCTGGCTTCAGGTTCAGGATCTGTTTGCCGGTCCGCTTTTCCGCCAGCAGTTCGGCCGCCGCGACGATGAAGCCGCGCCCGGCGGTGGAGGCCACCAGGTACCGCCCGCCCTCGGTCGCGACGAACAGCGTGACCACGTCGTCCTCGTTCGTCATCTCGGCCAGCAGGCGCAGAGGCTGCCCGTCACCCCGTCCGCGCGGCAGTTCGGCGGCCTTGAGCGTGAACACCTTGCCGTTGGTGGCGAACAGGGTCAGTCGGTCCGTCGTGTGGCAGGGCAGCAGTAGCCGCAGCTTGTCGCCTTCCTTGAACTTCAGGTCCTCGGGCTGCGCCACCGCGCCCTTGACCGCGCGGACCCAGCCCTTGTCGGAGAGGATGACCGTGATCGCCTCTCGCTCGATGAAGGCCTCGTTGGACACCTCGATCACGGCCGGCGGCGCGCCAAGGTCGGACCTTCGGTCGCCCAGTGGGCCGGAGCCGAATTTTTCCTTGGTTTCCGCGATCTCCTCGCCAATCCGCTTCCAGCGCAGCTTGTCGCTGCCCAGCAGGGATTGCAGCTCCTTCCGCTCCTTCGACAGCCCCTTGTGTTCCTTGCGGAGTTCCATCTCCTCCAGCCGCCGCAGGCTGCGCAGGCGCATGTTCAGGATGGCTTCGGCCTGGGTGTCGGTCAGTTCGAACCGCTTCATCAGGCTGGGCTTGGGCTGGTCTTCCTCGCGGATGATGCGGATCACCTCATCGATGTTGAGGTAGACGATCAGGTAGCCGTCGAGGATTTCCAGCCGCCGCTCGATCGCCGCCAGCCGGTGGTTGGACCGGCGGACAAGGACCACATGCCGGTGGTCGAGCCATTCGCGCAGCACTTCCTTGAGCGTCATCACGCGCGGCGTGCGGCTGGCGTCGAGGACGTTCATGTTCAGGGAGAACCGCGTTTCCAGCGCGCTGGCGCGGAACAGGGTCTCCATCAGGACCTCGGGTTCGACCCCGCGCGTCTTCGGTTCCAGCACCAGCCGGACGACATCGGTGCTTTCATCGCGCACGTCGCCTAGAAGGGGGAGCTTTTTGTCCTCCATCAACTGCGCGATCTGTTCGATCAGGCGGGATTTCTGCACCTGATAGGGGATCTCGGTGACCACGATCTTCCAGGCGCCGAGCTTGCCGCGCTCGACGGACCAGCGGGCGCGGAGGCGGAAGCCGCCGCGGCCGGTTTCGTAGGCCTGCCGGATCGACGCCGCTTCTTCGACGATGGTGCCGCCGGTCGGGAAGTCCGGGCCTGGCATATGGGCGAGCAGGTCGGCGACCGAGGCGTCAGGGTTCTCGATCAGATGGATGGCGGCGGCGCAGACCTCCCCGGCGTTGTGCGGCGGTATGGAGGTTGCCATGCCCACCGCGATGCCGGCCGATCCGTTGGCCAGCAGGTTGGGAAAGGCGCCGGGTAGGACGATCGGTTCGGATTCCTCGCCATCATAGGTCGGGCGGAAATCGACCGCGTCCTCGTCGATGCCGGCGAGCATCGCCTTGGCGACCTCGGTCAGGCGGGCTTCGGTGTATCGCATGGCGGCGGGGTTATCGCCGTCGATGTTGCCGAAATTGCCCTGGCCCTCGACGATCGGGTAGCGGACGGCGAAGTCCTGCGCGAGGCGGACCAGCGCTTCGTAGACCGCGACGTCGCCGTGCGGGTGGTATTTACCGATGACGTCGCCGACGACGCGGGCGCATTTCTTGAACCCGGCCGTGGGGTCGAGGCGCAGCTGGTGCATCGCGTAGATCAGGCGGCGATGCACGGGCTTCAGCCCGTCCCGCACATCGGGCAGGGACCGCGACATGATGGTGGACAGCGCATAGGCGAGGTAACGCTCCGCCAGCGCGTCCTTCAGGGGCGTGTCCTGGATGTGACCGATCAGGTCATCCGGCATTCTGTGTCTCCGATTCGTCCGCCAGCGCGGCGACGCGGTCGTATAGCATCCGCCGCGCCTGGGGCAGCGGGCGATGACGCTGCCCGAAGGCATCGCGGGTGAGGAAGTGGCCGGTCAGGCGTAGGCCGTCGCGGAGGTCGGTGGGGGAAGTGGGGGCGCCGGGTCTGAGGGGGGTGGATGCAACAGGTCTGCGAGGTGGGGGAGGCTGGTCAGCCATCTTCTCCCCCTCCCCTTGAGGGAGGGGGTTGGGGGGAGGGGTCTCGCGGCACGGTCCGAGGGGCATCCACCCCACCCCCCAACCCCCACCCTCAAGGGG
>CAMCDA010000399.1 GCA_945873195.1 Asaia bogorensis
CTCCACCGCCCGGAAACAAGGTTGGAATCTTCTCACGGCCCTCTCGACCACGCCGGCTTCACTCATCCTCGCTTTATCCGGATAACGCTGGCCCCGCCGTACCTCCACGAGCGCCTTTCTTGCTCACGGTGGGGGGCTTGGGAGTTACCACAAATGTTGAGAAATCATGTTGCACTGCAACATAGACGATTGCAAGGAGCATCGCCGTATGCGCAGGCAAACGCAATCAGCCTTTGCCGGGTCGCCATGCCGGTCATTCCGTGAAATCCTCCCGCGCATCGTGACCTTGCGCCCGTTCCCATGACTCTCCGCCTTCTGCGCCCGGCGCTCTCCGGGGCCGCGGCAACGTGCTCGGGCAACGGATTGGCGCGCTTCGCCTATGTCCCGCTGTTTCCCGCCATGGTCGCCTCGGGCTGGGTCGATGGCGGTCAGGCCGGAGCGCTCGGCGGGGCCGCGCTGCTGGGCTACCTGATCGGCACGCTCGCGGGCCGGCCGGTCGGAATGCGGATCGGGGTGGGATCGACGCTGGACGCGGGCATGGGGTTGATCGTCCTGTCCCTGGCCGCCTGCGCGTGGAATGGCGGGTTCTGGTGGCTGATGGCCTGGCGCGCGATCGCCGGCGTGGGCGGCGGCTTTGTGATGGCGCTCGCCGGCCCGGCCAGCCAGGCGAGCGTGCCGGTCCATCTGCGCGGCGTGGCTGGGGGCCTAGTCCTGTCGGGGATTGGCGCGGGCATCGCCGTCGGCGCGGTGCTGGTGCCCGCAATGCTGCCGTTCGGTGTGTCGGCCACCTGGCTGACGCTCTCGGCCGCCGTGATCCTGCTGTGGCTGTTTGCTCGGCAAAGCTGGCCGGACATGCCAATGGACCGGCCACCCGCGGAGCGTGGCAGCGGCGCCGGCCTGCTGGTGGCGACCTATGGCCTGCACAGCGCGGGGATGGTGCCGCCGATGGTCTATCTGGCGGACCTCGCCGCCCGAGGCCGCGGGATGGGCGTGACAGCCGGCGCGGCGGCCTGGCTGATCTTCGGCGTGGTCGGTGTGTTCGGCGGGTTGATAAGCGGCCGCGTCATCGACCGGATCGGCGGGCGCCCGACGCTGGTGGTGTGGCTGGGCTGCCAGGTCCTCGCGCTTGCCCTGACCTTGCCCTCGGCTGGCTGGCTGATCTGGCCGGCCGCCGCCGCCGCGGGTTTCGCGGCCGTCGGTGTCAGCACGATTACCCTGAGTGTAGCGCGGGAACTGGCGCCGAACCACGCCGTGCAGGTCTGGGTCCGGGCGACGGCGGCGTTCGGGGTGGTGCAGACTGTGGTCGCGTTCGGACTTGCGTGGCTGTTCGCCGCGACCGGGGAAAGCCATCTGGCGGTCTTCGGGGCCGGGTTGGGGTTTTCGGTCGCGGCAATGCTCGCGGCCCTTTGGATGGCGCGCTGAGGCCTTCCCGTTCCGGGTTCGTGCTGCCATCTTCCCAGCGTGCTCCGCCTCCAACGCCTGGTCCTGACCGATTTCCGTGGCTATGCCGCCCTGACCTGGCGGCCGGCGGGGCGGATCACGGTGCTGCACGGGCCGAATGGCAGCGGCAAGACGAACCTGCTGGAGGCCATTTCCCTCCTGGTCCCAGGGCGTGGCCTACGGGACGCGCGGACCGCCGACTTCCCCCGCCAGGGCGGCTCCGGTATCTGGGCGGTGGCGGGACGGTTCACGACCCTGGCGGGGGAGACCGATATCGGCACCGGATCCCCGCCCGAGGGCGCGTCCGACCGGCGCGTGTTCCGCCTGGATGGGCAGACGCCGCGCAATCAGGCCGAGATTTCCGCGCGGGCCGCGATGGTGTGGCTGACGCCGCAGATGGATCGGCTGTTTCAGGAGGGGTTGTCCGGCCGGCGGCGGTTCCTCGATCGGCTGGTCTGGGCGCTGGAACCCACCCATGCGCGGGAGATCGCGGCGCATGACACCGCAAGGCAAGGGCGCAGTCGGCTGCTGTCCGAGGGGCGGGGTGATCGCGCCTGGCTGGCCGGGCTGGAGGACTCCATGGCGCGTCACGCGGTTGCCGCGACCGCGTCCCGACTGGGCATGGTGATGCGGTTGAATGCCGCCTTGGCCAGCGGCGTTTCCGGTGCGTTTCCGGCCGCGCGGATCGATCTTGTCTGCCCCATCGCCGAACGGCTGGCCGACCGGCCGGCGCTTGCGGTGGAGGACTGGCTGCGGGCGGAACTGGAAGGCAACCGGGCGAGGGACGCTCGGGCCGGGACAACCGCCGTTGGGGCGCATCGGTGCGACATGGCACTGACGGATGCGGTCACGGGCACGCCGGCCGCGCTGTCCAGCACCGGGCAGCAGAAATCCCTTCTGGTGGGATTGATCCTGGCGCATGCGAGCCGGGTGACGGAGGCGCGGGGGTTCGCGCCGCTGCTGCTGCTGGACGAGCCGGCGGTGCATCTGGACCCGGAACGGCGGGCGGCTTTGTTTGAGGCTTTGGCGGACCTGCCGGCCCAGACGTTCCTGACCGGCACGGATGCCGAGACCTTTGCGCCTCTGGCTGGTCGAGCGGAGATCCTGCGGGTTGGCGGGGGGATGCTGCGGGGGGCGGAGGGTTCAACGGACCGGCCGTAGGGATGGCGCGCGGACGTGTACGGCGGCGCCTGCGGTCCGGCGTCGCAAGCGCCAGTAAGACTACGCGAAAATCCGATATCGCGGGTCGTTGCGGTTCGAGCCGCGCGCTAGAACCGTCCCACCACCGCGCCGACGATCCGGTTGGCGACGCCAGAACCCGAGCCCACGCTCCCGGCCGCGGCCGATCCACCAAAAAGATCGCGGCGCGTGTATACATATTCCAGGCCAAGATCGACGTGTCCGCTGGAGAACACGGGTGCGAACCAAAGTTGTGGGATCAAGCGGCGGCGTTCGATGACGCTTCTGGCTGGTTGAGATTGGCGGGTGCCGACGGCCTGTCGGCCAGCGCCGCCCAATAAGCGTCCCAGTCCCGGTTCAGACGATTGATCCGCAACGCAAG
>CAMCDA010000400.1 GCA_945873195.1 Asaia bogorensis
CGGCGCGTCGATCCCGCTGCCATTCAGCGACCGCAACCAGGGCGGCATCGCCAAGGCCGCGGCGGAACTGACCCGTGCTGAAGCGGAGGCGGAACGCGGGCGATTGACGATGGTTGCGTCGCTGATTGCGGCGGAGAGGCAGTTGGAGCAGGCCTGGCGCGCGATACGGACATTGCGCCGCGATGCCCTGCCAGCCGCCGAACAGGCCGCTCGCTTCGCGGCGACAGGTTATGCGGAAGGCAAATTCACCTTCCTTGAGATGATCGAAGCGCAGCGGGCTCTGTCGGATACGCGGGCCCAGCTCAACGATACGCTGCGCGAATTCCATGTCAGCCGAACCGAGGTCGCGCGACTGCGCGGCCAGGAACCGGTCTCCACAATCACGGCAGGAGCACGATAATGGCCCGGATCGTCTTGACGGCTGCTGCCGTACTCGCGGGGATTGGTTTGGCGGCGGTCGTGCCCGCGATCCCTCGGGAACTGCGCCATCTTGTCGGATTGTCGGTGTCCACGGACGCCGTCGCGCGCCCATCACCGACTAACGCCGGGCCAGTGGATGCTCATGGTCATAAAGGGCATGGGGCCGAGCCGCACGCCGAGGAAGGTAAAATCGTGATGACGGCCGAACAGGTCGAGGCGGCCGGCATCCAGGTGGCGCCAGTCGCGGCCGGCATCCTGGTCAGTCGCGTCGTCGTGCCGGGCGTGCTGTCAGCGAACGCTGATCGCCTCGCTCGGGTCACGGCGCGAGTGGCCGGTACGATCGCCGAGGTGCGTAAGCGGCTGGGCGAGCAGGTTGTAGCGGGCGATGTGGTGGCGGTGATCGAAAGCCGCGAGATCGCCGATGCCAAGGGGGAGTTTCTCACGGCCAGCCGAGCGGCGAATCTTACGGGGCTGACGCTGACGCGGGAGGCTCGGCTTTGGAAGCAGCGGGTTTCGGCGGAACAGGACTTCCTGCAAGCGCGCGCCTCGGACGAAGAAGCGACCGTCCGTCTTGACCTCGCCCGCCAGCGCCTCTCCTCGCTCGGCCTTTCGGACAGTGAGATCGCCGACCTGCCGCGGCAACCGGCGGCTGCCCTGCGTCGCCTGGAGCTGCGCGCGCCCATTGCCGGCCGCCTTGTCGCCCGCTCGGCCGTGGTGGGCGCCGCGGTGGCCGCCGAGGCCGAACTGTTCTCGGTTGCTGATCTCTCCACGGTCTGGGTCGAGATGGCGATCCCGCCGCGTGATCTACCGGCAACGCGCGAAGGCCAGAGGGTCATGATTACGGGAGAAGGCGCGGCGCAAGGAGAAGGTAAGGTCATGTTCCTTAATCCCATCCTTGATGCCGAGACCCGTTCGGCCAGGGCGGTGGCCGAGATCGCGAACCCGGACGGCCTATGGCGGCCCGGCGCGTTCGTCACAGCCCATCTCGCGACCGATGAGCAACCGGTGGACGTCCTGGTACCGCGCGACGCGATCCAGGAAATCGAGGGCGAGAAAGTGGTGTTCGTGCGAACGCCGGAGGGGTTCGAGAAGCGGGAAGTGGCGATAGGTCGTGAGGATTCAGGTGCCGTCGAGGTGATCTTCGGCCTGGACGCAGGCACGGAAATTGTCGTCGGCAATGCCTTTGCCTTGCGCGCCGAACTCGGCAAATCCGAAGCCACGCACGCGCACTGACGGGAGGATCGAACATGATTGGACGGATCCTCGACTTTTCGGTTCAGCAGCGCTGGGCTGTCGTACTTTTCGTGGTGATCGGATCGATCGTCGGCGGCTGGTCGCTCCTGCGCCTGCCGATCGATGCGGTACCGGACATCACCAACAATCAGGCGCAGATCAATACGGTCGCGCCCGCCCTGTCTCCGTATGAGATCGAGAAGCAGGTCACCCTGCCCATCGAAACGGCGTTGGCGGGTATTCCTGGCCTGGAAAGCACGCGCTCGATCTCGAGGAACGGGTTCAGCCAGGTCACGGCTGTGTTCTCCGAAGCGACCGATATCTATTTCGCGCGCCAGCAGGTGCTGGAGCGGTTGATCGAGGCGCGGGAGGCCATGCCGCCGGGCGCGGACCCAAGACTGGGACCGACATCCAGCGGTCTGGGCGAGGTGACGATGTGGACCGTCCACTTCGCGAAACGAGCGCCGGATGCGCCCGTTCGGGACGGTGCGCCAGGCTGGCAGTCCGACGGAACGTATCTGACACCGGAAGGTGAGCGCCTGACTGACGAGATGCAGCGCGCAACTTATCTGCGAACCGTGCAGGACTGGATTATTCGTCCGCAGTTGCGGACCACACTCGGCCTGGCCGGTGTCGATTCCATTGGCGGTTACGAGAAGCAGTTCGTGGTCCAACCCGACCCCATGCGTCTGACTGCGCTGGGTCTCACGTTCCGCCACATCGCCGAGGCCTTGGAGCAAAACAACACCAGCCTTGGCGCCGGCTATATCGACCGTGGCGGCGAGGCGCTTGTCGTACGCTCACCCGGCCGGATCGCCACCATCGCTGAAATGGCACAGATCGTGGTGACGACGCGCGAAGGCGTGCCAATCCTGCTGCGCGACGTCGCGCGTATCGAAACCGGGCGTGCTCCGCGGATGGGCAGCGCGAGTGAGAATGGCCAGGAAGTGGTGGTCGGTACGGCCCTGATGCTGATCCGCGGCAATAGCCGCACGGTCGCCGCGGCCGTGGAAGCGCGGCTTGCCGAGATCAACCGCACGCTGCCGCCCGGGATCGAGGCGAAAGTGGTGCTGGACCGGGGCCTGCTGGTCGACGCAACGATCAAGACAGTGGCGAAGAACCTGGCCGAGGGCGCGCTACTGGTGATCGCCGTTCTGTTCCTTCTGCTCGGTAATATCCGTGCCGCGCTGATTACCGCCGCTGTCATACCGGTGACCATGCTGCTGACGGCGGCAGGCATGTTGCGCGGTGGCATGAGCGCCAATCTCATGAGCCTGGGCGCGCTCGATTTCGGGCTGATCGTGGATGGCGCGGTGATCATCGCCGAGAATAGCCTGCGCCGCCTGG